>JAGVAS010000176.1 GCA_020060185.1 Desulfovibrio sp. | reverse complement strand
CCCTTCTACAATTTCCTTGTAAACATCAAAAGCTTTATTCCAATTCAGTTCAATAATCTTGTTTTTATCACTTTTTGTGACTACAATGGGACCTATAAGGTGAGCATTTTTATTTATGCAACGGCAGCTGGCTGGCACTTATGGTTCGTATTAGCCCCTATAGCTTTGCGTCACTACCTTTCGGTAGTTTTGCCTTTATCGTTTATATTTTCTTTGTTTTATAATAATGTTTTATCATATTATGTATAAATTTGTCTAGATTCCTGATATTAGTGCAAAACATGACTTTAGTTATTTTAAACGAATCGAAAGCTTAGTGCTCTAAAACATAATTACGGTGACATATCATCTTTTTTGAGCTTTCGTTAATGCAAGCTTTTGTTGGGTCTTTTGTATATTAAAAATCGTAATCGTATTTATGTTAGGGAGTACTTAGCCTTCATCTCCTTTCCCCCTTGCTTTTACAGCGGCAAAAGCTTTTTCCGCAGCAGCAGCGGTTTTCTCCAGATCTTCCTCGCTGTGGGCCAGGGAAAGAAAACACGTTTCAAACTGGGAAGGTGCAATATAAACGCCGTTTTCAAGGAGAATTTGGAAATAAACCTTAAAGCTTTCCAGGTCTGAACGGGCAGCAGCAGCAAAATCGTAAACCTCGTCAGAAGTAAAGTAAACGCTAAACATGGAGCCGATGCGATTAATCCATACCGGTACACCGCAGGTGCTGGCAGCAGCAGCAATACCGCGGGTTAAAGTTTCAGTTTTTTCTTCAAGTATCCGGTAGACTCCCGGTTCATTCAGCATCTTTAAGGTCTCAATGCCCACGGCCATGGCCAGGGGGTTGCCCGAGAGAGTCCCGGCCTGATAAACAGGACCGGAAGGCGCTACCATCTCCATAATTTCCTTTCTGCCGCCGTATGCCCCTACGGGCAGTCCTCCGCCGATAATCTTCCCCAGCGTAGTAAGATCCGGGGTAACCTGGAAATACTGCTGGGCACCGCCATAAGAAAGGCGAAAGCCCGTTATTACCTCGTCAAAGATGAGCAGGGCGCCGTAATTGCTCGTAATTTCCCGCAGGCCCTCCAGGAAGCCGTCCTTTGGTAAAACCAGTCCCATATTACCTGCGACCGGTTCCAGGATAACAGCCGCTATTTCTTCACCAGCCTGTGCAAAGATCCCTTTAACATATTCCAGGTCATTATAGGGAGCGATGACGGTATCCCGGGCAGTTCCGGGGGTAACACCGGAACTGTCAGGGAGGCTCAATGTAGAAACTCCTGAACCGGCTTTAATAAGCAGGCTGTCTCCATGACCGTGGTAGCAGCCGGCAAATTTGACAACCTTGTTCCTCCCGGTATAACCGCGGGCCAGCCGAAGGGCGCTGATAACGGCTTCTGTGCCTGAATTAACCATCCTTACCATTTCCACGGAGGGAACCGCCTCCACAACCAGTCGGGCCATTTCTGTTTCCAGGGCAGTCGGGGCCCCAAAGCTGGTTCCCCGGGCGGCCGTCTCCCTGATAACCTCCAGAATACGAGGATGGGCATGCCCCAGGATAAGAGGCCCCCAGGAGCAGACGTAGTCTATGTAGGCATTCCCGTCAACATCGAACAATTTGCTGCCTTTTCCGCTCTCCATAAAAAGGGGCGGCCCTCCGACAGCCTTAAAGGCCCGCACAGGGCTGTTTACACCCCCCGGTATATATTGCTTGGCTTGGGCAAAGAGGTTTTGGGATTTTACTCTCAACAAAAATGCCTCCTTTTAATTTTATCGCTCAACAGCAGGGTTATCCACCAGCCACCGCGCCGCATCTTTGGCGTGGTAGGAAAAGATTAAATCAGCTCCGGCTCTTTTGATCGCGAGGAGCTTTTCCAGAACAGCCTTTTTTTCGTCCAGCCAGCCATTGGCAGCCGCCGCCTTGAGCATGGCATACTCACCGCTGACATTATAAGCTGCCACGGGACAATGAGTATTTTCTTTGACCGCCCGGATAACGTCCAGGTATGGCAGGGCCGGCTTTACCATAACGACATCGGCGCCCTCAGCCAGATCCTGAAAGGTTTCCTTTAAAGCTTCGCGTATATTGGCCGGGTCCATCTGGTACGAGCAACGGTCGCCGAACTGGGGAGCAGAACCGGCCGCCTCCCTGAAAGGCCCGTAAAAAGCAGAAGCATACTTGACAGCATAGGAAATAATGGCGATATGGGAGTACCCTTCCCCGTCCAGAGCCTGGCGCAAGGCAGCCACCCGCCCGTCCATCATATCTGAAGGGGCGACAATATCGGCGCCGGCAGCAGCATGGGAAAGGGCCACTTCAGCCAGAATTTCCAGAGTGGCATCGTTCAGAACCTCCCCGTCTTTAACGATACCGCAGTGCCCGTGATCCGTATACTCGCAGAGGCAGACATCGGTTATGACAATTATTTCAGGGTATTCATCTTTGATAGCCCTGATGGCCTGCTGTACCGGTTCGTCCGGATCAGAAGCCGAACTCCCCACAGGATCCTTGTAAGTGGGGATACCGAAGAGAAGAACGGCCGGGATACCGAGATCCTTAGCTTCCTTTACCTCCTTGCAGATATTTTCTACGGACATCCGGAAAATACCGGGCATAGCACCGATGTGCTCCTTAACGCCATGACCGCCGGTAACAAAAAGGGGATAAACAAGATCCTTAACCTCCAGTCGGGTTTCCCGCACCATTTGTCGCAGCATTTCTGTCCGGCGCAGGCGGCGGGGCCTTTGCTGGGGAAAACCCATAGTTACTCCCTCCTTAGCATATCAACAGATTTAAAAAAAGATACACTTTAAAAATTTCAGGATTGAGCAGGCTTGGACTGGAAAAAAGCCAGGAGGGCCGCCAGCAGCCCGTCAATGGTGTACTCGGAGGCTTCCACGTCAATCCTAAGACCTTCCTTCCGGGATGTTTCAGTGGTAACAGGGCCGATACTGGCCAGGGTAACACCTTCAAGCATTTGTTGAAGATAATCCCCTCTTTCCCCGTTCCCGGCGAGGAGTTCCACAAAATTGGTGACGGTAGAAGAACTTGTAAAAATAATGGCATGGATCATTTTCTTTTCCAGCATCTGCCGTAAAAGCTCAACGTCCCCGTTTCCCCGCACGGTGCGGTATGTCTCCACGCTGTCAACTACAGCCCCCAGGGAAGCCAGCTTTTCAGGAAGAACTTTGCGGGCCATGTGAGCACGGGGCAAGAGCACCTTTTCACCGGCCTTTAAAACCCCTGCCAGCCCCTTAATAATCGCCTCCGCCCGGTATTCCGGGGGGACATATTCCACCAAAAGACCCTTTTCCTCCAGGGTTTCCCTGGTGCGAGGGCCAATGGCACAAAGGTGCAAGCCTTTTAAATCCCTGATATCCCGCTTATGATAGCGCAGGCGCTCAAAGAAGAATTTTACACCGTTAACGCTGGTAAAAATTAACCAGTGGTAGGTATGGATCTGTTCGATGGCTCTGTCCAGAGGAGCATAGTTTTGTGGGGGAAGAATTTCAATAACAGGGAATTCAAAAGGTTCTCCTCCAAGCTCCAGGATTTTTTCCGCTAAAACCCCGGCCTGCTCCCGGGATCGGGTAACAACAATACGCTTCCCGAAAAAAGGCCTGTCCTCGAACCAGCGGAGCTTATCGCGCAAAGCGGCTACTTCACCCACAACAATAACGGCGGGATGTTTAAAATTTATAGAGCGGGCTCTCTCCACGATATCTCCCAGGCAGCCGGTTACAGCCCGCTGTTCAGGACTTGTTCCCCTGTAAATAAGCGCCGCGGGAGTAGCAGGGGAGCGCCCGTTTTCTACAAGCTTCTGCACAATGAAAGGCAGGTTGCCCACTCCCATGAGAAAGACCAGGGTCCCTATCCCGGTAGCTATTTTGTCCCAGGCAATGCCGCCCTGGTTTTTACTGGGGTCCTCGTGGCCGGTGATAACAGCAAAACTGGAAGTGAAATTCCGGTGTGTTACCGGGATCCCGGCATAAGCGGGGGCAGCAATGGCCGAGGTAATCCCCGGGACTATTTCAAAGGGAATATTATTCTCTGACAGAAATTCGGCCTCTTCTCCGCCCCGGCCATAAAGAAAAGGATCCCCGCCTTTTAGCCGGGTAACCGTATAACCTTTTAAAGCCCATTCCACAAGAAGCCTGTTAATCTCCCCCTGCGCCAGGGTGTGCCGGTCAGGCTGTTTTCCGGCATAGATTAACCAGGCCTCCGGGTGGGCGTAGCTTAGAAGGTGGCTGCTGATGAGCCGGTCATAAATAAGGACATGAGCTTTGGCTATACATTTTAGGCCCTTGAGGGTTATCAGGCCGGGGTCTCCGGGACCTGCTCCCACGAGGTACACTTTACCCGTTTTTTTATTTCCCTTTTCTCCAGCGCCCTTACTGCTCTCCTGCATCGGCCTTAAACTCCCGTCTAACCTGTTTTAAAATATCTGCCGCCCCGGTGGAAAGAAGCCTCTCCGCCAGGTTTACACCGATTTCCCGGGCATAGTCAACCATTCCCCGCACTTCACCTCGCAGTATGGTGCTCCCATCCAGGGAAGCAATGACCCCCTGCAGGAGCAGTTCATCTCCCTCTACTTCTGCCAGGGCCCCGATGGGAACCTGGCACCCTCCTTCAAGCCTGCGCAGGAAAGACCGCTCTGCTACCACCGCCTGGTGAGTAGGGTGGTGATTGAGAGGCAAAACAAGCTCCGTCGTTTCCTTATCGCCCTTGCGGGTCTCTATCCCCAGGGCCCCCTGCCCCACGGCGGGAAGGCAGACCTCAACGGGAATGATTTCCGTAACATATTCCAGCCACCCCAAACGCTTCATCCCGGCATAAGCCAGGATAAGGGCTGAAAGGTTGACTTCTTTAAATTTCCGCAGGCGGGTATCGATATTCCCCCGAACGGGCTCAAAATGCAAATCGGGACGAAAATGCAGGAGCTGGGCGATGCGCCGTAAACTGCCGGCGCCTACTCTGGCCCCTGGGGGCAAATCAGCCAGTTTTTTACATGGATCCCCGACAACCACATCACGGGGGTCTTCACGTTCCGTAACAGCGGCAAGATGCAAGCCGGGCAATATTGTTGTAGGAACATCCTTCATACTGTGCACGGCAAGGTCAATCTCTCCTTCCAGAAGAGCAATTTCGATCTCCTTAACGAAAAGACCTTTATCCCCTAGTTTGACCAGGGATACATCAAGAATTTTATCGCCTTTAGTTTTGATCTTTTTTAAAATAAATTCTTTATGTGGTGCAACCTCTTTCAACCTGGAAATGACCTGGCCGGCCTGCAATAAGGCCAGCTCGCTGTCCCGGCTGCCGACCACCACTTTGTCCATGAAAACTGCCTCCTGTTTTAATTTTCGTCCAATCTTCCAACCCGGTAGCGGGCGATGATCTCTGCAACCTTTTTTTCCAGCTCCTTTGCCGGCAGAGTCCTGTAAAGGTTAAAAAAATCATCCCCTGCCAGCTCCCTGAAGATGCTTTTTCTTTCCTGCAACCCCGGAACTTCCCTCATGATCCGCGGGCGCAAGTTTCCAAGAAATTCTATGAAATTTCCGTAATCCTCATCAAATATTTCCTCCAGCTTTTCCTTCAGCAAACGGGCCAAAGCAGGGCTTTTTCCTTCAGTAGAGATGGCAATACTTAAAAGTCCCCTGTCCACCAGGGAGGGGAAAAAGAAATTACACAGGGAAGGGTTATCAACAGTGTTAATGAGAATATTCCTGGAAAAACAGTCCCCGGCTACGAGGCGGTTGGTATCCTCATCATTAGTGGAACTAACTACTAAAAAAACTCCTTCCAGGTGTGACGGGTTATAGGGTTCGGACAGGTGCTCAATCATACCGCTTTCGGCCAGGCTGCGTAGACCGGAGCTGATGACAGGGCTTACAACAAGAACCCGGGCCTGGCAGAGAAGCAGAGTTTTCACTTTACGAAAAGCTACCTGCCCTCCACCGACAATAAGACATTTTTTTTTCCGGAGATCAAGAGAAACGGGGCAAAAATTTTTCATGCATACTCTTCCTTTAACTTTCATAGTTAGAAAAATAATTCTGCAGTTCTTGAAGCAAACGCACATTGTCTTCCCGCCGGCGAACCGCTATACGAAAATAACGTTGATCAAGGCCGGGGTAATTTTCCGCATTGCGGATTAAAATACCGCGGGAGGCCAGGTAACGGTAAATGTCCGCACTGGAGAAACCGGCTTTTTCACCTCTTAAAAGCAAAAAGTTAGCTTCTCCGGGAAAAACCCTAAGCTCCTTAATATCCTGCAAGTGCCATAAAAGAAACTCACGCTCTTTTCTTACCAGGTCAACTGATTGCTGCAGGTAATTCGTGCAAGACAGGCAGTAGAGGCCAGCCCGCTGGGCCAGGGCATTAACTCTCCAGGGATCGCCGTTTTGCGTAAGGCTCTTTATTCCATCCCGCGGCCCGGTGAGAAAACCCAGTCTCAGCCCTGGCAGTGCCCATAACTTTGTCAGAGAAGTAACCACCCAGAGATTGGAGTAACCTGAGCGGGAAAAACTCTCCGCTGCCGGTTTCCCCGTAAAAGCTAAAAAACTTTCATCGAGAAAAAACAATACCCCCTTTTTTCCGGCTTCACAAACTACCTCTTCCAGAAGATCTTCATGGTAAAAAAAACCTGTGGGATTGTTAGGGCTGCAGAAAATACAAAGATCAACTCCTGCCAGGCTTTTAATAAGGCTTCTTGTATCAAGAGTAGCATCCAGCGGGAGAGGAAAACCTTCTACTGCCGCCCCTGCCAGCCTGGCCGCCCTGGCATATTCCGAAAAAGCAGGGTAGGGAATAAGAACTTTTTGCGGCTTGATCCAGAGGAAAAGGAGATGGATAAGCTCGTTGGCACCATTGCCGATTAAAATCCGCTCTTCAGGGAAATCCAGGCAGGCGGCCAGCCCCGCCCGAAAATCCCTGGCCTGGGGGGTAGGATAGCGGCAAATCTCGTGGAGATTCGCTTTTAGCTCCTCCTCCAGCCCCGGAGGCGGTCCCAGGGGGTTAACATTGCTGCTGAAATCGCAGAATTCTTCCGACCTGATACCAAACTCGGAGGCCGCTGCCAGGAGATCACCACCGTGCCCCCCGGCGTCCCTAAAATTTTCCATCTTTTTTTCACCTTCCATATTTTAAAAAAAGCTCCTGCCTTCGAAAAAAGAGAAGAGAAGTAACCGTTCCTAATAAAAATGCCACGAGGAAAAACCGCGTGGACATACCACTCGACTTACCCTCTCACCCGAAGGGGGCCGAAGTCTCAACAAGGCAGGTCTCCTGGCTCGTGTTCATCGCTGTCCTCAGCCTTCCCAGCCCCTTCAGGGCCAGTGGTATCTTGGAGGAAAGCTCCCACTTACAGTGGCGGGACCGCACCGGATTTTCACCGGCTTCCCTTTTTAAGTGCTCCTCACACCCTGTTGAACTATTTAGTTTTTTCGTAAAAGATTATATCATAATAAAGAAAGTTTGTCTAATATAATTTTCCAACAGTT
This sequence comes from Desulfovibrio sp., assembly GCA_020060185.1. Classification (GTDB taxonomy): domain Bacteria; phylum Bacillota; class Dethiobacteria; order DTU022; family UBA8154; genus UBA9862. The sequence goes on along the minus strand of JAGVAS010000176.1, from coordinate 4,265 downwards.
CGGGAGTAACATGCTGCCTGGCACTTAATGGTGGCCAAGTTTTAAAAGAATGATTGATGAATATGCTTTGATGGGTATACACTGTCAATTATTCTGCGAAGATAACTGGGACAGATACCTTGATTATCTATACGAGCTGTCGACCGACACAAGGCTAATGTTTGAGTACGGCGATCCCAAACTAATTAAAGAAAAACTGGGCAAGAAACATATCATAACAGGCTTAGATCCCGTAACAATACTGAAGACTCATAAAAAGAACAATGTCTGGATAAAGCCAAGGAGATGCTCGATATATTGGCTCCGGGTGGAAAATACTACTCCAGCACAGATAAAAACCCATTAACAATCAACGACATTAAGTTGGAAAATCTTTGTGCAGTAACAGAATATGCGCGGGATTACGGAGTTTACACCAATGCGGGAGAAACAGCCGGTCTGGCGTTTAACAAGGAAGATTACAAAGTAGACCCGTCGGCTTCAAGAAAAATTGAAAGCAAGTATTACCGGACACGGGAACAGTTTAAAGCAGACAATCCTGAAGTATCAGATCTGGGAGCGTCAAAACTTCAGGGCTTTAAAGAAATGATCTTCCAGTATCTTATATTCCTCTTACTGTGACATCCTCACGGGGTCAATAAACCCCGAGGATTCCCGCCGGTTATCCTAATTTTAAACACAGGCTGCTGGTGGGCCAGATCTGGTGGGCCAGATCTCCCCCCAGCAGCCGGAGCCATGTCCAGGGTGAGCCTTGGAGAAATTTTGTCTATTCTTTTCCCTTTCGATAAAAAAATTAAGAAGCAAGTCCGCTCATCATGTCAAAGAAACCGGGAAATGAAATCTGTACTGCTTCTATCCCATTGATCACCGACTCGCTCTCCGCAAAAAGAGCGGCCGTGGCCAGGGCCATGGCGATACGGTGGTCGCCGTGGCTTTCACAACGGGCGCCGGAAAGTTTGGTGCTGCCCTGGATTATGAGCCCATCGGGCAGTTCTTCTACCAGCGCCCCCATCTTCTGCAGTTCAAGGGTGATGGATTTCAGGCGATCGGATTCTTTAACCCGCAGTTCTGCAGCCCCTTTAATGACCGTTTCTCCTTCCGCAAAAAGGGCAGCCACAGCAAGGACAGGTATCTCGTCTATTACCCGCGGGATCATTTCGCCGGTTATTTCCGTTCCCTTTAAATTTCTACCGCCTTTTACAAGCAGATCGGCAACCGGTTCGTAGTTGTACTCTCTTTTGTTCAAGATGCTGATCTCGGCTCCCATGCTTTGCAGTACCTCCAGAATGCCGGTCCTGGAAGGGTTAATACCCACATCTTCAATATACAACTCCCCGCGGGGTGCCAGTGTTGCCGCCACGATAAAAAAGGCCGCTGCTGAAATGTCACCGGGAATACGAAATCTTTCGCCCTTCAGTTTGACCGGGCTTTTAAGGATGATGTGGTGTTTCCCCAGCTTTTTGATATCGGCACCCAGGTAACGCAGGACCCTTTCCGTATGATCCCTGGTGTTATAGCGATCTATAATTTCAGACGTCCCCCGGCTGTAAAGGGCGGCAATGAGAAGGGCAGACTTTACCTGGGCGCTGGCAACCGGCAGGGTGTAGTTAATGGGAAGCAGATCATATCCTCTGATGGACAGGGGCAGAAGCTCGCCGTTATGCCTGCCGCTGATGGAAGCGCCCATCTGCTTCAGGGGTTCTGTTACTCTTTGCATGGGACGTTTTCTCAGAGAACCGTCTCCTGTCAGCGTGGAGTGAAACGGCTGCCCTGCCAGCAGCCCCGTGAGAAGGCGCGCTGTGGTCCCCGAGTTTCCTGCGTCCAGAACATTGTCCGGCTCTTTAAAGCCGCGCAGGCCTTTTCCTTTTACTGTTAATTTTTCCCCGTCCCCCTCAAACTCGGCACCAAGCTGCTTTAAACAGTTTAGTGTAGATAAAGTATCCCCCGCCTCGAGAAGGCCTTCAATCTCTACGGTGTTCTCTGTCAAAGAAGAAAAGAGCAAGGCCCGATGCGAAATAGATTTATCTCCCGGCACCCTGATCTGACCCTCGACCCTCTCGACAGGTTTAATGGTGATCTCCATTTTCCGATCATCCCTTCCGATTTTTTAAAATCCGTAAAAGAAATCTACCTAATTAAAAAGCTTCCGTCCCTAGGGACGGAAGCTTTGGCTTCACGCGGTACCACCCCGGTTGGGCACCTGATGCCCCCCTCATATCAGAATACGGACCGGAATTTTCCGCCCGATACCCCTTACCAAACAGTCGTGCTTTTCAGCAGTGGTGTCAGGTACGGACTGAAAACAATCCAGCCTTATACCCCCTTCCTTTTAACGGTGGAAGTGTCCGTCCACGCCTACTGACCGTTACGTTAACAACCGGTTTTCGCTTTACTTAATTCGTTATTAGCGAACCGCTCTCTAACCGGTGCTGCCGTTCTGCTTCTCAACCCTTTCCGGTTCTTCAGCGCACAACTCCCGAGGGAACTTCGGCTGGTTGTTATACCGAGAGGCTTTCAGCCTACGGCCCTCTCATCTCTGTGGAAAACGTCACCAGCTTACTTTCCTCTTTCACTGTCTTTGGCCAGTTAAATTTGAGCCAATTTTAGCACAGGGCTTTTACTTTGTCAACTGTTTTTTAGCCAGGGTGTGTTTTTTAGCCGGGTTATCCGGGGTGTTTTTTCCGGAGTTATCCGGGTTATCAGGGGTTTGGCGAGTCAGTTAGTCTGGCCAGAAGGGTTACCGGCACGGCGAAGTCCTTTAGACAGCTCTGGTATGCGTATTCCATGCTTACCAAAAGGCACGTCGCCGGTCCGGCGGACTTTTTTAAATCCAGATTGCCGGCGGTAGCAAATATTTCCGTACCGAGTTCTACCGGACCGGCCAACTGTTCCAGCTCATAAAGAATTCCCCTGGAACCAACCGGTAATATCTCGTGCACTCCGGGAACTGTGAGTAATCTACGGAGAGTGCTTATTTGGGCAGCCTCTTCCTTAAACTCTAAAACTTCTTTACCCACCAAAGGTTTTCCCAGTACGTAGACTAGATCACCCGGCCGGGAAGAGCCCAATTTCAGCTCTGCAGGACTTGCCGTCCCTATGACGGTAACGCCCAAACCGGTCTGGTCAGTAGGAATATTTTCCTCCGTGCTGCCGTTAATCACCGCTGCAGGGAGCCCCGCTTCTTCCACGGCCTGCCTGATACCATTAATAATCGAAATTCCCGTTGTCTCCATTTCAACGCTCAACGTGTTGATAACAGCTACCGGAGTCGCCCCGCTGGCCATTACCTCCATTAAAGGCACGGCGGCGATCATTCTCCCTACTATTTCCCCGGGAACATTTAACCGGTCCAGAGGTTTGCTGCCGATACCCCCTGAAGAATCGCAAGCTATGACGATTGCAGTACCGGTTAATTCCACCAGGGTTAAGTCTCTAACTCTACGAGTTTGCAGCAATATTTACACCGGCTTTCTTGACTCTGGTAAAGACCAGGTAGGCCAATAAAACATTGACCAGGGATCCTACCAGTAAGGGCAAAAGCATTCCCAGGAAGAACCCCCAGCCATAAAAAGGTACCATCGTAAGAGGAGCAAAGATACCGTTGGCCAGCGTTGTTAATGTCACCGCCATGTAAGCGTTGGACTTACGCAACAAAAAACCAAAAAGATAAGCATAAGCAGCCATTTGAACGGCAATTAACAAATGAATTGGCAATGTCAAAGGAAAACCGGCTATTAGTGAAGACGCTAAATGACCCAGGGCAATAACCAGAGCAGCCTCCCCCCCGCCAAAAGCAGCCGCACAAAAATAGCCCGGGGCAGAGTCCAGGGCCACCGTGCCTGTAGGGCTGGGTATTTTTAAAAAGGCACCAACTACACTGAGAGCCACAAAAATTCCTATTCTTACCATTCTCCTGGTAGACATAAAAACCCTCCTTTGTTAGTAAAAAAAAATAAAGCTCCCTTATGTAAGAGAACTTTACCATCATCCTCTACTTTATCACCCCTTTCCACGAGGGCTGAAAGCACACCTCCCGGCAGGTCTTCTGGCTCAGGGCTTCCTACTCGCTCACCTTCCCGGCAAGAACCAGTGGTCAATTGAGCTTTCGTTCCCTACTACAGCGGCGGGACCGCGTTTTTAACCAAACACAATGGCTAAACTTCCCTATTCTCCCAAAACGGGCACCAGGAGTGTTTATAAATATAGATTCATTTTTCATTTTCAAAACGATGATATCATAATAATAAATGTTTGTCTAATATATT
>JAGVAS010000121.1 GCA_020060185.1 Desulfovibrio sp. | reverse complement strand
TCCTGCGAAAATCCTTAAATTTGCCTTGAAGAACCCTTATATTCACTATTTAATGGCTGCTTCCATATTTTAGTGCCTATAATTATTTTCCACACCCGACGGATAGCAAGTGAGGACGGCAAGTGGGGACGGTTCCTGCTTGCCAGGAAAATATTCCCAGAAGTGGACTGTTACTCCTCCTGTGAAAATTTCCAGTTAAGGTGACTTTATCTTAAGTGAAGGGAAGTATGTCTGGTAATACCTCCGGTCTCTGGTCAGCAATAAGTCTGCATTGTGAAAGGCATGGGCGCCGATCAAAAAATCGCTGAGAATATGTTGTCTGGCTATAATTTGCTCCCCGCATTCCGAGCAGGTAATAACCGCTTCATGGCCACAGATAGAGCACTGCAGTTTTAGATTTTTTTTCCGCTGCTTGGTGAACGATGACCATGCTCTTGCCGCAGCTATAAGCACCTCTTTGCTGCTGGAGAGTACTTCTATACCTGTATCTTTAAGAAAGACATCTATATCTTCAGGATCAGGAAATTGCACAGCCAGTTCAGCATACACTATTTCACTGATAATAATTAACCCCTCCCGGTATGCTTCATCAAGCAGCTGTTTGGAAGACCGCAGGTATGGAGAATCGGGTATAAGAATATCAAGGAGTATATTGGTGTCTACTGCTGTAATCATTTACCACGGAGCTCCTCAATTATGGAGTCAATGTCTTCACCTCTTCTAGAGCTGAGATGACCAACATACCTGTCGAAAGGGGATGCTCCAGGCTTTTTTTTGATTATAAATCCTTTGCTTGCAGGTTCAAATTCGATTTCGTCACCTGTTTTTAAACCCAGCGATATCCTTACCTTTTTGGGTATGGTAACCTGTCCTTTAGATGTAATTTTGGCTTTCATGCTGCCTTACCTCCGAAGTAAGAAAATAAATTCCTTACTTTTTATGATAAGAATTAGAATACCCGTTGTCAAGAATAACTTTCCCTAATTTTATACAGGGATATTAAAATTCTAGTTATTTTTTCCGATAATTATATTAGGAAAAAGGAGGTGACAGAGATGAAGATCGACGGAATTGATCCTATACAGCTTAACAAAATCCACGATCAGACCCAGAAGGCAGTTGTCCAGGAGAGCCACAGGCAGGATCCAAAACAAAAGCAGCAGGACAAAGTGATGGGCAGAGAGCAAAAGGTCCTGGAGTGGGAACGTACCCATATGGAAGATTTGCAGGAAGCGGTGGAAAAGGTTAACATTACAGCTGAGACTTTTAATGTGAGCCTGCGCTTTCGTATCCATGAGGAATCGGAAAGAGTTATGGTGCAGGTTGTTAACCTAAAAGACAACGAGATAGTCAAGGAGATTCCTCCTGAGAAGCTTCTTAACGTAGTCGCTCAGATCCAGAACATTATCGGCCTTTTTATCGATACCCGCCGCTAAAGGATTTTTAAAGTTAAAAATCGAAGTAAAATTTTTACCAGACCTGGCTGCAAAAGAAGTGCTTGTAAAGAAAAAGGAGTGATTTTTTTATGGCCCCCAATCCTTATCTGCATTACCAGAGAGTACGGGTGGAGACGGCGGATCAGGGAAGGCTTTTGCTGATGCTCTACGAAGGAGCCCTGCGTTTTTTGGGACGGGCCCGGAAATCTCTTCACGACAGGGATCTGGAGGGTGCCAATAACAACCTGCTGCGGGTAGGGGATATTGTATCCGAACTAATAGTCTCTCTGGATCTTGAAAAAGGAGGAGAGATTGCGACAGCACTTTTCCGGCTCTATGATTATATATACCATCTTTTACTGGAGGCCAACATAAAAAAGGATCCAGAACCCCTGGACGACGTGGAGAAGATGCTACTAGAGCTCAGGGCTGCCTGGAAAGTGGCGCTGGGAGAAACCAAAGGTTCGGGTGGTGCGGAAAAGCAAGTGCAAGATTTTCCTGGAGGTGGCCGGGAAGTTCTACTAGAAGAAGAGAACCTGTTTGAAGATAAAAAGGTTAAATATTACAACGGTTATGAAGGGAAAATACAGGAGGAAAAAATCTTACAGGGAGTTTTTAATAAATTGAACATTACAAGATAAACTTGTGATTAACTCAGGGATGAGGAAATTTCAACGCCGGATGCTTGTCCAAACCGGCTTTTTTGTTTACAGGAAAAAATTAAAAATAAATCGCCATAATTTTTAAATCTATGCCGTATGAAGCAGGAATTTCTAACCTTTTGACGAATATTTTGGAAAAAGCGATCAATAATTTAGCATATTTTTACTTTTTTCTGATGTTAAATCCAGTTTATCCCGGGTAAGGATTAAGAATTCGAGGTGATATAAAATGCTCTGGAACGATCCGGTGACAAAGGGGCTCGTGAAAAGCCTGGATGTGGCGGCTTTGCGGCAAAAGGTAACAGCGCAGAACATTGCCAATCTCAATACTCCCGGTTACAAGAGATCTTATGTGGCTTTCAGCGAAGAGCTCAGCAAGGCCAGGGAGAAACTTTCTCTGCAGGCAACCAATCCCCGGCATTTACCCGGCAGGGACATAAACGGGGAACCCCGGGTTAAGGTGGAAAGCCAGACCTCCCGGCGGTCTGACGGGAACAACGTGGATCTGGACCAGGAAATGCTGGACATGGTCAGCAACCAGTTACGTTATAACGTTCTGGTGCAAAGAATCAGCGATCGTTATGCCGGGTGGCGTTATATAATTAACGAGGGAAGGCGTTAAAAATGGAACTTTTCCGTTCTTTTCAGATCAGCGGGTCTGCTCTGACGGCAGAAAAGCTGCGGGTGGATACCGTGGCCAGCAATCTGGCCAATATGCAGACTACCAGGACCGCTGCCGGGGGGCCTTACCGGCGCAAGACGGTTGTTTTTGAAGAGAGGCTTAGTCAGGTCAGGCAGGTGCCGCCGTCTTTTCGCGGCCTGGGCGTACGGGTGGCAGCCCTGGTGGAGGACCCCAATCCTCCCCGGATGGAATATGACCCTGAGCATCCCGACGCCAATGAAGATGGTTTGGTGGCCTACCCGAATATTGACCTGGCCAAGGAAATGACAGACCTGATCACGGCTTCCCGCTCCTATGAGGCTAATACCACGGCAATAAATACGGCCAAAAGCCTCTACCTCAAAGCTCTGGAAATCGGGCGCGGCTAATTTTATTTAAAAGGGGATGTATTTATGCGCATTAATCCTTATGTCGTTCCTTTGCCCTTAGCGGAAAAAGAGGAAAAGAAGGCCTCCAGCCCTGCCACCTTCGGAGAGCTTCTCCAGGAGGCCCTGCAGAAAGTTAACCGGGAGCAGCTTGAGGCGGGAAAATCCTTGCAGGGGCTTATTTCCGGAGAAGCAGAAGATCTGCACCAGCTAATGATTGCGGCGGAAAAGGCCCGGCTTTCCCTGCAGCTTACCGTGCAGTTGACCAACAAGGTTATTGAAGCTTACAGGGAAATTACCCGCATGCAGATTTAAGCACGAGCAGTTTAAAAAGAATGCCGGAGTATCAGGTGGCACTTGTCAGCCTTTTATCCCGTTTAAGTGGCAGCTCTATGGAAGCCTGGTAAAGAAGAATTTTACGCTTGTATGAGAGTCCTGCTATTTTTATTTTTCCTGTCAATCATGTCAAAGAGGTGTAGTTATGGCTGATAAAGGAAAAGTCGGAAACATGAATAATAGTTTGCTGGATCGATGGCAGGAGATGACCCGTTCCCGCCAGGTGGTTACTGTCATCGCTGCTGCAGCGGTTCTGGCTTTTTTGCTGCTTATTGTCCAGTATATATCCAAACCCCAGTATGTAACTCTTTACAGCAACCTGGATCCGGCCCAGGCGTCCCCTCTGGTACAGCATTTGCGGGAGCAGGGGATCCCTTACCGCGTGGATGACTTTGGCGGCACTATCAAGGTGCCTAAAGATAAGGCCGATGAGCTGCGTATCGAGATGGCCGGGAAAGGGATGCCTTTTGCCCAGGGGCTGGGTTTTGAGATCTTTGACGAAGAGCGCCTGGGAATGACTGATTTCGAGCGCCAGGTGAAGATGCAGCGGGCTCTCCAGGAGGAACTGCGGCGAACTATCACCTCCCTGGATGCTGTCATGCAGGCCAGGGTGCACCTGGTCCTCCCCGAACCCCGTGTTTTCCTGAGGGAGAGGGCCGAACCTTCCGCTGCCGTTTACCTGAAGTTGAACCCCTTTGTAGCCCTCAGGCAGGAGCAGGTAAGGGGTATTGTGTTCCTGGTTGCTTCCAGCGTGGAGAGTTTGAAACCGGAAAACATTATCATTATAGATTCCCAGGGCAATATCCTTTATGATGCCGTTACTTCCTCGGACCCTTTAATTGCTGTAGCTGATTCCGCCCTCAAACAACTGGGGGTAAAACGCAGTTTTGAAATGGAGCTGGAGCGCAGGGTGCAGGGTATGCTGGAGAGAGTCTTTGGCCCCGGTAAAGCGCTGGCCCTGGTTACAGTGGAGATGGATTTTGATTCCCGGGAAACCACCGTTATAACTTACGACGAGAGCGGGGTTCCCCGCAGCTCCCAGCTCATAGAGGAAAGCTTTGAAGGAGAAGGCCCGGTCATGGGCGAAGCGGGTGAGGCCAATTACCCCGGCTATGTGGGGGCGGCGCCCGGAGGGGAAAGCCGTTTTGAGCGCCGGGAGGAAATTGTTAACTACGAAGTAGGAGGAAGCACGCAGAAAACTATAGCCGCTCCCGGAAAGGTGCTGCGTATGCATACTTCCGTGGTGATAGATAACGGGGAAAGCTCTTTAAGCCCGGAAAAGATTGAACAGGTAAATAACCTCATTGCCGCAGCTATCGGTTTTGACACGGAGCGGGGAGATCTCATCAGCGTGCAGGGGATGAGTTTTGACCGGTCTTTTGCGGAGAAAATGGACACGGCCCTGGCCGAAATGGAGCAGCAGCATCGCCAGGAGGAGATGATCCGCCAGGCGGTTCTGGGAGGTGCTGTCCTTGTAACACTTGTTTTGCTGCTGCTGGCTTTGAGACGCCGGCGCCGTATGCGAAAAGGGAAAGAACTGATTCCTGTGGCCGAAGGACCATCCCTGGAGCAGCTCCTGGCCCTGGAGGAAAAAGAGGAGTATTTCCCGGAAGTCTCCCTGGAGAATACACCCCAGGGTCGTGCCAGGAAAATGGTGGATACCAATCCCGATGTTGCTTTATCGGTCCTGCGTTCCTGGATGGTAGAAGACTGACATAAGGAGGGCTTTCTTTGCCCAGGGAGGAAAAACTTAGCGGTAAGAAAAAAGCGGCAATTTTACTTCTGGCTATGGGGCCGGAGATTTCCTCCCGCCTCCTTAAGCACTTCTCTGAACAGGAAATTGAAGCCATCACCATGGAAATCGCCAATTTGAGCCGTGTTGATAAAGAGATACGCGACGAGGTTCTGGATGAATTCCTGCTTATAGGCCAGGCGCAGCAGTTTATGCTTGAAGGCGGTGTTGATTATGCCCGTGAAATTCTGGAAAAGACCCTGGGACATCACAAGGCTGTGGAGATTATCAAACGCCTCAAGGAACAGGTAAAAGTCAAGCCTTTTACCTTTGTGCGGCATACCGACCCTAAACAACTTGTTAATATGATCAGCCGGGAGCATCCCCAGACCATAGCCCTGATCCTTTCTTACCTTGATTCCCAGCAGGCAGCTGTTGTTCTTTCGGAATTGCCAGGGGAAATGCGTTCTGATATAGCCCGGCGCATAGCCTTGATGGATCGCACTTCCCCGGAAATTTTAAAGGAAGTGGAAAAAGTGCTGCGGGAAAAACTATCCACCGTTGTCCAACAGGATTTTACCCAGGCGGGCGGGGTGGATACGCTGGTCAATATTCTTAACCGCGTGGATCGCGGCACAGAAAAACTCATCCTGGAAGAGCTGGAAAAAGAGAATGCCGATTTGGCAGATGAGATCAGGCAGCGCATGTTTATCTTTGAGGATGTCATTACCCTGGATGATGCTTCTATCCAGCGCGTTATCCGCGAGGTGGACAGCAAGGACCTGGCCAAGGCTCTTAAAGGTTCCAGTGAGGAGGTCAAGGAGCGCGTTTTCCGCAACATTTCCAAGCGTGCTGCAGAGATGCTGAGAGAGGATCTTGAGTTTATGGGCCCTGTAAGGCTACGTGAAGTAGAAGAAGCCCAGCAGCGCATTGTCGGTATTATCAGGCGCCTGGATGAAGCCGGTGAAATTATTATTTCAAGGGGCGGTGAAGATGCCATCGTCGTCTAAGATTCTGCGCGGTTTTGAAATAAAGGGCTGGAAAGTTTATCACCCCCGGCTGGAGGAAAAACTTCAGGATTCTTTAGCGACTGCAGATGCTGACCAGCAGCTTTCCCTCAATTCAGAGGAAATAGCAAAGCAGATGGAAGAGGTGCTTAAGCAGATCCGGGAAGAGGGCGAGGAACAACGCCGGCAGCTTCTGGCGCAGGCTGCTGAGGAGGCCCGCCTTCTGAAGGAACAAGCCTGGAAGGATGGCTTTGACGAAGGGTTTAAAAAGGGAGAGCTGGAGGCCAGCAGGTTAGAGGAAAAGGCACGCGGGATCCTGGAAAAGGCCTGGAAGGAACGCTGGGAAATCCTGGCAGGGGCAGAGCCGGAGATTATACAAATTGCTGTAAGTATAGCCGAAAAGCTTCTTAACTACAAAGTAGAAACGGATTCAAGCTGTATTCTGGCACTGATGGCCAGAGCCTTGAATGCTCTTCCCGTAGGAAGGAATGTACTCCTGAGGGTTAACCCCCTGGACGAAAAAATTTGCCGGGAAAGCTTCCATACGCTCCAGGGGTTGTTGAAGCAGGATATTGTCCTGGAACTGCTGGGGGATGACGGGATTCCAATGGGGAGCTGTAAAGTGGAGTCGGAAGAGGCGGAAGTAGAGCTCCTTTTACAGAAGGAACTGCACATCCTGGGGAAGAAGCTGTTAGAGTTGGCAACTACTTCCGGAAGGAGGTACCTGCTGGAGGATGAGGAGTAAATACCGGATGGAAAAAGAAAAAACCGGTGGAGGGGTAATCACCCTGGAGACCAGGCCTGTTGAATATACTAAATATTACCAGGAAATTTGGACCTACCCGGCTTTAAGTGTTAAGGGAAGGGTTACACAGGTTATCGGACTGGTAATGGAGGTAAGCGGAATAAAACCCTATGTGGGTGAGGTATGCCTGGTTGAGGTCGCGGCAAGCAGGGAACCGGTCCTGGCAGAAGTGGTGGGTTTCCGCCAGGGGAGGGCCCTCTTGATGCCCCTGGGCAACCTTAGGGGGGTTGGTCCCGGATGCCGCGTGAAGGCTACGGGCCACCCTTTTTTTGTGAAAGTAGGCCCGGGGATTTTAGGCAAGGTTATTGACGGGCTGGGAAAACCGATCCTGGAGGATATCGGGGGAGAAGTGCAGGGTCTCCTTGTGGACAACTCCCCCCCCAACCCCCTGGAGAGAAAACCGATCAACCAGGTAATGGTTACGGGTATCAGGGCCATCGATACCCTTTTAACCTGCGGGCAGGGCCAGCGTATCGGTATCTTTTCCGGCAGCGGTGTGGGTAAGAGCACCCTTATGGGGATGATCGCCCGTTACAGCGAGGCTGACGTCAGTGTAATCGCCCTTGTGGGTGAACGGGGCCGGGAGGTGGGGGATTTTCTCAACAACGATCTGGGCCCTGAAGGATTGAAGCGTTCCGTAGTGGTAGTTTCCACTTCCGACCGCCCTGCCCTGGAAAGAGTGAAAGCGGCCCTGGTGGCTACTACGGTGGCGGAGTATTTCCGGGATCAGGGTCTTAAGGTAATTCTGATGATGGATTCGGTAACCCGTTTTGCCATGGCCCTCCGGGAAATAGGCCTGGCTATCGGGGAACCCCCGGCAACAAAAGGTTATACCCCTTCTGTTTTTGCTACCCTGCCGCGCTTGCTGGAACGCTCCGGCACCTCCCGCAGCGGCTCCATTACCGGCTTTTACACGGTACTGGTAGACGGGGATGACTTTAATGAACCCATCGCTGATGCCGTCAGGGGAATTCTGGACGGCCATATTATCCTCAGCAGGGACCTGGCTGCCCGGAACCATTTTCCGGCCATAGATGTGCTGGGCAGCATCAGCAGGCTCATGCCTTACCTTATCGAAGAAGAGCACAAAGAACAGGCTTCCCTCGTAAGGGATCTCCTTTCTGCTTACAAGGAATCGGAAGATCTGATCAATATCGGCGCCTATGTGAGGGGTTCCAACCCCCGGGTAGACAGGGCCATTGCTTACCGGGACAGTCTAAGGATGTTTCTGTGCCAGGATATGTCCGAATCGGTTTCGTGGCAGCAAAGCAAAGAAGCGCTGGAAGCCCTTTTTCCTCAATTCCCGGGGGGAGTATGATCTATTTTTAAAAAATTATGGGCTGCTCCTTAAAAAAGTGCAAATAGATGCGAAAATATATATGGGGGGTGATAAAAAACCGTGGCTTTCCAATTCAGGCTGCAAAAGCTTTTGGACTACAGGGAAGACGAGAAAAAGTTGGCCCAGGAGGAACTGGCGCGCCGGCAGAGGGAACTTCTGGAAATCCAGGAAGAACTGGAGAAGCTGCAAAAGGAGGAACAAAGGCTTCTGGAATTTCACCGGGGACGGCAGCTGAAAAAGCTGGATGTTTTTACTTTGACGGCCATTGAAAGTTACCGCCTTTTTCTCCAGGAACGCTTCCGCAGCAAGCAGCAAGAACTCTACCAGAGCCAGGAGCAGGTGGAGGAACAGCGGAAGCTGGTCGTGGAATCCTGGAAAAGTTGCCAGGTGCTGGAAAAGTTAAAGGAGAAAAGCTTAAATACTTATCTCCGGGAAGAAAAGAGCCGGGAGCAACGACTTAACGACGAGGTTTCCCTTTATGGCTACCTGAGAAAAGAAGGAGAGTGACACGGGAAGAGAGGTGGTCGATACCTGGTTTAGTAAAAACAGGGATTTTCAGGAAAGGAGGTGAAACAATTTGAGAGTAGAAATATTCCCCTCTGCAGTCTCCGGGCAAGACGGCCCAACCGTCACCGGTCGATTTTCCATAAAAACCGGGGAGGATTTTTCCGGCATGTTGAAAGGAATATTTTCTGAGAAGTCTTCTTCCGCTTCTTTACCCCGGGATATTGAGGAAAAAAAACCTGAAAACTTTTTCCGGGAAAAATTTACCTCTAACCCGGGGATGCCCGGTTTCTTCAGCCCGCCTAATGTGGAGCCACCAGGGGAAGGGGTTAAGCTTCCGGAACAGGAGCCCGGGGACTCTTTGCAGCAGTGCCTGCCGGAGACTGAGCCCTACGAGGCCATACAGCCCGCGGAAGAGCCTGCAGGCGGGGGGGAAGAGTTGCAGTTTGTACCGGAAAAAACAGCAGTAGAAACAAATATCCCGGAGGAACAACTTCCCGGGGAAGGCGGGAAATTTCATTTTAATGAACTGGGTGATATTCCTGCCAGCGATCTGGGTGATATTCCTGCCAGCGATCGGCAAGATATTCCTGCCAGCGATCAGGATAATATTCCTGCAGAGCTGTCTCCACGTTTGCCCGGAAAAAGCCGCCTTTCTTTTTTAGAGGCGGGGAAACAGGCGCAAGAGGCGGGGAAACAGGCGCAGCAGGAAATCCATGGATTGGAAAAACAGCTGCTCTACGGGCGGATTCCACTGGTGGACGATCAGGGTAGCTTGACCCCGCAGGCCAGGGCACTTGCTTTTTCCTACCTGCAGCAGGGAAAACCGCTGCAAGAGCTTCATCCTGACATACTCGGGGAACTGCAGGACCATCCTGCCGGCATGCTGGTTTTGCCCGAAAATGAGACTCGTCACATACCCCCGGCTTCCTTCCTGTCCCGGGTTGAAAATTTTTTAAGATCCTACCTGGACGTAAAAGAGGGAGAGGAGGCAGTCCCTGCAGCGGAAAGCTCCATAGGGAAACAGGATAAGGATATTGCTATGGGGCAGGGAAACCGTTACCCTTTTTTACCCAGTGAGGACGGAGAAGCTCTTTTGTCCTCAAGCGGGAACTTTAAAGCAGCGCTGGAAGGAAACACTCCTTTTTATTCCGGCCTGCAGGTTCTGAGAGATCCACAGCTGTACTCCCGGGAGATTATGGAGCAGATTGTGGAACGGGTTAACTACCTGGCAAGGCCCGGTGAACAGGAATTGCGCCTCAAGCTGCAGCCTGAGTTCCTGGGAGAGGTGCTCATTCGCGTACGCCGCATGAAGGGTATTCTGTCCGGGGAGATCATCACCCAGCATGCAGCCATAAAGGAACTGCTGGAGAGCCAGATGGAAACGCTACGGCAGCGCTTCCAACAGGTGAATCTCGACGTCGAACGTTTCCAGGTCTTCGTAAGGGATGAGGGACGGCAGGGCTTCGCTTTTGCCAAAGGTTACCGGGCAGGCGATCTGTCTTCTTTTGCAGATGCACGTTCAGGAGATGCTGTGACGGGGGAAACGCAGGGTTTATCCCTTGAACTGTGGGGAGAGAAAAGAAGAGTGGATTATCTCGTATAAACATGAAGCAAAACAGGGGGTTTTTATATGGAAAAAGTAGGCTCTGCCGGTTCTTCCGGGGTTTTCAGCGGACAGAACAGCGCTGTTCCCAACAAAAACACGGAGCTTGGCACCGATACTTTCCTGAAACTGCTGGTGACCCAGATGCGCTACCAGGATCCTTTCAGCGGGGGGCAGGATATGGGAGATTTTATGAACCAGGTGGCCCAGTTTACCCTGCTGGAGAGGGTAATCAAATTACAGAAGACTTTGGAAGATTTTGCAGCTTCGCAGGCTCCCATCCAGGCCTTGACCCTTTTAAACAAGTTCGTTGAGGTTAAAGATGAAAACGGGATAACCCTGCAGGGGGAAGTTACCGGAGTGCGTTTCCAGGAAGGGATGCCGCTGATCAAGGTAAACGACAGGGAGTACCCCTTAGGAGCTATTACCTGGGTGCAAGGGTCTCAGGCTGCAGGAGAATAACAGCATGCTAAAGAGCTTATGGTAGGAGAACAGTCATGTTAGTTAACTGTAGATGTGGAAGCTGGTGCCGATATGACAAATAACCGGGTGCATATCCCTTATTTTCCCACCACTTTGAAAGAGGTCGGTACGGCGCGAAAACCCGCAGGGAAAAACAAAGGGGAACAGGAGAGCTTCGCCGGTATCTTGGAAAAAACCAGGTCACAGGGCCTTAATTTCTCCAGCCATGCCCGCCAGCGCCTGCAGGCGCGCCGCATAGATCTGGGGCCCGAGGAACTGGGTAAACTGGAGCAGGCTGTAGAAAGAGCGGCAGCAAAAGGTTGCCGTTCCTCCCTGTTGCTGTACAGGGAGATGGCCTTTATTGTCGGGGTGCCAAGCCGGACTATAATTACCGCCCTTGATGGTGAAAACATCAGGGAGCATATTTTTACCAACATCGACAGCGCGGTGGTAGTAGAATAAGGGGCCGGACCTTCTAAGGGGGAAGCCCCGGGCTGTGGAATGACCGAAACAGCCCGCCCTGAGTCTCTGCCAACAGCCCACGAACCAGCCTATTTTCATACTAAGGAGGTCTTAATTGAAATGTTGCGTTCATTATCCACGGCAGTTTCTGGTCTGCGCAACCACCAGACCAAGCTGGATGTGGTCGGTAACAATATTGCCAATGTAAACACGGTGTCTTATAAATGCGGTGTGGTACGTTTTCAGGATATTTTCAGCCAGACCCTGAGAGGAGCCACGGCTCCTCTGGCCGGAAGAGGCGGTATCAATCCCATGCAGATCGGCCTGGGCATGGGGATTTCCTCTATCGATACGGTGCATACGCAGGGACCCATTACCAGCACCGGCCGGGAAACCGATCTCGCTATTGAGGGCCGCGGTTTCTTTGTAGTCAGTGACGGCTACCAGTACTTCTATACCAGGGACGGCTCTTTCACCCGGGATTCTTCCGGGGTGCTGGTCAACGCCAACGGCTATAAGCTTATGGGCTGGATGGGGGAAGAAACAGATATTTCCAAGATTCTGGGCGAGATCCGTATTCCCCTGGGTGAGGAGTCGATCGCCCGGGCCACGGGTAATATCGGATTTACGGGGAATCTTAATGCGGCCGCTGAAGTTAATGATACTTATATATACGATACTTATATTTATGATTCCCTCGGAAACAGGCATGCCCTGACCTTTACCTTCACTAAAACCGGTGATAATGAGTGGGAGTATGAAATCTTCGATAGTGCCGATCCCCCTAACTCTCTAGGCTCTGGCACTATTTATTTTACGAAAGACGGACGTTATGATCCAGGCCAAACTACTATTAATCCTTTCACTTTTAACCCGGGAACGGGGGCTGAGGATCTTGAAGTTACTCCCGATTTCACAGCCCTTACCCAACTTGCTTTTAACAGCAATGTGATTGTCAGGGAGCAGGACGGTTTTGCCCCGGGGGAGCTGGCAACCTTCAATATCGAGTCCACAGGTGTAATTACCGGCACCTATAGCAACGGTATGGTGCGGCAGATCGCCCAGGTAGCCTTAGCCTCTTTCGCCAATCCCGAGGGGCTGTTAAAAATAGGTTCCAACCTTTACGATGTTTCCTCCAATTCCGGTGAACCCAGGATAGGATTACCAGGCGTTGAAGGGCGCGGTATGATCAAGTCCAGGGCCCTGGAAATGTCCAACGTGGACTTGGCTAATGAGTTTACGGAGATGATTACCACCAGCCGGGCATTCCAGGCGAACACGCGGGTAATAAGCACTTCCGACGAGGTGCTCCTGGAGCTTATTAATATCAAGCGTTAATATGAAAATGGGGTGGCGAAAGGTTGGTGCTCGCTCCGAGTTCCGCTTGAGATCGTTCTACGGTTCAGCTCAGGCCTCCGACGACCTACCCGGCCAAATTCTCGTCCATAGTCAAAGGCAGGCTGCCGGCATCCAGCCGGCAGGGTCGTCTTCAGCCCTCGCTTCACCGTGAACTTTTTGCTTCGCTGCACAAGTCGCTCGCCACCTTTCGCCACCTCCAGGGGGTAAGGCGGGGGGAAAGCTCTATTTAAGTTATTTGTAGTCCATTTCTATCCATTTTTTGTGACCTGTAGGCAGGAATTTCCAGCCTTGTTGTCGAAAAAGCTCATAAATACAAGGAATATATACTGCTTGGGGTTTAATATATACTGGGATTTTTTTCTGGAAGCAGGAGCAGGCGATAGATGCGGGTAGCTGTTACTTTAATTAATTGTTTAAAGCGGGGTTTTCAATGAAAAAATTTGACGTTTTAACTATAGCCGGTGTGGTTTTTGGCCTGGGCCTGGTCCTCTGGGGAATTTTAATGGGCAGCAAGCTCAGCGCCTTTGTTAATTATCCCGGACTGATGATTACCATGGGAGGATCTTTTGGCGCCATGCTAATAAACTTCCAGATGGATCAGGTCCGGCAGGTAATGAAGATTACCATGCAGGTTCTTTTTGATAAAAAACAGGATGTAAGTTCCCTGGGCCAGCTTTTTGTCAAGCTGGCACAAAAGGCCCGGCGGGAAGGACTCCTGGCCCTGGAAGACGAACTGGAAGAAATTGATGAACCCTTTCTCCGCAACGGTCTCCAGATGGTTATCGACGGCTTTGAGCCGGAATCTATCCGGGATATCATGGAAACGGAGATACATACCCTCATCCAGCGCCACCAGATGGGGCAAAACCTCTACCGAACCTGGGGTTCCCTGACTCCGGCTTTCGGCATGATCGGCACCCTTATCGGACTGGTGCAGATGCTGTCTTCCCTCGATGATCCCGAAGCTATCGGTCCCGGTATGGCTGTGGCGCTGTTGACTACCTTTTACGGGGTGCTGGCGGCAAACCTGATTTTTAACCCTATTGCCGGGAAACTGGCCATCCGCAGTGAGGCGGAGGTTTCCCGCAAGGAAGCCATTATTGATGCCGTGCTGGCCCTGCAGGCCGGGGTCAATCCCCGCATCCTGCAGGAAAAATTAAAAGCTTACCTGCCTCCCCAGGCCCGGGAGCTGGTGGAGGGCCAAAAAGCCCTGCCCGAAGGGGAGAGGGGAACTTCTGAAAAAGTTATGGTTTAGAGGTCATGGTTTAAGGGAAGTGTGGTAATTGCGTAAAAATAACAGGAATCCAAAAACTGATGACAGCAATTTCGGGGCGCCTGCCTGGATGACTACATACGGGGATATGGTTACCCTTTTGCTTACCTTTTTTGTTCTTTTGTACTCGTTTTCCTCTGTAAATGTGCAGCGCTTTTACGAGGTTATGTCTGCCATCCAGCATTCATTCATGGGGCGTACCGGTATTCTTATGGGCACCACGGAAATAGGTGCCGAGGAAGGCCAGAGGATTGACGTGGCGGATCTAATGGCCCGGGATGTCGAGCAGGGTTTAACTGAGCAGGAGGCGGCTCTCCTGGAAATGATGGCGCAGCTGGAAGTAACCTACGAGAAAGTAAGAGCTTTTCTGCAAAGTTCGGGGCTGGAGGAGGATATCCAGCTGCACATGGAAGAACGGGGCATTGTCATGGAACTGCCGGAAAAAATCCTTTTCGATACGGGACGGGCAGAGATTAAATCAGGGTTTTTTCCCACGCTGGACCTGCTGGCCGAGCTCTTGTCCGGCCTGCCCAACGAGATCATCGTGGAAGGACATACTGACAACGTTCCCATCAGGACTTTTCTTTACCCCAGCAACTGGGAACTCTCGGTATCACGGGCTGTTAGCGTAGCCCGCTACCTGGTGGAAAGGCATAATCTGAAACCGGAGCGGTTTCTGGCTACGGGTTACGGGGAATACCGCCCCATTGCCAGCAATGAAACACCGGAAGGCCGGGCGCGCAACCGGCGGGTAACTGTGGTTATTTCGATCAAACAAATAAAAGATTGAGGGGGCAGTCTTGGTGCAGGATAAATACAGGGACAAAAGGGGCAAGAATGGTGAAGAGAAAGAAAAAGAAAATGCCGCTTCCCAACCCCGGAAGGCAAAAAAATACTTGTTTATTGTTCTGGGAGCAATTGTAATTTTAATCCTGCTGGGGGGAGCGCTTACCCTCAAACTGGGCCTGGCATCGAACTTGCTGGGTAATTTGCAGGGAGAACAAAACCAGGAAAACGTAATCAAAGAACCCGAGTTTATGTACGAAGTCCCGGAGATAGTGGTTAATCTTAACGGTATTGACCGGCGCCGTTTTTTAAGCGTAAAGTTCTACCTGGGTTTTGACGAACCGAAACTGGAACAGGAATTGGAAAAGCGTATGCCGGAAATCAGGGATGGGGTAAACAAAATTCTCTGGGTAAAAACTGCTGATGAAATCAATACCCCTGAAGGCAAGGAGACCTTAAGGGAAGAAATTTTTGAGACTATTAACGGTATGCTGAACAGCGGTAAACTGCGGGGAGTATATTTCTGGCACCTGATGATCCAGTAAAGATGTAAAGAAATAATAGTTCCAGTTCCTCGACGCCGCCTACACGCAATGCGGCCGCAATAAGACTTAAAGTACGGGGGGGAGTAAGCGTTGGCCGGTTATTTGAACCAGGGGGAAATAGATGCCATCCTGAAGGATATGAAAAAAAAGGTTAACAAGGTTAACCCTCCCGGGGAAAGCCTCCCTTTCCATGAAGGGGAAAAAGAAAAAAGCCCGGTAGTTGAAAAGGTAGAGTTTGCTCCTTTTAAGTCCCGCTGCGTCGACTCTGTCGCTAAAAAACCGGGACTGGATTTTTTCGGCAATATTTGCCTTGTAGTCAGTGGTGAACTGGGCAGTGCAGAAATAACGGTTCGCGATCTCCTTAAGCTGGAGGAAGGTTCGGTAATCAAGCTGGATAAAATAGCCGGCGAGAGCGCTGCTATATTGCTAAACGGGCAGTTCCTGGGACACGCGGAAGTCGTGGTAATAAATGATCGTTTCGGGTTGAGGATAACAGCTATCGGAACCGGGGAGACTGAAACGCTAAAAGAGGATTAAATAAATGGAATTATATTATGCTTACTTGCGCCTTTTAGTGGCTTTTCCTCTCGTAATTGTCCTGATCTATTTCGGCTTGCGCTTTTTACTGCCGTATTTCGCCCCTGCCCTGGGTATGGGAAGGCGTATGAAAGTTGTGGAGAGGCTGGCTTTAAACAACCGGACCTTTCTTTATGTGGTGAAGGTGGATAGGGAATACCTTCTCCTGGCCACAACGTCAAACGCTGTTACACTGCTTAAAGATCTGGGGAAAGATTGGGAGGATTCTTTACAGGAAGTTCCGGAAACGACAAAAACACCGCGGGAATTTCTTTCCTTTGCCGGTATACTGCGCCAGGTCAGGGAAAAAAGCAGGGATATTTTTAAAGATTCTCCGGGCCGGCAAATCATACAGAAAGTCATGCCTCAAAATGACAAAAAAGCGCAAAGAAAAGAGAAATTAAAGGAGGATTTGGGAAAATTATCAAGAAATTTAAAAGCAGGACGTAAAAAAATAAACGGGCCAGAGGGGTAGAGGTTCAGGAAAATATGAAAAAAAAATTGTGGCTGGCTTTCCTTGGAAGCATAATAATTGCCGTCATTGTTTGCCATGGCACTCGTGAAGCTGCCCTGGCCCAGCCGGCTATCCCCATTCCGGATATAAACTTGCAGGTTGGAACCGGTGAAGAACCGTCACAAATAGTGGGAACGCTGCAGCTTTTATTACTTCTTGCCGTGGTTAGTCTTGCCCCGGCATTTGTCGTGCTGATGACTTCTTTTACACGTATTGTTATCGTGCTGGCCTTTGTGCGCAACGCTCTGGCCACACAGCAGATTCCCCCGAACCAGATCATTCTCGGCCTGGCTCTCTTTTTAACTTTTTTCGTCATGTCGCCGGTTCTTACCCGTATCAACCAGGAAGCACTTTCTCCCTATTTGGCGGAAGAGATTACTTTTGAAGAGGCTGTTGAGGCCGGGGGACATCCCTTAAGGGAATTTATGCTTGACAATACCAGGGAGAAAGACCTGGCCCTTTTCCTGGAGGTTGCCTCCCTCCAGAACCCGGAGAACCGCAGCGAGGTGCCCTTCCGGGCCCTTATCCCGGCCTTTGTCCTTAGTGAATTAAAAACAGCCTTCCAAATGGGGTTTATTCTTTTTATTCCCTTTTTGATTATTGACATGGTTGTGGCCAGTATCCTCATGTCCATGGGGATGTTTATGCTGCCGCCGGTGATTGTTTCGCTGCCCTTTAAAATTTTACTTTTTATCCTGGTAGATGGCTGGTACCTGGTGGTGCAGTCCCTGCTAGAGAGTTATAGCTGATTTATCGTGAAGACAGAAGTATTTTTTCAGCAGGGGAGGGAGACTTTTGACTCCTGAATTGGTTCTTAGCATTGCCCGGGAAGCGATAACCACTATTTTAATTGTCTCTGCACCTGTGCTCGGGGTGGGCCTGGCAGTAGGTCTGCTGGTCAGTATTTTTCAAGCTACGACCCAGATCCAGGAACCAACGCTTGCTTTTGTTCCCAAAATAGCCGCCGTTTTTATAGCGCTGCTTATTTTTGGGGGCTGGATAATGCGCCTGGTAATGGCCTTTACTTTTGACCTCTGGGGAAATCTGGGTACTCTTTTTTAGGAGAGAATAAAGTGACAGAGGCCTTTTTTTTAAATTTCTGGTTTCCTTGCCTGCTCATTTTTACCCGTATTGCCGCTTTTCTTGCCGTGGTACCTTTTTTTGCGTGGCGGGGGATTCCTGTAATGCTGCGTATTTTTTTCTCTTTAGTTTTATCGGTTATCCTGGCCCTTAACTGGGAGGGAGAGATCTCGCTGCCTGCCAGCGACCTGGGATTGGTAATCCTTCTGGGGAAGGAACTTTTAACAGGGATAATACTGGGTTTTCTGGTTTACCTTTTTTTCTCCGCCTTTCTGATGGCGGGACAGTTCATGGACCATAAGGCTGGGCTGATGATGGCCGGTGCTTTTGATCCCCTCTTCGGGGGACAGGTAACAATCATCGGGCAATTTTTTTATTTTCTGGCGGTAGTTTTTTACCTTACAATTAACGGGCACCATATTCTTTTCCTTTCTTTAAAGGAGAGCTTCAAGGTGCTGCCGCTTGCGGGGCCTTTTGTTTCTTCCCCGGTAGCCTGGCAGTACCTGAAAACCTTTACTGGTGTTTTCTTGCTAGCCTTCCAGATTGCCGCACCGGTAATAATTGTTCTCTGGCTAACGGATATTGCCCTGGGGTTTCTTTCCAGGGCGGTTCCGCAGATCCATGTTTTTATTGTAGGCCTGCCCCTTAAAGTAGCTTTCGTGCTCCTGATCTTCTTATTTTTACTCCCTCTCCTGGGCAGTGTGATGAGAGAAGTTTTTGATAGAATGTCACGCGATTTTCTGTTAATTATGCAGAACTGGTAGGGTAAAAAGGAGACAAAAATGGTGAAATTCCTGCTCGTTGACCTTAAGAAGATGGTGTCAAGGACAAGCTTTACGAGGCGGGCACCCGGGGATATTTACCATATTATACCTGGTAAATTTTACAGGGGGGACAGTCCCCTTTTGGTAAAAACTGGAGTCTCTTTTTTAGGGCTAAGGGAGCGGTATGGCTTAACAGCTTCTTTTCAGGCCGGGGACCGTCTTTTGAACCTGCAGCTCTTTGCCGACGGTGAGGACAAAACGGAAGAGCCAACGCTTCATCGCCAAAGGGAAGCCCGTAGACGGGGCCAGGTTATGAAGAGTATGGAAGTAAATGCGGCGGTAAACATGCTCGGAATGGTTTTGTTATTTACTGTTTTCCGGCGTTATTTTTTAAACGGTTTTACTTCTACACTGTACCATTGCCTGCGGGAGCTGCCGGGGATAGAGGTGGATATGCTTTCCCTTGACTACCTGACCCGTTTTACTATGGAGCGTTACCTTTCCCTGGCAGCACCTTTTCTTTTAGCAGCGTTGTTTCTTGGCATGGTTTCCAATGTGCTGCAAATTGGTTTCCTTGTTTCCAGCGAAGCGATCAAACCGCAGCTGAACCGCATTAACCCCCTGGAAGGGTTTAAACGTATTTTCTCCATGCGCGCTCTTTTTGAGTTAATCAAGTCCCTGCTCAAAATTTCCATTGTAGGGACAGTAAGCTATCTTTACCTGAGATCCCAGCTCCCGGTATTGCTGCTCCTGCTGGGACAGGAAAGCGGCGTTTTTACTTTGCTTCTAAAGAAAGTTTTGCAGGGCCTGGCCCTCAGGGTGGCGGCTGTTTTTCTATTCCTGGCCCTGCTGGATTTTCTTTACCAGCGCTACGAATTTCAAAAAAGCCTGCGGATGACCCGCAGGGAAGTCAAAGAGGAATACAAGCACCTGGAAGGGGATCCTCATGTACGTGCCCGCCTGAGGGAAAGGCAGCGGGCTATTACCCGGCAGCGCAGCTTGGCCAGGGTTCCTGAAGCAACCGTGGTAATTACAAACCCCACGGAACTGGCCATAGCCCTGCGCTACAGGGAAAAGGTCGACCAGGCTCCGGTAGTGGTAGCCAAGGGGGCTGCGAAGCTGGCCCAGCGTATCCGGGAACTTGCCGGGGAAAATAATATCCCTGTTATCCAGGATCCTCCGGTGGCGCGCCTGCTCTTTTACCAGGTGGAAGTGGGAGAGGAAATCTCTGAAGATTTATACCAGGCAGTGGCCGAGATTCTCGCCCTGGTTTATCGCCTGCAGGAAAAAGAGCGGTGGCAGCGCTCTGCCGGCACATAAATTTTCGACAGGTACTTGCAAATTTTGGAGGAGAACAATATAATAATAACAGATCCGGGTGTTACCTGTTGTAGTAATTTGTGGAAAAAGATTAATAATATGAAAATAGCGCAGCGTTTGCTGCTTCGTCTATAGAAAAATCGCGGGATCTAAACCCGGTCATTTTCATCCATTGTTGTGACCAGTAGGGTCGTGGCGGTTAATATGAAAATGAGGTGGCGAAGGTTGGTGCTCGCTCCAAGGTTCGCTTGAGACAGGTTTTACAGCTTAAGCTCAGGCCTTCGATTGGCCTACCCGGCAGAGCTCACCTCCATGTTCGCGCTGTCCGGCGGCGGACCTCCATGTCCGCCGGGCCATCTTAAGGCCGTCGCTTCGCTGAACCTGTTTGCTGTGCTGCACATTTCGCTCGCCACAACCTTTTTAAGCAGAAGAGAACGGGGGTGTCTACTCCTATCCATACCACCTGGCGTGCAACCCTGGCAACTATTTTTAAAAGCATGGATATCGTTATTGCCGTAGCTTTTATCTTTATTGTAGTCATTATTATCATTCCCATTCGTCCCTTATTGTTGGACATGCTGCTGGTAATTAATATAACTTTTGCCTTGATTATCATCCTGGTTTCTCTTTTTGTTACAGAAATCCTGCAGCTGGCCACTTTCCCCTCCGTGCTTTTAATAGCAACCCTTTTCCGCCTGGCTCTTAATATTTCATCTACCCGTTTAATCCTTACCGAGGCCCGGGCAGGAGGGGTTATTAATGCCTTCGGGGAATTCGTGGTAGGAGGCAATTATGTAGTTGGTCTGGTTATCTTTGTCATTATTACCCTGGTGCAGTTTGTGGTTATCACCAGCGGTGCAGGGCGCATTGCCGAGGTAGCGGCCCGTTTTACCCTTGATGCCATGCCGGGCAAGCAGATGAGTATAGATGCCGACTTTAATGCCGGTCTTATTGACGAGGAGGAGGCCCGTAAAAGGAGGCGTAACCTGCAGAAGGAAGCCGATTTTTTCGGTGCTATGGACGGCGCCAGTAAGTTTGTCCGTGGAGACGCTGTTGCCGGTGTTGTTATCGTTTTGATCAATATCCTGGGCGGGCTTTCTATCGGTATGGTACAGCGCGGGATGAGCTTTGAAGCTGCGGCCCGGACTTATACCATTTTAACCGTAGGAGATGGCCTGGTGGCACAAATACCCGCCCTGCTTGTTTCTACTGCGGCTGCGATGCTGGTTACCCGTTCCACGGCCGAGAAAGGCTTTGGAACTGATTTCAGTTCACAATTTTTTAATTTCCCTAAAGTTCTGGCCATTGTCTCTTTTATTCTTTTATCTCTGGCTCTTGTCCCGGCGCTGCCTTTTTTCCCCTTTTTTATCCTGTCGGCTGCGTGCGGCTTCGGAGCTTTTACCCTTCTTAAGGAAGAGCATGCCTCCAGGTTGAAGAAAAAAGAAGAACCCAAAGATAGCCGGGAGGAGTTGCCTTCACCGGAAGAAGATTTACGTTCCCTGATGAAGGTAGACTTACTGGAAATTGAAATAGGCTATAACCTCGTTTCTCTCACGGAAAAGGGAGAAAACGGAGATCTCCTGCAGCGCATTACTGCCGCCAGGAGGCGACTGTCAGCAGAACTGGGTATGATTATCCGTCCTATCCGGATCAGGGACAACCTTCAGCTGTCTCCCAATACATATGTGTTGAAATTAAAAGGAAATGAAGTGGCCCGGGGAGAGCTTCGCCCCGGATATATGATGGCGTTAAATCCTGAAGAGGTTTCGGCGGAGGAGCTGGGTGGGATCCCTACCAGGGAGCCTACCTTTAATTTGCCGGCGGTGTGGATTTCTCCCGCAAGCAGGGAAGATGCGGAGTTAAAGGGGTGTACGGTGGTAGATGTGACTACGGTACTAATTACCCACCTGACAGAGATTATCAGGTCTCATGCCTTTGAGCTGCTGGGACGCCAGGAAGTTAAAGAAATGATGGGAATGGTTAAAGAAACCCGTCCGGCCGTAGTAGAAGAGCTTATCCCGAATTTAATGAGCATCGGCGAGATCCAGAAAATCCTGCAGAACCTGTTAAGGGAAAGTATCCCCCTTCAGGACCTGCCTACCATCCTGGAGACCCTGGCCGATTTCGCCGTAACGACCAAAGACCCCGACGTGCTGACCGAATATGTCCGCCAGTCTCTAAGCCGGACGATCAGCGCCTGTTACGCCGAAGGGGGGAAAAAGCTCCAGGTCATCACCCTGGATCCGGCCCTGGAAAAACGTATTGCGGATTCATTGCAGCAGACCATACACGGCACCTATCCCGTGCTGGAGCCGGAGACCGCCCAGCATATCCTGCAGGGGATTTCCAACCTTATAGAAAGGCTGAGGCATAAGGGGTTTTCCCCGGTAGTCCTGACTTCCCCTCGTATCAGGTTGCCCTTTCGGCGCATGGTAGAACGTTACATACGTGATCTTGCCGTTCTTTCTTTCAATGAGATTTTACCCCAGCTTGAAGTCGAATCAGTGGGGGTGTTAAAAGAGTATGAAAATTAGAAGGTACTATGTCCAGGATATGAAGGAAGGAATGCTGCGCATCAGGGAAGAACTTGGCCCTGAAGCGGTAATTATTCAGAGCCGCAAGGTGCGTTTAAAGGGTTTAAAAGGACTATTTGCACCTCGCAAAATGGAGATTACAGCGGCCGTGGAGAATCCTTTACGGGCAAGGGAGCCTGAACACCCGCACGATCTTAATTTCCAGAAACAAATCCAGGAAGAGCTTGGCGAACTCAAGATGATGGTTAACCGCCTGGCGACCAGGGATTTTATCCCTGCAGAAATAAGGGACAGGGAACGGGGAGAGCTGAAGAAATGGCGCCTTAGGCTGCAGCAACAGGAAGTCCTGGAAGAGCTTATCGAGGAATTTATGGAGGAAATCCAGGAAAGCCTTTTTGGAGAAATTCAGCTAACAGAGGAGATTACCGGCCTCATTTTGCGTAAAAAAATGCGTAAACGGCTAAAAACGGCACCCGAGAAAGGCGCCCAGGTCCAGGTATTTGTGGGGCCTACAGGGGTGGGAAAGACTACCACCCTGGCAAAACTGGCGGCCCGTTATGCCCTGTACCAGGGTGAAAGGGTGGGGATTATTACTATTGACCATTATCGTATCGGGGCAGTAGAACAGCTTCGTACTTACGCCGATATTACCGGGCTTCCCCTGGAGGTGGTTATGACACCCCGGGAACTGCAACATGCCCTGAAGAAGCTCAGCGGTTGCCAGCGTATCCTTATCGACACTGCCGGAAGGAGCACTTTGAACCTCGCTCACATCCAGGAGTTGTCCAATTACCTGCATAACCTGCCCCCAGCGGAGATTTTTATGGTCATGAGTGCTACCACCAAATCACAGGACTTAAAACTGATCAGCCAAAATTTTCGCTGCATGAATTATAACCGCCTTATTTTCACCAAGTTGGATGAAACAAATACCTACGGGGTACTGCTCAATGGTATCTATCTTACCGGGCTGCCGGCGATATATATCACTACCGGGCAAAATGTTCCTGACGATATTTGTCTGGCCGATCTCGATAAGATGAGTTCTTTGATTCTGGGGGAGGAAGAATAATGGTTGACCAGGCGGAGCGCTTGCGGGAAATATTCCAGGAAAGCCAGTTTCACAAAGCACCGCGGAGAAGAGGGCTTTCCCGTATTATTGTCGTAGCCAGCGGCAAGGGAGGCGTGGGAAAGACAAACCTGGTGGTCAACCTGGCTGTTGTAATGGGCCAGTGGGGACAAAAAACTATTATCCTGGATACAGACCTGGGGCTGGCCAACGTAGATATCCTTATGGACCTCAAGCCCAGTTTCTCCCTGGTGGACGTCATCCGGGGTTACAAAGACTTAAGTGAAGTAGTATTAAGAGGGCCTTTTAACGTGGAGGTTGTCCCTGGAGGTTCCGGACTATCCGAGATCGTCAGCCTGGATAACCACCAGCGGGAGCAGCTTATTTCCCGGCTTTCCTACCTTGAGGAAAAGGGTGATATCCTCCTGATAGATTGTTCTGCCGGCCTTTCACGCACCGTTCTCAGCTTTATTGCCGCTGCCGATGAACTTATCATGGTAACTATCCCTGAACCCACGGCTATTACGGATGTTTACAGCATTATAAAGGTAGTAAACAATTACAGGTTGCATTCTACTGTCAACCTTGTAGTCAACATGATGCGCAGTGCCAAGGAGGGGGAAAACGTTTTTAAACGAATAGATAAGGTATGCCAAAATTTCCTTGATATTACTATCAATTTCCTGGGAGGTATCGAATACGACCAGCACGTCCACAAGGCGGTTTTAAGCTGTTCTCCCTATGTTCTCCAGTTCCCCCGTTCCCGGGCGGCACAATGTACACGGCATATAGCCCGGCGCCTTCTTTTTGAGGAAGAAGCGGCCTCCGGTGTAAATAAGAAAGAAGGAGGCTTTTTAAACCGGCTTATCCAGTTGTGGGGCTCATAAATTACGGTTAAGCAAACAGGGGAACAAAAAATGGATCTAAAAAACCTTTTTCATGAAAATATGCTCCTGGAGGTATATGATCACAATGGCCGGGCCTATTGTAAAAGTATAATCCAGGAAGTTAACAAGGATAATATTGCCATTGGAATCCCCATGAAAATGCAGGAACAGGTTGTTTTACAGGAGGGGGCTGCCTATACCTTCAGGGTGGTCCTGGATGATGCCCTGTATTACTTCAGGAGCAGGGTTCTGGGAACAAAGATCAGCGGGCATGTTATCCTTTATCTTATTTCCTGGCCACAAAAAGTGGAAAGACGCCAGCGAAGGCATTTTTTCCGTTTTCCCTGCGCGCTTGATGCTCATTACTGGATCCTCTCCGGGGAAGGGGGGCTTTCTGAAAACGATGCCTCGCCGCCACCCGGGAAGGAGGAAAAAGGTGCCCCAAAAGGTGAATACCCCAGGGGAAAGATGCCCCTGAACATAATGGCAGAATCACAGGAGCCTGAAAAAGCATTAATTGTCAATATCAGCGGTGGAGGGCTGCTGTTGGCTTCCGGCCGTTACTTGCCCGAGGGAAGTGTTCTCGCCCTGCGGTTTTTCTTGCACGGGAAAAAGCAGAAAGAGGTGCTGGTAAAGGGAAAAGTTGTACGGGCTTACCCCTTTAAAATAGGCAAGGTTGTACGTTACAGGTACGGGATAGAATTTTTGGATCTTAACGAAAGAGTAAGAGATGAAATTATCCGTTATATCTTCACCATATCGCGGGAGAGGCTACGATAAGGGGGGGAAATCTTGGCCGAGGAAATCTGGCAAAAGTATTTTCATACCAGGGATCCGGGTTTAAGGGACACATTAATCCAGGAGTACCTTCCGCTGGTAAAACAGGTAGCCGGGCGCCTGGCCATGGGTTTGCCTTCACATGTTGAAGAGGAGGAACTGATGGCCTGCGGAATTATCGGCCTGCTGGAAGCCCTGGAACGTTACAATCCTTCCTCTGAAGCAAGTTTTAAAACCTTTGCTACCTGGCGTATTCGCGGGGCAATGCTTGATGAGTTGAGAAGAATTACGTGGATGCCCCGTTCTATGTACCAGCGTTTACGCCAGCTTCAGGATGCCGAGCAAAAAATAAGTCACAGGCTGGGCCGGGAACCTACCGTGCAGGAACTGGCTGTGGAGCTCCACTGGTCACCGGAAGCGGTGGAACAGGTCTATGCCCAGATGAATTGTTATTCCCTGGTATCGCTGGAGTCCCTGCTTTTTGCTCCTCTGGCTGTAAATTCCGAATCAGGGGAGGAACTTTTTCTTTCTGAAGGGTCTTTTGCAACACCGGAGGAAAGCCTGGAAAAGGAGGAACGGCAGGAAATACTGGCCAGGGCCATCGAGGAACTGCCCGAGAGGGAAAAAATGGTACTGTCCCTTTACTACAAGGAAGAGCTTACCCTCAGGGAAATCGGGCAGGTGTTGAATATTTCGACTGCCAGAGTTTCCCAGATACACGCCAGGTGTATTTTCAGCCTTAGGGAGGAACTGCAAAAGGCAGGATATTTGGAAAAGTAAATGGGGTGATTATTGTTGGCAAATTTAAACGCCATGTTTTTCCTGGGTATTATTATCGGATCAATGGCCGGTTTTTGCCTGACCTGGTGGTTGGCCGGCAAAGGTCCACCCCCGGAACCCTTTTTTTTGCGTTTCCTTAGAATAGAAAATAAATCAGCCCGCCTGGACACACGCCTGATGCTTCATGAACTGCATCGCAAAGTTGAGGACCTTTCCGGCCAGGTCCAGAGGGTTAACCTGGAAATGCAGGATTTACAGAAGAAAGCAGCGGGTGAAGAAGGGAATTACTGCTTTAAAAAAGGCTCTTTAGCCCCGGTAAAAGAAGTGACATTGCCGGGATTAACGGTTCGGGAAACCGGCTTGCCGGCAGGAAGCGAACCTTTAGAGGGTTTGGACCGCTGCAGGGAGATTTACCGCCTCTTTCAGGAAGGGCTTACTCCCGGGGATATTGCCAGGCAATTGAGAATGGGCCGGGGAGAGGTAGAACTGGTTCTTTCCCTCGATAAAAAACCCTTCTGGGTAATTAGCGCCAAAAAGAATTAAAAGTAACAAATAACTGCCGATAATAAGTATGAAAATGGGTGGCGAAGGTTGGTGCTCGCTTAAGGGTTCGCACAGACAGGTTATATGAGCAGCGTTTGCTGTTAGCGGAGTTCCGGGTTCTCGCCCAAGTTCTACTACTCATCTCGAGCTTCCGACGACCTCCCCGGCGGAATTCCCGTCCATGGTCATCACCGGCAGCTGACATCCTGTCAGCTGGGTCGTCTTCAGCTCTCGTTTCGCAGTGAACTTGTTTCCTCGCTGCACAAGTCACTCCACCACCAGCAAAACGCTGCGTCTGTGAAACACAGCGGGATCTAAACCAGGTCGTGATCATCCATTGTTGTAACCCGGAAATAAATTATAAGTAAGTAAGGAGGGTTTTTGTGCGAGGTATTTACAATGCAGCGGGTTCCATGCTGGTAAATCAGGTTCGTCTGGAAAATATCAGCAATAACCTGGCCAATATTAATACTCCCGGCTATAAGAGGAGCGAAGTTGTAGCCAGGGCCTTTCCCGAGATTTTGCTCTATAGAACAGAAAGGGTAAACGGAAGGGGAAGAACATTGGCCTCTCCTGTTGGCCTGGCAGCGGAAAATATTGCTGTAGAGGAAACTTTTGTTGTAAATATTTCCGGTGCCCTTTTTTCAACCGGAAGGCACCTGGACCTGGCTTTACAGGGGCCGGGGTTTTTTGTGGTAGAAACTCCCCAGGGGTTAAGTTATACCAGGGACGGGCATTTTCAGATCAGCGCAGAAGGAATCCTGGTCAATTCCCTGGGTTATCCCGTGTTGGGTGAATCCGGCCCGATAACTTTAAAAACCGGGCAGCCGGTGGTGGACAGCGCCGGAAACATTTACGAGGAAAGCGAACTGGTTGACAGGCTTCAGCTTCTTGCCTTTGTCCCCGAAAATTCTCTCTGGAAAGATGAATATAACCTTTTCCAGGTAGTAGAAGGTGCCATACCCCAGAGGGCCGGGGAAGCGGAAGTCTTACAGGGCTACCTGGAAGAATCCAACGCGGATTTAACCCGGCAAATGACCGACCTGGTGAAAGCCCGCCGCAGTTACGAAGCGGCCCAGAAAATTTTCCAGACCTACGATCGTCTTCTTTCCAGGGCGGCTAACGAACTTGGATCCCTGGGCTAAATAACTTGTAGTAGAAAGTGAGGGGAGATTAAAATTGCTTAAATCCCTGGCGAACAGCTATACTGGTTTGCGGGCGTACCAGCAGATGCTGGATATAGTCGCTCATAACCTGGCCAATGTTAATACCGTTACCTACAAGGAGAAACAAGTTTCCTTCGCGGATTTGCCCAGCAGGAACCTGGCAGAGCGCCGCCTGCCGGAAGCAGGTGAGCCTTCAGCACCCCGACGCTGCGGAAGGGGAGTCGAACTTTTAAGTGTTACCTCATCTTGCGAAGAAGGCCCTCTTGCTTTTACGGGAAATAACCTGGACCTGGCTATTGCCGGTGAAGGTTATTTGCGGGTTATCAGGCCGGATGGCAGTTATGCTTTTACCCGTGGCGGTAATTTTACACTGGATTCGGAGGGAAACATGGTTACCAGTAGGGGATTACGTCTTGACCCTCCTCTTAACGGGCAGGATTTGCATGAAGATCTGGACTTCTCCACACTGGAAATTACTCCAGGAGGAGAAATTTATGCCCGTCCTTTCCAAGAAACGGGGGAAGGCCGGAAGTTCTTCCAGGAACTTCCGGGCGAAAAAAGCCATTCCCCTGCCGGTTTGATTAAGCTGGGAGAGCTGTCTCTTTACCGCTTTGCCAACCCCCAGGGCCTTTCTTATATCGGGGAAAACCTTCTATTGCCTTCAGCGGCCAGCGGGCCGCCCCTGGAAGGAAAAGCTGGAAAAGCGGGCTTTGGAGAGATCAGGCAGGGTTCCCTGGAAAAAGCCAATGTGGACGTTGGCCGGCAAATGATCATGCTCATCCGCGGGCAAAGGGCTCTGCAGGCTTCCGCCAGGGCGGCTACTTCTGCCGATGAATTTTGGGCCCTGACTTTAAACGTGCAGGCCTAGTATGAGAATAGACGCAGCGTTTTGCTGGTGGCGGCTGATTCGCTAACGGGTTCGCTTGAGACAGGTTTTACAGCTTAAGCTCCGGCTTTTGATTGGTCTACCCGGCAGAGCTCACTTCCATGTTCGCTGTCCTGTGGCGGGCTTCCATGCCCGCCCAGGATTTTCTTAACATTTTACCCTATCTTTCTTTCGAAAATTGTTGTTTTATGTTAGTATATAAAGAAAAAAGGGGAGCTGGTAAATTCTGAGTAAAGATATTTTATCCCAGTCAGAAATCGATTCCCTTATTTCTGCCTTAAGCAGCGGGAGGTTGGAAGAGGAAGACAAATCTGCGGACACTTCAGACTACCGCCGGTATGATTTCCTCCGGCCAAGTAAATTTTCCAAAGAGCAGATGCGCACTCTTCAGGTCTTGCATGATAACTATGCCCGGATACTGGGAAACTTTTTATCTGCTTATTTAAGGATTCCCGTACAGATACAGCTGGCCTCTGTAAGCCAGGTAACCTATGAAGAATTCGTTTTTTCCCTGCCGATACCCACCCTGGTTACTGTTTTTAATATGAGCCCGGAAATGGGAAATGCCATGCTGGAAACCAGCCCTTCTTTTGTTTTTCCCCTGATAGATATTGTCTTTGGCGGCGAGGGACGTATTCCCAGGCATACCAGGGAGCTGACAGACATTGAGATTACCGTAATGCGACAGATTAATGGCAAGCTTTTGAGCAATCTTCGCTACGTATGGGAAGATATCGTAAGCTTAACACCCCGGGTGGAGAATATGGATACCAATCCCCAGTTCAACCAGATGTTCGCCTCTACAGAAACAGTGGCCCTGCTTACCTTTTCCGTCCAGATTAAAGATAGCCAGGGGCTAATAAATCTTTGTTTCCCTTATATTACCCTGGAAAAGATCATGCCCAAACTTACGGCCCAATTCTGGTTTAAACAGCCCTACCAGGAAACTTCCCAGTTTCATGAAAGGATCCTTCTTAAACAACTGGAAAAAGTAGATGTGAATCTCAGCGTTGTACTGGGGCGTACAACCATTACCCTGGCTGAATTCCTGCAATTCCAGGAAGGTGATATTATCCAGCTTTCCCGGCAGGAAGGTGACGATCTGGATATTTACATTGAAGGTGAGCTTTTGTTAAAAGGGCAGCCGGGGGGACAGGGACAAAACCTGGCGCTGCAAATCACCCGGTGGGCCGGTGAGGAGGAAGAAAAATATGCCTGAGGGGTTTTTAACACAGGAAGAGATTGATGCCCTCCTGGGAAAAAAGGATCAAACAGATACCCCTTCTACAGGAAAGACTAAGGGGCAACCTGAAGTGGAAGAAGAAACCCCTCCTAACCTGGAACTGATCCTGGATTTTCCCCTTAAAATATCCGTGCGCCTGGGTGAAGTAAAAAAAACTATGCAGGAAATCCGCCAGCTCAGCCCCGGAAAGGTTGTGGAACTGAATCGTTTAATTAATGACCCTGTAGATATTCTTGTTGGCGAAAAGCTTATCGCCCGGGGAGAAGTAGTTATTATTGATGAAAACTTCGGCATTAAAATTACCCACATTATCGATCCTCTGGAAAGAATTAAAAAATTAAGGTGATATAATATGGAGAAACGGCTGGAAAATATTCTGGACGAGCAGTATCAAGACGCCCTGGCAGAAGCAGGCAATATATCCCTTGGTGCCGCGGCAACGGCTCTTTCCCAGCTTGTTAACAGGAAAGTGCAGATTACTACACCCAAAGTTGCCCTCGTTACCATGAATGACGTCCGTGCCAGCTATCCCATACCGTGTCTGATCGTAACGGTAGATTACCTCAAGGGCTTGGAAGGTGATAATGTCCTTATTGTAAAGAAAGATGATGTTCTGAAGATCGTGGGACTGATGATGGATATGGAGCCTCCGGAAAACCCTGAAGAACTCGGCGACCTGGAACTTTCGGCCATAAGTGAAGCTATGAACCAGATGATGGGCTCTGCGGCTACGGCGATGTCGGATCTTTTCAACCGTCCCATCAATATTTCTCCCCCCCGGGTAAGCTACAAGGATTTAAAAACGGAAAGTGTCGATTTGGATTCCATCCATGATGACAGCATTATTATCCAGATAGCCTTCCGTATGGTTGTAGAAGACCTTTTAGACAGTGAACTTTTGCAGTTAATACCCCTTGAATATGGCCGGAAGACTGCTTCCTGTCTTCTTTCCAGCCTCGTCTCGGAGATGGTAGAGTCGGAAATCCCCCTATTTCCAGGTGAGGAGAAATCTTCCCATGAGCAGGGGATCGTTGCCACGGCGGATGTTTTTACTCCGGTTATCGAAAAGGACAATGTTTTTTATCCTGAAAAAGAAGTAAAGGCGGTTCCTGGCTTTAGCGTTAAAGAAACCGCCTGCGGGTTGCGGCGGGAGGATTATGAAAAAATAAATTTAATTATGGATATCCCCATCGAGATTAATGTCATCCTGGGCAGGGCCAGGCTTCCTCTAAAGAAGGTTTTATCTCTATCTCCGGGTGAAATAATTGCCTTGGAGAACTATCTGGGGGAACCAGTAGAGCTTTATGCCAATGAGCAACTGGTAGCCAGGGGGGAGGTGGTCCTGGTAAACAGGCAATTTGGCGTTAAGATTACGGCTATGATCCGTTCCAGAGTTAATTCAATAAAGGGGTGATATGATATGAAAGACAAGAATGAAGCTGCTTCTGAAGTCCAGATGGTAGCTTTTAAGCTTGAAAAGGAAGAGTTTGCCGTAAATATCCAGCAGGTACGCGAGGTTTTAAAAATGACGCAGGTAACTCCCCTACCCCAGTCCGCCTATTTTATTGAAGGGGTCATAAACTTAAGGGGGGAAGTCATACCCGTAGTTGATCTTCGCAAGCGTTTTGAGCTGGATTTAGAGGAAAGAGGAGAGCAGACCAGGATCATAATTGTAGAAATCCAGGATAGCAAGGTAGGATTAATAGTGGATTCGGTTACAGAGGTACTCCGTCTTTCTTCTGCAGCGATACAGCTTCCCCCATCAAGGATAGCGGGAACCCGTACGGACTTTATAAAGGGTGTCGGTAAAGTTAATGATCGCCTGCTGATTATACTTAACCTGGACAAGATATTGACAACCGAGGAAAAAATTGCCATGAACGAGATTACCCTGGGAGAACAGGAAAAAATTGAGGCACGGGCCTAGCATGTGAACCGGTGCCCGTTGGAGAGAGGGGGAGAGGTAATGGAAGAGTACAGGGATCTTTTTCTTGCTGAAGCCCAGGAATACCTGCAGGATATGACGCGCTGCCTGCTGGATATGGAAAAAAACTCCAACAGCGAACAGCTTACGGAAATGTTTCGTGCCGCGCATAGCTTAAAAGGTATGGCCGGCACCATGGGGTACGAACTTATTACGGGGCTGACTCACGAAATGGAAAGCCTGCTGGACCAGTTGCGTAGTGGAAAGGCCGCAATAGAGACGGGTTTTGTTAATATGCTTTTCGAAGCAGTGGACCTGGTACAGCTTCTTGTCGACAACCTGGACAAGCAGGAGGATTTTAACAGGGAAGTAGCAATAATGCAGGAAAAGTTGCAAGGCTGGCAGGAGAACCCCGGGAAAGAGGTTGCTTTTAAAAGTGATACCTTGGAACAGGGTGAGCAACTACAAGAGGGGAAACCACCGGTACGGGAGAGCTGGATTAGCTGGAAAGAAATTATGAATGAATTTGAGAAAGAGATGCTTAAGGATGCTCTTTCCAGGGGTGATAATATCTACCATGTTCATGTTTGTCTCCTCCATGGTTGCCTATTGAAATCGGTACGCGCCTATATGGTCCTTAAAGCTGTTGAGAAGCAGGGAGAGGTAATTAAAACAATGCCTCCTCTCCAAGCCCTGGAGGAAGAAAATTTTGACTGGGAGTTTTCCCTATTACTTGTTGGAAGGCCCGATATGGAAGCTTTAAAAAAATCCATTGAAAGTATTGCTGAAATAGAAAGTGCAGACATTTTACCGGTCAATATTGAAGATAAGCCGGAGACACCGGTTACAGCACCCCTCAATGGTGATAGCGCTGCGGCGCCCCTTTTTCCCGGGAAAGTATCCTTGTTGATGGAAAATGAAGAAGAAACACCGGAAGAAACTCCTCGAGCTTTACCAAAGGTCAAGGCGCCTTCTTTATCTGCGCGTAACGTGGAAAAAACAGTACGTGTAGAAACAGCGAAACTGGACAGCCTGGTTAACCTTGTAGGCGAATTAATCATCAACCGTACCCGCGTGGTTGATCTGGGGAAAAAAGTAAGTGACGAAATGCTGGAAAGTTCCCTGGAACAACTGGAAAGGATTACCACGGAACTTCAGAACGCTGTTATGACTTTACGAATGGTGCCCATAAAGCAGGTCTTTGACCGTTTTCCACGCATGGTCCGTGATCTTTGCCTCGAAAGAAATAAAGAAGTGGAATTGCTCATTTCCGGAGAAGATACGGAGCTGGATCGTACTATTGTCAACCAGGTTGGTGATCCGCTTGTTCACCTTTTACGCAATGCCGTTGATCATGGAATAGAAGAAGCAGAAGAGAGAATTAAAAACGGAAAAAACCCTGCGGGGAAAATTTTCCTGGAGGCGCATCATGAAGGAAGTCATGTAGTGGTTAGCGTGGAGGATGATGGCAGGGGAATGGATCCGCAGGTTATTAAAACCAGGGCCCTGGAGAAAAAGATTATCACCGGGGAAGAGGCTGAGAAAATGAGTTCTGAAGAAGCCCTACGTCTTATCTTTCGCAGTGGTTTCAGCACTTCTGAGGAGGTTACCGATATTTCGGGACGGGGCGTGGGTATGGATGTTGTCAGGACAGCTATTGAAACTCTTAACGGGACGGTAGAAGTAAAAAGTAATTCCGGAAAAGGTTCCAGGTTTATCCTCAGATTTCCCCTGACGCTGGCCATTATCAGGACCCTTATGGTCCAGTCCGGGAAAGAAGTCTATGCCATTCCCATTGAAGCCATCCGGGAAAACCTTTTTGTGGATCCGCAGGAAATTAAAACGATCCGTCAGGGCAAAGTTATTACCCTGAGGGAAGAGGTCTTACCCCTTTATTCTTTACAAGAAAGCCTGGGTATGGGGCAATTTCGGGAACAGGAAGTTTATCCTGTGGTAGTTGTTCAGACCGGCGATAAAAAGGCCGGGCTTATCGTCGACGAGCTCCTGGGCCAGCAGGAAGTTGTCATTAAATCCCTTGGCAACTTTATCAATGATATTAAAGGAATTGCTGGTGCCACGGTGCTTGGAGACGGTAGGGTAACTCTCATCCTGGATGTTGCCAGTTTGCTTGACGATGGGAGGGTTAATCTTGGGAAAAAAAGTATTAATCACTGATGATACGGCTTTTATGCGTATGACGCTGCGCAATGTATTGGAGAAAAACGGGTACGAAGTTGTTGCCGAAGCAGAAGATGGATCTCAGGCTGTAGAAAAATATTTACTTGTTAAACCCGATCTGGTTACTATGGATATTACCATGCCCAATATGGACGGGATTACGGCGATAAAAAAGATTATGGAAAAGGATCCCGAGGCCAGGATAGTCGTGGTAAGTGCCATGGGTCAAAAAGCCCTGGTTATTGAAGCTTTGAATTCCGGGGCTAAGGATTTTATTGTAAAGCCTTTTCAACCCGATCGTATTGTAGAAGCCTTGCAAAAGGTGGGAGGGTAGGTAAGTCCACCGGTTCAGGGCAGATACTGGGAACGAGGTGAACCCCTTGAAGAAAAGGAAACTTAGCGAAAACAAGCTTGATGTCCTGAAAGAACTGGCCAACATCGGTGTGGGTAATGCCATTACCTCGCTGTCCAAGATGTTGAATGAGGAAAAAGTGGAAATGGACGTTCCTGTGGCCACTCTGGCTCTTTTACAGGATATTCCGGACCTGCTGGGAGGGGCGGAACTTCCCGTGGCGGGCATATATATCGAGTCACACGGAGACATTAGCCTGACAATTATCTTCGTCCTCTCCCTGGAGAGCGCCTCCAATTTAGTATCGACTCTTCTGCCGGGGTCACGGGGGGAATTTGATGAAATGGGACTATCAGCATTAATCGAAGTAGGCAATATTCTGACCTCTTCATACCTGAATGCCCTTTCATTTATGACTAATTTGCAGTTGCTGCCTTCTCCCCCGGAAATAGCTGTGGATATGTCCGGAGCAATTATTTCCACTGTCATGGCCGAAGCCTACATTGTAGATGATGAAGTAGTCCTTTTAAGAACTTTCTTGAACTCCCGGGAGAGCCATATTGCCGGCCACATCCTCATCATTCCCGACCGGGGGGCTTTGGACAAAATATTTACTCTTTTAGGCATCAGGTGAAAATATGGATACATTTAAAGTAAAAATTGCCGACCTGGCTGTTCTCAGGGACCAGGGAATTTTAATTACAGTGGGGCTTGGTTCCTGTGTCGGAGTAGCTTTACATGATGCGGAAAATAAGGTAGGGGGGCTGGCTCACATACTCCTCTCCAGCAGTTGCCAGTTTGGAAACAGGTCAAATTCTTTTAACCCGGCAAAGTTTGCCGATACGGCCATACCCCTGCTGGTCGAGAAAATGGAAAAAGCTGGCGGGAGAAGGATCAGGTTTACTGCCAAAATTGCCGGTGGCAGCCAGCTGTTTACTTTCCAAAAGACTGGCATCAGCGTCGGAGAAAAAAATATAGAGGCAGTCAGGCAGACTTTGAAAGAACTGGAGATCCCTCTCCGGGGGGAGGATGTGGGGGGTAATTTCGGCCGTACAATGCGTTTTTTTATTGATTCGGGCAAAGTTGTAATTACCACGGTAGGTAGAGGTGAAAAAGAGCTTTAAAAATGTACCGGGATAGTTGGAAATGAGGAAGAAGTATGGGAAAAAAAAGCTTGAAGGTTTTGGTTGTTGATGACTCCGCTTTTATGCGCAAATTTCTTAGCGACATAATACAGAACGATAGTGAGCTGGAACTGGTTAATACGGCCTGTGACGGTGAAGATGCTTTACATAAAATAGTAAATTTTAAGCCTGATGTAATTACACTTGATATCGAGATGCCCAGGCTTAACGGGCTGGACACTCTAAAGAAAATCATGCAGGACAACCCCCTGCCGGTCATTATGGTCAGCAGCCACACCAGAAGGGATAGTGAAGTTACGATAGAAGCTCTCTCTTCCGGAGCGGTAGACTTTATAACCAAACCTTCTCTTTTTAAAGGAGAAAGTGCCGAAGAAATCAAGCGGCTGCTGCCGCTTAAAATAAAGGCGGCCGCGAGTGCCCGTATTTGCAATTACCAGAGCTTGAGCTTTCCTGAAGACAGGAAGAGACAGCCGGATCTTATCGGCCGGCTGGCCCGTAGGATTGTAGCTATAGGATCCTCTACCGGCGGCCCCCGGGCTCTGGAGGAGGTGCTGCGGGGCCTGCCTGCAGGTCTGCCGGCGGCTGTATTTATTACCCAGCATATGCCTGCAGGTTTTACCAGTTCGCTGTCCAAAAGGCTCGATAAAATTTCTCCTATAAAAGTAAAAGAAGCCGGCAATGGGGAAAGTATTCTGGAGGGTGAGGCCTATGTGGCTCCCGGAGGCTACCACCTCCTCGCCGTGAAGGATGGTACCACCTTTTTGAGCCGCGCTGCCCCGGTAAACCACGTCCGTCCTTCGGCCGATATGATGATGGAATCCGTGGCAGAGGCGTTTGGCTCTTCTGTTATAGGAGTTGTTTTAACCGGTATGGGACGGGATGGTGCCGAAGGAATGGCCAGGATAAAAGAAAAAGGTGGTAAAACCATTGTCCAGGACCCGTGTACCGCCGTAATTTCCGGAATGCCCCAGGCTGTAATTAAAAAAGGTTCGGCAGATATGGTTGTGCCCCTGGAACAGGTAGCACCGGCTATTACCCGTTTACTTGCTAATAACAAGACCTGGTAAGCAATCAAGGAGAGATATAATGGAAATGCTTTCTGGATCCTGGGATTATGCTCAATTTAAAGCGGCATTTTATCAAAAAACCGGACTTGATCTGGATTGTTACAAGGACAGGCAGATGGAGCGGCGTATCAGGCAGTTGATGCAAAGGGAAAGAAAGCCTGATTTCCATCTTTTTTACCAGTACCTGGCTGATTCCCCTCCGGCCATGGAGTATTTTTTTAATTACCTTACCATCAACACTTCGGAATTTTTCCGAGATGAAAAAGTTTATGCCAGGTTAAAAGAGGAAATTTTTCCGGAACTGCTGAAAAACTATCCTGAAAGCCTGACCGTGTGGAGTGCCGGTTGTTCCATCGGAGCTGAGCCCTATACTGTAGCCATTATTCTTGATTCCCTTAAGGTGCTGGACCGGGCGCAAATCATCGCCACAGATATGGATGACAAGGCGCTTTTAACAGCCCAAAAAGGCTGTTACGATCTCAAGTATGTGCAAAAAACACCGGAAGAGCATATTCACCGTTATTTTGACAGGGAAGGGGAGAAATATTGTTTAAAAACAGAAATAAAAAAGAAGGTAATTTTTAAAAGACATAACCTCCTGGTTGATGCTCCTGTTTCCGGGTGCCTTATGATTCTCTGCCGCAATGTATTTATTTATTTTAAAGCAGAGACCCAGGATTTTCTCTTAGAGCGCTTTTCCCGTGTCTTAAAGCCGGGGGGTATTCTCGTAATCGGCTCGGCGGAATATATCAGTAACCCGGGTAAATTCGGGTTTTTTAAACGCTACAATACCATTTATCAGAAAAAAACCGGCTCTCTTTGAACCCTTAAGTAAGCACCAACCTTTGCCACCTCATTTTTATAGCATGGAAAGGAGTTTCTTATGTCCGGAAAAGAAAAGATAAAAACAGGATTACGGTTTAAGCTTCTTGCTATTTTAATTCTTTTAACTTTGTTACCTTTAATAGTAGCGGGGTATCTGGTTCTTGTTTCCCTTGAAGAGAATATTGAAGGACAGGCCCATATTACCATGGAAAAGAATATCAATGCTGCAGAGGATATTTTTATGAAAAGGCTGGAACAGCGGGCTTCTCAGGTTAACCTGGCGGCAAATAAATATACCCTTGTAAATGCCTTGAACGAAGATAATCTCAGGACCGCCCTGGCCTCTATCTATACTGACAGGGCTGCATTTAAGCTGGATTTTTTAACTTTACTGGACCCCGGTTCTTTTGTCATGGCCAGGGCTACCAGCGGTGAAATGCAAACAGGTAACCGTGTCTTTCTACCCCTCCTAAAAAAGGCCTTGCATGGTCAGGTTGCTTCCGGAGTGGTAGTTTTGCAGGAGGGCTTCTTAAAAGAAGAAGGTTTAGATGGAAATGCTGTTATAGAAGGAACGTC
Source organism: Desulfovibrio sp. (assembly GCA_020060185.1). Taxonomy (GTDB): domain Bacteria; phylum Bacillota; class Dethiobacteria; order DTU022; family UBA8154; genus UBA9862. The sequence goes on along the minus strand of JAGVAS010000121.1, from coordinate 1,743 downwards.
CGGGGAGGGGGCTCCTTCCACCGAAAGGGAGAGTAGGGCACTGGCCTTAATTGCAGCTGCGCCTGTTTATGACCATATGCAGCGCATCATGGGAGTCCTTATTGGCGGGGAAATTTTAAATCATAATAACACCCTGGTGGATCATATTTCTAAAACCCTCGATGTTACTTCTACTATTTTCCTGGAAGATCTGCGTATTGCCACTACTATTTTAACAGAGCAGGGAGAAAGAGCTATAGGTACCCGGGCAGCCGAAAACGTAGCCAGAAAGGTGCTGGATGAAGGTGAGGCTTTTTCCGGACGCGCTCTGGTTGTTGATAGTTATTACATAACCTCCTATATGCCCCTGAGGGATTATGACAATGAGGTTGTGGGAATGCTCTATGTCGGGATTCCCGAGGCGCCATTTGTCGCGATGAAGAATGCCAGCCGCAACCGTTTCCTGTTAATTGGATGTTTAAGCTTAATTGTGGCCCTGGGAGTGGCCTTCAAATTTAGCCAGGGAATTACCGAACCCATCAACCGGATCGTGAAAGGCATGAAAGACGCCGAGAACGGTGTTTTAAACCAGCAGGTCAATATTGCCCGGCAGGATGAGATCGGACAGATCGGCGAAAGTTTTAATGCCATGCTGGCCGGGTTAAAAGAAATGGTTGAGACCCTTCAGGGGATATCCGGGAAAGTAGCCGCTTCGGCAGAGGATCTTTCCTCAGCAGTACAGCAGAGCAATGCTGCTATGGAGGAGATCGCCTTAACGGCCGGTGAAAGCGTGGCTCATAAAGCACAGGAAATTGCCACTGCTTCAGAGCAGGCCGCACAAAAAGGAAAGGACAGCGAAAAAATTGCCAGTGAAGGTGTGGCAGCGGTGCGGGAAGCGGTTAAAAGTATGGAAGAGATCGACCTGGTCGTAAAGGATGTCAGTAATTCTGTTGCCGATCTGGACAATTATTCCCGGAAAATAAATGTCATCATTAAAACTATTATGGAGATTACCGGCCAGACGAACCTTTTGGCTTTTAATGCCGCCATAGAGGCTGCCCGTGCCGGGGAACAGGGCCGGGGTTTTGCCGTAGTCGCGGACGAAGTACGCAAGCTGGCCGAACAGAGCGGTAGGGCTGCAGGTGAAATATCAGGGTTAATTTCCGGAATTCAGCAGCGAATTCAGGAAGCCGTGGAAAAAATGGAGGCTGTAGCGGTGGCAGTTTCAACAGGGGATAAAAAAGCACGGTTTGTAGAAAGAGGCCTTGATGAAATATTAAAATCAGTTTCGGTGCTAAGCAATTATGTTGCTAGTATTGCCGCAGGAGCACAGGAACAATCTGCAGCAGCCCAGGAAATAGCGGCATCAAGCCAGGAACAGACAGCGGTTCTGGAAGAGATTAACGGTCACGTGGCACGGCTTAATAATATGGCCGAAGAACTCCAGGAAATGGTAAAGAAGTTCAGGATGTAATATGAAAATGGGGTGGCGAAGGTTGGTTCGCTATCGAGTTCCGCTCTGAAAGCTCTACGTTTCAGCTTGAGTCTACGATGACCTTCCCGGGAGAGTTCGAATCCTACTCACCTCCCGGCTGCCGGCTTCCATGCCGGCAGGGCCATCTCCAACCTTCGCTTCAACGTGAGCTTTTAGCTTCGCTGCACAAGTTGTCATCTTTCAAAATAAACCATACTCTTTTTTTCGCGCTATACGGGGCACAATTTCGGCTTTAATGTGCCAAATAATCAAATTGTACCGGATAAGAT
>JAGVAS010000052.1 GCA_020060185.1 Desulfovibrio sp. | reverse complement strand
GATGGCCCGGCGGACATGGATGTCCGCCGCCGGACAGCGCGAACATGGAGGTGAGCTCTGCCGGGTAGGCCAATCGAAGGCCTTAAGCTGAGCTGTAAACCCTGTCTGTGCGAACCCTTAAGCGAGCACCAACCTTCGCCACCTCATTTTTATACTATACGCCGGTTAAAACAATGGCCAGGATGAGTCCGGTAACTGTTAGAATTCCAAAATAATCAAGGGGCCTGGTATGCAGCTCGCGCAGCTTGGTACGGTTTTCGCCCCCCCGGTAACAGCGCGCCTCCATGGCCACGGCCAACTCATCAGCGCGGCGAAAGGCACTGACAAAGAGAGGGACAAGCAAAGGAACAAGGTTGCGGGCGCGGCGCAAAATGTTTCCTGTTTCAAAGTCCGCTCCGCGGGCCATCTGGGCTTTGCGGATCTTGTCGCTTTCCTCCATGAGGGTGGGAATAAATCTTAAAGCAATAGTCATCATCATGGCTATTTCATGGCCGGGAATCCCCAGGCGGCGGAAGGGACGAAGCAGGAATTCTATCCCGTCGGCAAAGGCAATCGGGGAGGTGGTCAAAGTGACCAGCAGCGTTGTAATCACCAGCAACACCAGCCTCAGGGTCATAAAGGCACCAAGATAAACCCCCGCCTCTTCTATCGTTATTGCACCCAAACGCCAGTAAACCTGCCCCCCCTTGGTAAAAAGAAAGTGCAGGATAAGCGTAAAAAGGACAATATACAGGATCGGCTTCAAACCCCGCAGGAAATAACGCCAGGGAAGCTGCGAGCTGGCAAAAATAATAAGAATAAATGAGGCAAAAAGAATAAAACCCCAAAAGGTTTTTACCAGGAAAAGAGCTACAATCAGAATGAGCAGGCTTAACAATTTTACTCTCGGATCCAACTTGTGAAGAAGGGAATTACCGGGCAGGTAGTGCCCCAGGGTTATACTTCGCATCGCCCTCTTGAGCTCCCTCTGTAATGATGCAGTATTTCTTTGCTGGCCTCCTCCAGGGAAAAGAGATCGGTACGTATATTCTGCCCGCATGCTTTCAACTTGTGCAAAAGGTCCGTAAGTGGCGGAAGATCCAGTCCTATTTCCCTTATTAATGCCGTGGAGTCGAATACTTCTGCCGGTGGGCCCTGTAAGACTAATTGCCCTCCGGAAAAAACAAAAAGCCTTTCCGCCAAGCGAGAGACCTCATCCATATTATGCGTTACCAGGATAACGGTAAGGTTTTCTTCCCTGTGAAGCCTCTCAATCTGCCCTATCAGATGCCGCCTGCCTGAAGGATCCATCCCTGCCGTAGGCTCGTCCAGGATAACAACTTCAGGCTTCATGGCCAGGATTCCTGCCATCGCCACTCTTCTCTTCTCACCACCGCTCAGGTTAAAGGGCGAGCGGTCTTTATATACCTGGTAATCGAGCCCCATCAATTCCAGCCCATAACGTATTCTTTCCTCCAGCTCCTCCCCATCCAGGCCCAGGTTGCGGGGTCCGAAGGCCACATCCTTAAAGACTGTTTCTTCAAAGAGCTGGTGTTCGGGGAACTGAAAAAGAAGGGCGATACGGGAGCGGATTTGCCGCAGGTTAATCTCCTCGGTCCATATATTGCGTCCCTCCAGGAGCACTTCACCGAAACTGGGCCTTAAAAGACCGTTAAAATGTTGTACCAGGGTAGATTTACCTGAGCCCGTTTCCCCGATAATACCTACAAATTCCCCTCGCTCAATTCCCAGGTTGATTCCTTTTAAAGCCTCCACCTGGAACGGTGTTCCCGGCATGTAGATATGCGTTAAATTCCTAGTTTCGATTAACATAAAAAATTCACCAGCTCATCGACATTCAAAACACCGGCCGGTATGTCAAGCCCTCCGGAACGAAGCACCTGGATAAGCTTGGGGATGATAGGTACCTCCAGGCCCAGGGAATAAAGATCTATTCCCCCGTTAAAGATCTCTGCCGGTGTCCCTTTATGCACAATCTTACCCCTGTCCATCACAATAACCCTGTCAGCTTCCAATGCTTCTTCCATAAAATGTGTTATATGCACTACCGTTATGCCTTCCTGGCTATTCATTTTTTTTACCGTTTCCAGTACTTCCTGGCGCCCGCGGGGATCCAGCATGGCAGTAGGTTCGTCGAGTACCAGGCAGCGGGGCCGCATGGCAATAATACCGGCAATAGCCAATCTCTGTTTCTGCCCACCGGAAAGAAGGTGAGGGGCATGGTTTCTTAAGGGCTGCAGGCCAACCATCTCCAGGGCCTCCGCAACCCTCCGTGCCATAAGGGCGGTTTCCATTCCCAAATTTTCCAAACCAAAGGCCACGTCTTCCTCCACCGTGGTAGCGACAATTTGATTATCGGGGTTTTGAAAAACCATTCCGACGCGACGGCGAATTTCCCAGCGGTGTTCTTCCCGTGTAGTAAGAAAACCATCAACCAGGACTTCCCCGGCGCTTGGCAGTAAAATAGCATTCAAATGACGTGCCAGCGTGGATTTACCGGAACCATTGGGACCGATTAAAGCAATATATTCTCCCTCATCAATTGTTAAAGAAAGGTTTTCCAAAGCCCTTATTTGCTTGGTATCGCCGGAGGGATAATCAAAGGTAACGTTTTGGAGTTCAATAATGGCGTTCACTTGCTCTCCACTCCCGGTATTAACCTCCACGACCCTACGGGTCACAACAATGGATGAAAATGGATTACAGATGACTTAAATAGAGCTTTCCACCCGCTTTGCCCCTTTGGAGGTGGCGCAAGGTTGTGGCGAGCGGAATGTGCAGCTTGAGTTTACAGGTTCAGCGAAGCGAGGGCCTGAGATGGCCCAGCTGACAGGACGTCAGCTGCCGGCAGGCGACCATGGAGGGGAGCTCTGCCGGGGAGGCCAATCGAAGGCCTGAGCTGAGCTGCAAAACCTGTCTCAAGCGAACCTTGGAGCGAGCCCCAACCTTCACCACCCCATTTTCATTTGACCAGCTCCAAGATAACGATCGGAGCACCATCTCCCTGGCGATGACCTTTTTTAATAATCCGTGTATAACCGCCAACCCTGGCTTCAAAACGCGGGCCAATTTTTTCAAATAGCTTGGTGACAGCATTTTCATCCATCACATAAGAAAGGGCCTGCCTGCGAGCATGAAGGTCTCCCTTCTTTGCCAGGGAAATTAATTTTTCGGCAAGTCGGTTGATTTCTTTGGCCTTGGCCTCCGTAGTTTCGACACGCTCGGCAATAATAAAAGATGTGACCAGGTTACGCAAGAGAGCCCTCCTGGGTCCTGACTTCCGGCTGAATTTCCGATGACTCATGTTTAGCACCGGTTCCTATGAAAAAAAGAGTAAAAATCGAAACCGGTTTTATACCCCCTTTCCCAAAAAAGATGCCCGGGTTTTTACTCTGTGTCTTTGCGGAGGTTCAAACCCAGTTCTATAAGTTTGTTCTGTACCTCTTCCAGGGATTTTTTACCCAGATTACGCACTTTCATCATTTCTTCATCCGACTTGCGGATTAGCTCTTCCACAGTATTAATTCCAGCCCTTTTCAGACAATTATATGAACGAACAGAAAGATCCAGTTCCTCTATGGTCATTTCTAGAATCTTTTCCTTATTGTTTTCACTTTCCTCGCTGGTAATCTCTACTTCATCCACTTTCTCTGTCAGGTTAATAAAGAGGTTTAAATGTTTGCTGAGTATTTTTGCCCCGAGGCTAATAGCTTCATCAGCCCTCATGCTCCCGTCAGTCCAAACATCCAGGGTTAGTTTGTCATAATCTGTAATTTGCCCGACCCTGGTATCCTCCACGTTAAAATTAACCTTTCTTATAGGTGTAAAGATGGAATCTACAGGTATTACGCCAATTGGCTGGTTAGGAAATTTATTGCGCTCAGCCGTTACGTAGCCGCGGCCGATGCTGGCGGTAATCTCCATGTAAAGTTTACCGCCTTCTTCCAGGGTGGCAATAACAAGCTCCGGATTAAGGATTTCTACCTCTGGAGGCGCTTTGATGTCACCCGCTCGTACTTCGCCTTCACCCTGGGCCTCAATTACAAGAACCTGGGGTTCATTAGAATGAATTTTCATGCGCAGCGCCTTCAGGTTTAAAAGAATTTCCGGAGTTTCTTCACGCACATGGGGTATAGTTGAGAACTCGTGCAACACACCTTCAATCTTAACGGTGGTTACTGCCGCCCCGGGCAAAGATGAAAGTAAAATGCGGCGCAATGAATTACCCAGAGTTATACCGTAACCCCTTTCCAGGGGTTCTACTACAAACCGGCCGTAGCTATCACCATCTTTATTCACCCATTCAATCTTAGGCTTTTCAATCTCAATCACTAAATTTCTCCCTCCTACCTTATCTGCCAGAGAAATTTTTTAACGCGAATAAAGCTCTACAATAAGGTGTTCGGAAATGGGTACGTCCAGCTCCTCTCTGGAAGGAACACGTATGACTTTACCGCTCATATTATCCCGATCCACCTCCAACCAATTTACAGTTCCCTGCGCTGCTCCCCATTCCGCCAGTTCTTTAAAAAAGGGACTGTTTTTACTTTTTTCCCGGACAGCTACTAGGTCTCCCGGCCTGGTGAGGTAAGATGGTATATTCACTTTCCGGCCGTTAACCAGATAGTGCCCGTGGCGAATTAGCTGGCGGGCGTCGGTACGGGAGCGGGCCAAACCCATGCGATAAATGATATTATCGAGCCTGCTTTCCAGTATTTGCAGCAGTATTTCACCGGTAATACCTTTACGCCTATCCGCCTCTTCAAAATAACGCTTGAACTGTCTCTCCAGTACACCGTAAATGCGGCGGGCTTTTTGTTTTTCCCGTAACTGCATCCCGTATTCTGAAATTTTTTGCCTGCCCTGCCCGTGCGCGCCGGGTGGGTATCCCTTGCGACCAAAGGCGCATTTCTCGCTATAGCACCTGTCGCCTTTCAGGTAAAGTTTGGCGCCTTCTCGGCGGCACAACCGGCAAGAAGCATCTTTATACCTGGCCATATACGGCTTAACACCTCCTGTAAAATGTTCTCTACTTTAAACCCGGCGCCGTTTCGGTGGACGACAGCCGTTGTGGGGAATGGGAGTAACATCCTTGATAAGGTTAACTTCCAGGCCGGCAGCCTGTAAGGAGCGGATAGCAGCTTCCCGGCCGGCACCAGGACCTTTTACAAATACTTCTACCTGTCGCATTCCATGCTCCATGGCGGAGCGTGCTGCAGCCTCCGCGGCAAGCTGTGCCGCAAAAGGTGTTGATTTGCGTGAACCCTTAAAGCCTACCGTTCCGGCACTGGACCAGGCGATATTATTTCCCTGGAGATCTGTAATTGTAATAACGGTATTATTAAAACTTGATTTTATGTGGGCAACGCCATGCTCAATATTCTTACGCTCCCGGCGTCGCGGTCGGGCAGCAGTTTTTCTTTTGGCCACGTTTTTCTCCCCCCCTTATTATTTCTTCCTACGTACACCAACTGTCCTCTTGGGGCCTTTTCTTGTCCGGGCATTGTTTTTCGTAGTCTGCCCCCTTACAGGTAATCCTCTACGATGCCTGATTCCGCGGTAGCAACCAATTTCCACAAGGCGCTTGATATTCATGGAAACATCGCGCCGCAGGTCGCCTTCCACTTTATAGTTTTTATCTATATACTCCCTTAACCTGCTGATCTCATCCTCTGTCAGGTTCCTGATCCTGGTATCAGGATCTATATTGGTATACTGCAAAGCCTCTTTGGCCCTTTTACGTCCCAAGCCGTAAATATAAGTTAGAGCAATCTCTACTCTTTTATCGCGAGGCAAATCCACCCCTGCAATCCTGGCCATAAGTTCTGCCACCTCCTTTTTTTATAAAAAAGGTTAAACGTAATTATAATGCCCTTTTTAAAAAGCAATTATGCGCAATACTGCCAATTCCTGCCAAAGCCTGCCGATCGGTATTACCAGGGAGTTTTATCCCTGGGTTTGCTTATGCTTGGGATTTTCACAGATAACCATTACTTTTCCCTTGCGGCGTATTATTTTGCATTTTTCACATATAACCTTCACTGACGGGCGCACTTTCACGGGTAAGCCCCCCTTTCAAAGTCTAAGGTCCAAGGTCCAAGGTCTAAGGTTCCCGGTTCTCTTTTGACATTTGACTTTTGACCTTCGACAATTTATATACGACTTTTGACCTTCGACTTATTTATAGCGATAAGTGATACGTCCCCTGGTGAGATCGTAAGGCGATAGTTCCACCAGCACTCGGTCTCCGGGAAGAATGCGAATAAAATTCATGCGAATTTTTCCGGAAACATGAGCCAAGATCTTAACTCCGTTTTTTAATTCCACCCTGAACATGGCGTTGGGCAGAGGTTCCACTACTGTGCCTTCTACTTCAATAACGTCTTTTTTTTTGGACATACCCTTAGCATGCCTCCTTTCTCCCTAACATCCATCAGGCGAAGAGGTCCGGAGACACCGGGAGTAATCTTTTGTATTTTCAGCAGAGAGTAAGATATTAAGAATGTTTCTTACGGCGTTGTCGTTCAAATTACCTTGCCGGATCCTCTCCTTTATCTCGGGAAAAACACAGCGGTAAGGTTGCAGGTGCTTTAAATTCTTTTTTTTAGGACTGTTAACCGTCCGGCAGCGTCCATCTGCCAGGAGCACCCTGTTACCTTCAACAAAGCCGACGATAAGGTAGAGTTTCCCTTTATCTCTTCCCGCCAATGATTTCACTACCTGCCCTGATTCCATATCCATTTTTTGCTCCCTCCTAAAAAGAGGTCAGGATTTCTGGACCGTCCTGCAGTATAGCCACAGTATGCTCAAAATGAGCTGACAGGCTCCTATCCCTGGTTACTACCGTCCAGTCATCATTCAGCGTTTCAACCTCCCAGGTTCCTGCGTTTACCATAGGCTCAATGGCCAGGACCATTCCTGCTTCAAGGACAGGGCCCTTGCCGGGAAGACCAAAGTTTGGCACCTGGGGCTCCTCGTGCATTTCGCTTCCAATACCATGCCCCACATAGTTGCGTACAACAGAAAACCCCTGGGATTCGACATAAGTTTGTACAGCAGCAGAGATATCATAAAGATGATTCCCCGGAAAAGCCTTCTCAATGCCTTTATAAAGGGATTCCCTGGTTACCTCCAGGAGGCGTTCCGCCAGGGGAGATACTTCTCCTACAGGAAAGGTAGCTGCTGCATCACCATAATAGCCCTTGTAAAAGACTCCTACGTCAATACTGATGATATCACCTGTTTTAAGGCGGCGCAGGCTGGGAATCCCGTGAACCACTTCATCATTTAATGATGCGCAGATGCTGGCAGGATAACCGTGGTATCCCCGGAAAGCAGGCCGGCCGTGTAACTTCTCTATATAGCGCCGCGCCAGGGTATCCAACTGGATGGTGGTTATACCCGGCTTAACAGCCCTGGCCAGTTCCTGCAAGGTCCTGGCTACGATACGTCCTGCCTGGCGCATAAGCTCTATCTCTTGAGGCGATTTGACAACAATCAAGCCAACCTACTCCTTATTTCATAAAGCCCTGGTAATTACGCATCAGCATATGGCTTTCAATCTGCCTCATCGTTTCCAGAGCCACACCGACGATAATAATAAGGGCGGTGCCGCCGAAAATAAGGTTCAGACGGGAAACATTCTGCATGAAAATAGGCAGAACACAGATAAAAGCCAGAGAAACGGCCCCCACTATGGTAAGCCGGTTGGAGACTTTGCTCAGGTATTCTGCCGTTGAGCGTCCCGGCCTCAAACCGGGAATGAAGCCCCCGTATTTTTTAATATCTCCCGCCACCTTCATGGGATCAAACTGAATAGCCGTATAGAAAAAGGTAAAGAGAATAATAAAGGCGGCGTAAAGAAGCGTATTAAGCAGGGTTCCCCAGCTTAAGGCTTCAGAAATGCCGCGGGCAATGGGGTGGTTAATGAACATGGCGATGGTTGCCGGGAACATTAATATGGCTGAAGCGAAAATTACCGGAATAACCCCCGCCTGATTGACCTTGAGGGGGATATGAGTGCTTTGCCCCCCGTACATGCGCCTACCCACTACCCTTTTAGCATACTGCACCGTAATACGCCTGCGGCCGACCTCCAGGGCAATAATGCCCATGATCAGGCCCAGCATCACGAGCGCTACCGGAAGAAGCATTAAAAAACGAATTTCGCCCAGGCGCAACAGTTCTATAATCATACCTGCCCTGCCGGGAAAACCTGCAATAATACCGCCAAAGATAAGCAGAGATATTCCATTACCTATCCCTTTTTCCGTAATAAGCTCTCCCAGCCACATTAAAAAGGCGGTACCTGCCGTCAGGGAAATAATGATCACCAGGTAAGAAGAGGTGCGGCGGTCCGTAATAGCAGGCTGTATCAGGCTGAAAGTCATACCTGTGGCCTGTAAAAGGGCCAGGATAACCGTGGCATAACGGATCATCTGCATCATTTTTTTCCGTCCTTCCGCCCCTTCCTCGCTCCACTCCTTGAACTTGGGTATGACCACGGTTAAAAGCTGCATGATAATGGAGGCGTTAATATAGGGCATAATACCCATGGCAAATATGGTAAAGTTACTGAGCGCCCCACCGGCGATAACATTGTAAAACCCGAAAAGAGTATCTTCCTGGAAAAAATCAGCCAAAACTTCCGGGTTAATCCCCGGAACAGGAACATGGGCCCCGATGCGAAAGATAACCAGCATAAGCAGGGTAAAAAGAATTCTCTGGCGCAATTCTGCAATTTTCCAGGCATTACGAACTGCTTCCATCATTTTAAATCACCTCAGCCCGTCCACCGGCATTTTCAATCTTTTCCCTGGCCTGGGCACTGAAACGATGAGCCTTAACGGTAAGCTCTTTTTCCAGTTCCCCTTTTCCCAGGATTTTAATCCCGTTTTTTAAGGATTTGACGATACCCGTATCTTGCAGAAGTTCCGGGGTAACCACCGTTCCCGCATCAAAGCAGTTCAAGGTTTCCACGTTAACTTCTGCCCATTCTTTGCGAAACTTATTTGTAAAGCCCCGTTTAGGCAAGCGCTGGAATAAGGGCATTTGGCCACCTTCAAATCCGCGGCGGATGCTTGCACCCGAACGAGCCTTTTGCCCCTTATGTCCCCTGCCCGATGTCTTACCGAGGCCGGAACCAATACCCCGCCCTACTCTTTTGGGAGCAGTGCGTGAGCCGGGAGATGGTTTTACCTCATGCAGGCGCATCTAAGGACACCTCCTTAAGATATTTGCATAGTTACTATTCAGGTATTCAGAATTCAGTAGTCAGAATGCCCCGAGAATATGCTTCCAGCAATTAACTAACCTCTTGCAAGAGAAGTTTTGCTTCGGAAATATCACCGTATCCAAGATCCTTCGTAAGAATCAGGTAGTATCGGCATTCTTCAACAGAACCTTGCGCAATGCGGTCCTACCAGCAAGTCTTCAAATGTTTTCGCCGGTTCTCTCATTCTGACTCCTGACTCCTGTCTCCTGAGTAGTTCTCTTTTGACCTTTGACTTTTGACTTTTGACCTTCGTTTAAAGCTCATCAACGGAAACCAGATGCCTGACACGATCGATCATACCCCTGATCTGGGGGGTATCATTATGTTCCACGGTATGGTTCAATCGCCTCAAACCCAGGGCTTTAATGGTCAAGCGTTGCGATGGTTTGCAACCGAAAGGACTCCTTACCAGTTTGATTCTGATTTTGTTCACGCTTAACTCCCCCTATGCTTTAAGCTCTTCTAACTGTTTGCCACGTAATCTGGCAACTTCTTCCGGTGTTTTTAAGGCTTTGAGACCTTCAATGGTAGCGTTGATCATATTTAAAGCGTTAGAAGAACCGAGGCTTTTAGTTAAGATATCTTTGACACCGGCCAATTCCAGGACAGCCCTTACCGGTCCACCGGCGATAACACCGGTACCTTCGGAAGCAGGTTTTAACAGCACTTTACCGGCGCCAAAATCTCCAATTACAGGATGGGGAATAGTAGTTCCTATTAAGGGCACCCTGATCAGATTTTTTTTGGCATCTTCTATTCCTTTACGGATAGCCTCTGGAACTTCTCCTGCCTTCCCCAGGCCGGCTCCAACGGCTCCATCCCCGTCCCCTACAACTACCAGGGCACTGAAGCTAAACCTGCGCCCCCCTTTAACTACCTTGGCTACCCTGTTTATTTTAACTACTCTTTCTGAAAGCTCACCCTTGGGTTCAACTTTGGACAAACCCATACCCTCCTTTCCCTGCTTCTAAAATTTTAGTCCCTGGCTCCTTGCTCCTTCTGCCAGAGCCTTGATTCTTCCATGATAGAGAAACCCTCCCCGGTCAAATACCACTTGTTCGATTCCTTTTTCCAGGGCTCTTTTTGCCAGGAGTTCTCCTACCAGACGAGCCGCTTCTTTGTTTCCGGTAGACTTAATTTGCTCCTTGAGGGAGGGATCCAGCGTAGAAGCAAATATCAGGGTACGGCCGCTGTTATCATCAATGAGCTGAGCATAAATATGCCTCAGGCTGCGATAGACATTTAAGCGCGGGCTTTCCGGGTTTCCGGTAATTTTCTTCCGTACCCGGAGATGACGCCGTTTCCTTGCCTTACTTTTTTCCAGTGCTCGTGCCACTATACTCACCCCTTTATACATTCCGGCATAAGTTATTTCCCTGTCTTACCTACTTTACGCCTGATATATTCCTGTTCATATTTAATTCCTTTACCCTTATAGGGTTCGGGAGGACGTATACTGCGAATCCTGGCCGCAGTATCTCCAACAACTTCCTTGTCAATCCCCTTGACAGAAATTTTGGTGGGTGCCGGAACCTCTATCTCAATGCCTTCCCGTGGCACAAAATGTACCGGTTGAGAGTAGCCGACACTTAATACCAGGTTGTCACCCTGCTTTGCAGCACGGTATCCCACACCTACCAATTCCAGGTTTTTAGAAAATCCCCGGGTTACCCCCTCAACCATATTGGCCAGTAAAGTTCTCCCCAGCCCGTGAAGGGATTGATGTTCTTTTTTATCAGAAGGGCGTAAAACGGAAATATGATCTTTTTCAACTTTTATTTCCAGGCATTCGGGAATTTTTTTGGTTAACTGGCCTTTTGGTCCTTTAACAGTAACAATATTTCCGGCTTCTATCTGAATCTCTACATTTTCCGCTTTCGGAATAGGTTTTTTCCCAATTCGTGACAACCATATCACCTCCTACCAGACATAACAGATCACTTCTCCACCCAGTCCGGCCTTACGCGCTTCATGGTCGGTCATAAGCCCCTGGGAGGTTGAAATGATCGCGATACCAAGCCCCCCCAAAACCCGGGGCAAATCATCTTTGCCCACGTATACCCTTAATCCCGGTTTACTTATACGCTTAAGGCCGGTTAGGGCGCCCTGGGTATTTGATTTTAGATAAACTTTTAAGATCCCCTGTTTTCCATCTTGAATATATTCAAAATCCCTGATATAGCCTTCCTTTTTTAAAATAGCAGCGATCGCTTTTTTCATCCTGGAAGAAGGAACCTCAACGTGCCCATGTCCCGATAAAGAAATATTTCTGATCCTTGTTAAAAAATCGGCAATAGGATCGGTCATCATCTTAAACATTAACCTCCTTTCTACGCCACTACTACCAGCTGGCTTTTTTTACACCGGGGATAATCCCCTGGTGGGCCAGCTTTCGGAAGCACAAACGGCACATCCCGAACTTACGGAGGTAGGCTCTCGGACGACCACATAACTTGCAGCGGCTATAGCGGCGAACCTCAAACCTGGGGTCCCTATTAGCTTTGGCGATTAAAGACTTTTTAGCCACAGATTCTCCTGGTTCTCATCCTAACCAGGCCACACCTCCCTTCAACCTGTTAATTTAACAGTTAAACCTCCCCCGAACTCTAGGCAACTTTGAAAGGCATACCCAGTTCACGGAGCAGTTCCTTTGCCTCTTCATCAGTTCTTGCTGTTGTCACAATGGTAATATCCATGCCCTGAACCTTTTCCACCTGATCATAGTTTATTTCCGGGAAGATAATTTGTTCTTTTAAACCGAGGGAATAATTTCCACGCCCGTCAAAGGATTTGGGAGAAACACCGCGAAAATCCCTTACACGAGGAAGAGCTACGTTGATAAGCTTGTTTACAAAATCATACATCGCTTCTCCCCGCAAAGTAACCTTGCAACCGATGGACATTCCTTCACGCAGCTTAAAGCTGGCCACTGATTTTTTAGCTTTCGTAACGACAGGCTTTTGCCCGGTAATTAAGGACAGCTCCCGTACCGCGGCCTCCAATAATTTAGGATTATCCTTGCCTTCCCCGATGCCCATATTAACAACCACTTTTTCCAGCCGCGGCACTTGCATAATATTTTTATAGGAAAAGCGCTCCATTAAAGCGGGCCGGATTTCTTCAATATATTTTTCCTTTAAACTGGACATTTTTCCACCTCCTTAACCTACCCTGCAGGTACAACGATGTATCTCAACAGCCTTACTTGTCAATATACTCGCCACACTTTTTACAACCCCTTACTCTTTTCCCATCGGCCAGGGCACGACGGAAAATGCGGGTAGGTTGCTGGCAAGATGGACAAATAAGCATAACTTTACTGGAATTTAGGGGAGCTTCCATCTCCCTGATACCGCCCTGGGGAACTTTTTGTGTAGGGCGTGCATGTTTTTTAACAATATTAACACCTTCAACCAGCACTTTTTTTTCGCTGGGGAACGTTCTTAATATTTTTCCTTTTTTACCCTTATCTTTTCCGGAGAGAACCCTGACTTTATCACCTTTGCGTACATGTAGCTTAGTTACAGGCAAACGTCACACCTCCTCACCTTAAAACCTGCATTACTATTCAGGTATTCAGAATTCAGTAGTCAGAATTCAGAATACCCCGAGAATATGCTTCCAGCAATTAACCAACCTCTTGCAAGAGAAGTTTTGCTTCGGAAATATCACCGTATCCAAGAGCCTTGGTAAGAATCAGGTAG
>JAGVAS010000096.1 GCA_020060185.1 Desulfovibrio sp. | reverse complement strand
TACCCGGCAGAGCTCACCTCCATGTTCGCGCTGTCCGGCGGCGGACATCCATGTCCGCCGGGCCATCTCAGGCCGTCGCTTCGCTGAACCTGTTTGCTGCGCTGCACATTTCGCTCGCCACAACCTTGCGCCACCTTTGTGGGACATAATACGGTTTCTAATAAAGATCATTTTCATCCGCTTTTGTGACCCGTAGGGTCGTGGCGTGTAGTTTTCTTCCAGGAGGTTTACTATCCTTCGTATGCCTGATCTGCGTGAACAAGTAAAAAAAACCATTTTAAGGGAACAATTAATAGATAATGGTGACCTGGTAATCATAGCTGTTTCAGGGGGGGCAGACTCCCTTTCTTTATTGCATCTTTTAAATGAATTAAGGATGGAAAAATTTATTACCTTTTCCCTTTATGTAGCCCATCTTAATCACGGTTTGAGAGGCAAACAGGCCAGGGATGATGCCGAGTTTGTTCGGCAGGAGGCCAAAAGAGCAGGTTTGCCGTGTACAATTGGTGAAGTTGATACTTTTACTTTTGGAAAGCGCCGGAGGCTGTCACTTGAAGATGCCGCCCGGCGTTTGCGTTACAGGTTTTTGGAACAACTGGCCAAAAGGATTGGCGCCTCCCGTATTGCTGTAGGTCATACCCGTGACGACCAGGTGGAAACCCTCTTACTTAATTTCCTGCGCGGAACAGGTCTCGATGGGCTTTCAGGTATGAAGTTCAAAAGAGCGACGGGAGCAGAAGCATGCGTTTTAATCAGGCCCCTGCTGGGAACGAGCAGAAACGAAATCGAAAGATACTGCCGGCAAAAAAAACTTTCGCCGCGATTTGATGAAACAAACCTGGATACACGTTTTCTACGCAATAAAATCCGCCTGGAACTCCTGCCTTTCCTGGAAAAAGAGTACAACCCCAATATACGTAAAAGTCTGGCGCGTTTATCAAACCTGCTGGCCCCGGACAGGGATTTTTTACAGGACGCTGCTTCCCGGCGTTTATCTCAAATTATCTCCAGGGAGGAGACTCGTTGCCTGGAATTGGATGTAGAGGCACTCCTTAGTGAGCATGAAGCACTGCAGGGAAGAATTTTGCGCCTGGCTATCAGCCGGCTTACGGGGAGAATGCGACAGGGGACGGTTCTTGAGCTGTCGCAGGCAGTCCCCCGTGAAGTGGACTATGACCATATCAGGGCGGTTTTAAACCTGTGCCGTGAAGGTTCACCCCATGGCGTACTCTATCTTCCTCTTGGTCTGAAAATAGTCAGGAATTATAATGTGCTGGTAATATCATACGGGGAACAGCCTCGCCCCGGGGTTTTTATACCCTTTTCCCTGCCGGTTCCCGGGAAAAAAGCTATTCCCGGTAGAGAAACTTTTTTGCAGGCGGAATTGGCACTTCCGGAAGAACTTTCCTGGCCTCCGGAGGGGCGGAAAGAAGCTTATTTGGATTATGACAGGGTGATTGAGCTGGCCGGAGGAGAAAATAATCCCGAAAGCAAAAAGGCTGCTTTAAGTCTTTTTGTAAGAACGCGACATGAAGGAGATCTTTTTTATCCCCTGGGGGCACCCGGGAAAAGAAAGCTTAAAAAATATTTTATCGACCAGAAAATTCCCCTGAAGGAAAGGGAACAGGTTCCCCTGGTTCTTGCCGGTAAGGAAATTATCTGGGTGGTAGGAAAACAAATTTCCCATTTTTGTAGAATTACGGAGAAAACAAAAAAAGCTTTGGTATTAAGGCTTGTTTAGTATATAAACTTCTGGAGGGGATAATACATGTTACCAGGAAAAACCAGGGTTTTGCTCACACGAGAAGAGATTAGAGAAAAAGTAAAGTATTTAGCTGAGGTAGTGTCCCGGGATTACAAGGATAAAAAACCGCTGCTTGTCTGTGTTTTAAAGGGGGCGGTAGTCTTTTTGTCTGATTTTATGCGTTTAGTGTCTATTCCTGTGGAGATTGACTTTATGGCTGTTTCCAGCTATGGAAATTCTACCGCTACTTTGGGGGTAGTGCGGATTTTAAAAGACCTGGAGGTAAGTATTGAAAATAAAGATGTTATCATCCTAGAGGACATTATCGACTCGGGTTTGACTTTAAGCTATTTGCGGGAAAACCTCCTTTCCCGGAATCCCGGATCCCTCAAGATAGTTACCCTTCTGGATAAACCGGAGCGAAGGGTGGCGGATATTGAGCCGGATTACTGCGGGTTTTGCATCCCCGATGAATTCGTGGTAGGATACGGCCTGGATTATAATGAAAAATATCGAAATCTACCTGATATTTGTGTTTTACTTGAGTTTGCAAAATAAGTGTGATAAAATTATTTAACATACAGGGGTCTGAGAGTAGGAGAGGAGGTTTTGCTAATTTGAACAGCCGTTTTTTACGCCAGGCTACTTTTTACCTTTTGGTTTTTATGATTGCCGTGGCCCTTATACAGACCTTTAGCCGGCCACCCGAAGTGGTGCGTGATATTAGGTATTATCCTGATTTTATAGAGCTTGTGGAAAAAGGACAGATAACGGAAGTAAAGCTTATTGGCGATAACATAGAAGCTTTGCGTGCGGACGGGTCGAAAGTCAGGACTTTTAAACCGCCGGATGATGAACTTACGGCAAGGCTCATACAGTATAAAATTCCCTTTGAGCAGCATCCCGAGCCGGAACCTCCCTGGTGGTCCACCCTGTTAACTTATCTGATTCCTTTTGTTCTCATTATAGGACTGTTTTTCTTTTTTATGCAGCAAACACAGGGCGGCGGAAACAGGGTCATGAATTTTGGCAGGAGCAGGGCGCGGCTATATGATGGTGACCGGAGAAAGGTTACCTTTGACCATGTGGCAGGGGCTGATGAAGAAAAGGCCGAGCTGCAAGAAATTGTCGAATTTTTAAAAGACCCCAAAAAATTTAATGAGCTGGGTGCCCGTATACCCAAAGGGGTGTTACTGGTCGGCCCTCCGGGAACAGGAAAAACACTCCTGGCCAGGGCTGTGGCCGGTGAAGCAGGTGTGCCTTTTTTCAGCATAAGCGGATCTGATTTCGTGGAAATGTTTGTGGGAGTAGGGGCCTCCCGTGTCAGGGATCTCTTCGAGAATGCCAAGAAAAATTCCCCTTGTATTGTTTTTATAGATGAAATCGATGCTGTTGGCCGTCAGCGGGGAGCCGGCCTGGGAGGCGGTCACGATGAAAGGGAGCAGACCTTGAACCAACTGCTGGTAGAAATGGATGGTTTTGATGTTAATGTCGGTATCATCATCCTGGCTGCTACCAACAGGCCGGATATCCTTGATCCCGCTTTACTGAGGCCGGGCCGCTTTGACAGGCAGGTTACCGTTAACCTTCCCGACGTTAAAGGACGGGAGGAAATTTTGGGGGTTCACATTAAAGGCAAGCCCATATCACCTGACGTCGATTTAAAAGTTCTGGCCAGGAGAACACCAGGTTTTACCGGGGCAGATATAGAGAACCTGGTTAATGAAGCAGCTCTTCTGGCAGCCCGCCGAAACAAAAAAGTTGTGGGTCCAGATGAGATGGAAGAGGCTATTGATCGCGTTATTGCCGGTACGGAGAAGAAGAGCCGTGTCATCAGCGAGTTTGAGAAAAAGCTTGTGGCTTTTCACGAAGCCGGTCACGCGCTGGTCGGTTTCCTCCTGCCCAAAACGGACCCCGTGCACAAGGTTTCCATTATCCCCCGGGGAAGGGCAGGAGGCTATACTTTAATGCTCCCTGAAGAAGATCGTTACTATATGACCCGCTCCGAACTGTTAGAAAGGGTTGCTACTTTGCTGGCAGGCAGGGTGGCTGAGCAGGTGGTATTTAACGAGGTAAGTACCGGTGCCCAAAACGACCTGGAACGCGGTACAGCTATCGTGCGCCAGATGATTATGGAATACGGTATGAGCGAGGCACTTGGCCCCATTACCCTGGGACGCAAGCACGAGCAGATCTTTCTGGGCCGTGATCTTGCCAGGGATCGGGACTTTAGTGAAGAAATCGCCAAAGCCATTGATAAAGAAATTCGCCGCACGATAGACAGGTGCTACCATATGGCGGAGGAGCTTATTATTCAGAACCGGCAAAAGCTGGACTCTATCGCTGAAGCTTTGCTGGAAAAGGAAACCCTGGATGCAACGGAAATTGCCGCCCTTATGGAAGGCAAGGCCCTTGCCGCCCTGAATGCGGAAAAAAACTTAAAAGAACAGGGTGTAGAATTTAAAAAGGCCTGGGAGGAAAAAAAGAAAGAAAAACCCTCCAGTAAGGTAAAAGTTATCTTTCGTGAAAAAGGAGATATACGAAGGGAACCAAGGGAAGAAGTATAAAAACCTGCAGCCGGAGTTTATAGCCCCGGCTGCAGGTTTTTTTATACTAACCGCCACGACCCTTGCGGGTCACAACAATGGATGAAAATGTTCTTTATTAGAAACCGTAGTATTATGTCCCGCAAAGGTGGCGCAAGGCTGTGGCGAGCGACATGTGCAGCAGGAGCCAAACAGGTTCAGCGAAGCGACAGCCTAAGATGGCCCGGCGGGCATGGAAGCCCGCCGCCGGACAGCGCGAATGATGAACATCGGATTAACAGGGGTTTAGATCCAGTGCTTTGTCTATTAAAAGCAGTGCCTTGCTTTTGGCGGTGCGACTTGTGGAGCGAAGATAAAAGCTCACGTTAAAGCGAGGGCCTTAAGATGACTCTACTGACAGGATGTCAGACAACGAACTTAAACTGGTATACTTTTTCCCACCTTGGGCGGAAATGTTACCATTGCTTTAAATCAGCAAGTTCTTAAATTAAAAAGCTCAAGGAGCGAAGGTTAAGAAGGCCAACTGTCTGAGCGAAGCGAGTTGTTGGCCGACTCCTTAAGCGACGAGAGCTGCCCTGATATGAGTTGAACTTGTCTAAAGCAATGGTAACTTTCCGCCCATCTAGAGCTTTCAGAGCGGAACTTGGAGCTCCACCATAGAAAAGCTGCTCATAAAACCTGTCCTGTGCGAACCCGGTAGCGAACCAACCTTCGCCACCTTATTTTCATACTAAAAAAGTGAAAATATTAACTATACGCGGCAGGAATTTATTTTTCTATGTAGAATACGTCTAAGGAGTAAATTTGAGTTAAACTCGCCTTATATTTAAAAATATTCGAAAAAATTTTTTTTGAAAGGGGGTAAAGGAGGCAAAATTAACCGCGGGTTTTATACTTATCAAGAAGATCCTCACCAGTTTTCATTATTTCAGGGGAATAAGTTTTTAAAAATGGTAGGAGGTTGCCAGTTCACAAAGGTTTATAACCAAAAACAAATAAATAGCGTTTTTTTTTAAAAAATTATTTAAATAGAGGAGGTTTAAAATGGCACTCGACCCAACCAAACATGCTGACTGGGAAATTGCCGAAGAGGCAGAATCGAGAATGAAGACAGTTTACCAGCTTGCTGAGGAGCTGGGACTGGAAAAGGAAGAACTTCTTCCTTACGGCCATTACGTGGCCAAGATCGACTATAAAAAGGTTTTGGAGCGTCTAAAGGACAGGCCTGACGGCAAGTACATCGATGTAACCGCTATTACCCCCACTCCCCTGGGAGAAGGTAAATCCACCTCCCTGGTAGGACTGGTTCAGGGTTTAGGAAAGCGCGGCAAGAATGTCATTGGAGCCATAAGGCAGCCCTCAGGCGGCCCAACCATGAACGTTAAGGGTTCAGCTGCCGGTGGCGGTTTAGCCCAGTGTATCCCCCTTACTGAATTTTCCCTGGGTCTTACCGGTGATATTAACGCCGTAATGAATGCCCACAACCTGGCTATGGTGGCCTTGACTTCACGCCTGCAGCATGAGTTTAACTACAGCGACAATTTCTTAAGTAAAATTGGCCTTAAGAGGTTGGATATTGATCCCAGAAACGTAGAAATGAAATGGATTATGGACTTCTGTGCCCAGGCTCTTCGCAATATAGTAATCGGTCTCGGAGGCAAGATGGACGGTTTCACGATGGAATCCGGTTTTGCCATTGCTGTTTCCTCTGAGGTTATGGCTATTCTCGCAGTAGCTACTGACCTGAAAGATTTAAGGGAACGCATGAGCAGGATCGTTGTGGCTTATGACAAGAAAGGTAACCCTGTAACCACTGCCGATCTGGATGTAGACGGTGCTATGACTGCCTGGATGGTCCAGGCCATTAACCCCAACCTGATGCAAACCCTGGAAGGCCAGCCCTGCCTGGTCCATGCCGGTCCTTTCGCCAACATCGCCATCGGTCAAAACTCCATTATTGCTGACCGTGTCGGCCTGAAGCTTGGTGACTACCTGGTAACGGAATCCGGTTTTGCTGCCGATATCGGCTTTGAAAAATTCTGGAACCTCAAGTGCCGTATCTCCGGCCTTAAACCGCACTGCGCCGTTCTTGTAGCCACTATCAGGGCCTTGAAGTGCCATGGTGGAGCGCCACTGCCTGTTCCCGGAAAACCTTTGGATCCCGGATACAGCCAGGAGAATATCCCCTGGGTGGAAAAAGGCTGCGAAAACCTGATTCATCTTATCAACGTTATCAAGAAGTCCGGGATGAGCCCGGTTGTTTGTATAAACGCTTTCCACACTGATACGGACAAGGAGATTGCTGCCGTTCGCCGCCTGGCTGAAGAAGCTGGAGCCCGGGTTGCCCTTTCCAAGCACTGGCAGTACGGTGGTGAAGGCGCACTGGAACTGGCTGATGCAGTTGTCGAGGCCTGCGAAGAAAAATCCGAATTCAAGTTCCTCTATGAATTGGAAACACCCCTGCGCCAGCGCATTGAGAAAATTGCCCGGGAAGTTTACGGTGCTGATGGTGTGGAGTACTCACCGGAGGCCCTGGCAAAAGCCAAGAGAATGGAAGGCGACCCTGAAATCCAGAAGCTGGGTACCTGCATGGTGAAAACGCACCTCAGCCTCTCTGATAACCCTATATTAAAGGGTGTACCCAAGGGATGGAAGCTCTTTGTACGTGATATCCTTACCTACAAAGGCGCTGGTTTTGTTGTTCCCGTGGCCGGAGCTATCAGCCTGATGCCCGGTACCGGCTCCAATCCGGCTTACCGCCGTGTTGACGTGGATGTGGAGACGGGTAAAGTCAAGGGGTTGTTCTAAAGATAGGAATGTTATAAAATATAGTATAAGTGTGAATTTGATGGCAGAGTAGGTGTTATGCGTTAAGTGCTAAGGGATGGGAAGTTGCCCTTAGACGAAAGGCGTCAGGTCGATGTGCCTGCGACATGACACCGCGTCCGCTGTCACACAAGAGCAAGAGCCCAAACACCTCTTTTTCTCTTGGATGTGGCAGCCTGCCCATCCTTAAGAGAAAGGAGGTGTTTTTTTTGAAAGCGAAACTTACGACCCAGATGTTAACAAGAATGGCCTTGCTGATTGCCTTGACTATCATCCTAGAGCGGATTTTAAGTGTACGGATAACCTTAGGTGGTGTTGAGGGCATTCGTCTTGGTTTTGGATCACTGCCGGTTATTTTTACCGGTATCTTCATGGGACCCCTGGCTGGGGGGCTGGTTGGAGCTATTGCGGACATGATCGGCTATTTTATCAATCCTATGGGACCCTATATGCCACATTTTACTCTGACCGCAGCCTTGCGGGGAATTATTCCCGGCCTGATTATTTTTCTGGCCAGCAGGGGGAGGCGTGAAGTAGGGATCTTACCCCTCTTTATAGCTGTTTCCGCCATGTTTATTATCGTAAATGTCTTACTGGTTCCATACTTTGTTGAAACTTTGTTTGGATATATGAGAGTTCTTACCGTTCCTCCCAAAATCGTGGAAGCTGTTTTCTGCATTCCAGCTTACACAGTAATACTTTTTACCCTGGGGCGGGTCATGGAAAAAACTTTTGTTTTTAGCCAGGGTAAGGAAGCCCTGCATCTCTCAGGCAGGATATGGTAGTAAAAACAAGGGCCTGCATCGCATGATGCAGGCCCTTTTCATATTAACCGCCACGACCCTGCGGGTCACAAAAATAGATGAAAATGACCGGGTTTAGCTCCCGCCATTGTTCCGCAGACGCAGCGTTTTGCTGTTGGCGGAGTGACTTGTGCAGCGAGGAAACAAGTTCACTGCGAAACGAGAGCTGAAGACGGCCCAGCTGACAGGATGTCAGAAAACGAACTTGGACCGATATACTTTTTTACACCCTGGGCGGGAATGTTACCATTGCTTTAAATCAGCAAGTTCTTAAATTAAAAAGCACGAGG
>JAGVAS010000134.1 GCA_020060185.1 Desulfovibrio sp. | reverse complement strand
TACCCGGCAGAGCTCACCTCCATGTTCGCGCTGTCCGGCGGCGGACATCCATGTCCGCCGGGCCATCTCAGGCCGTCGCTTCGCTGAACCTGTTTGCTGTGCTGCACATTTCGCTCGCCACAACCTTGCGCCACCTTTGCGGGACATAATACGGTTTCTAATAAAGATCATTTTCATCCGCTTTTGTGACCCGCAGGGTCGTGGCAGTTAATATGAAAATAGCGCAGCGTCTGTGGAACAATGGCGGGATCTAAACCCGGTCATTTTCATCCACTATTGTGTCCCACAGAGTCATGGGCGTTAGCATGGAAATGTAGTGGCGAAGGTTGGTACTTTTCTGATAAAAAGGGGGCTTTATAAATTTGTTTAGGAGTCTGTCGGCCGTGTCTGTAGAATGAGGTGATCTTCTTTGCTAAATTACAAGCTCGTTCTTGCTTATGACGGGACGGCTTACCACGGGTTTCAGTTCCAGAAGAATGCCCTGACTGTACAGGAGGTTCTGGAGAAAAGCCTGGAAAAGCTTTACAGGAAAAAAATAAAAGTGGAACCTGCCAGCAGGACCGATAGCGGGGTGCATGCCAGGGGGCAGGTGGTAAACTTTTTTGCCCCTGGAATTATTTCCGGGGAGCAGATTCCTCTGGCTTTAAACAGTATTTTACCGCGGGATATCATTATTATGAAAGCCGAAATAGCAAGCAGCGAGTTTAATGCCAGGCGGGATGCTAGGGCGAAAATTTATTCCTATACTATAGATTACGGCTTTTTCCCGGATGTTTTTCGCAGGAATTATGCCTGGCACATATATGAGCCCCTTGATCTGGACGCCATGCAGCTGGGTGCCTCCTTTCTTATCGGAAAGCACGATTTTAAAGCCTTTCAGGCCTCCGGTGGTTCTGTAGAGAGTACGGAGCGCACTCTTTTTTCGCTGGGCCTGGAGAAGAATGCCGATATCATTGTTTTAAGTTTCCAGGGAGATGGTTTTCTTTATAAAATGGCCCGCAATATAACAGGGACTCTCGTGGAGGTAGGCCTGCACAAAAGGGAACCGCAGGAAGTCCGTAAAATACTCGAGAGTAAAGACCGCCGGAAAGCAGGAAAAACAGCTCCGGCCAAAGGTCTTTGCCTGGAGAAGGTTCTTTATTGATGGGCCAGCCCCCCTTTACCATAGAT
This sequence comes from Desulfovibrio sp., assembly GCA_020060185.1. GTDB lineage: Bacteria > Bacillota > Dethiobacteria > DTU022 > UBA8154 > UBA9862. The sequence continues at coordinate 7,399 of JAGVAS010000134.1, read as the reverse complement.
GCAAGAATTTAGCCGGTGATTGAAAAAATACTTCATCTACCATTTGGTTCAAAGGCCGGACTGCTTTTATTATGGCTAACGGTTCCCTTTCTGTAGGTAGAGCCGAAGGTAAATCCGTAAAAAGTCATTGAAGTTGATCTGGTGGACTACGTCGTGGCCTGCCCGCTACAGCTTTTCTTTACCACAGGCCTCCCGGTTTCCCTCTAGTTTGCTTCCAGAAACAAAGAAGAGCGGGCTAAGTGTGGACATCAAGTAGAGCCTGAGCATTGACTGGACTTATGCGAGAACGTAAAGCAAAAATCTGGGCTGCGTTTAAACGCCTGCTCCAGCGGTACGGGTAACAGGCCCACCGCATGTGAAACGCTGGTGGCTATCGTTAAGGAGCAGGCAGAGCTCTTTACCGTTACTGGCCGCAGGCGGCATAAATTTACCGGGCAAGGAGGAAAAAGGATGAAGGAAAATAAGCTTGGGGCATTCCTAATAACTCTTAAAAATTTAGAAGAAGAGATAAGAAAGGAGTACAAGGCGGAAGTTATTGGGTTATTTGGTTCATACGTTAGGGGGGAGCAAAAAAAGGACAGTGATTTAGATATTCTTGTAAGATTTCATGAAGGAGCCACACTGTTTAGTTTGATTGGTCTTGCAGATTTTCTTGAGGAAAAACTTAATGTTAAGGTAGATATTGTTTCAGATAGAGCAATAAGGCAGGAACTAAAAGAGCAGATACTAAGCGAGGTTGTGATAGTATGAGAAGAGACTATAAACTATTCATAAAGGATATAATTCTGGCAATGGAATCTATAGAGAAGTTTCTGGAGGATATGAACATTGATGAACTAATCCAAGATGACAAAACTTCAAGTGCTATAATTAGAAAATTTGAGATTGTTGGAGAAGCAGCAAAGCACGTTCCAAGCTGGTTAAAAGAAAAATCTCCCGAAATTCCCTGGAAGGAAATGGCAGGTATGAGAGATAGGTTAATTCATGCTTACTTTGGAATAGATTACAAATTGGTTTGGGATGCTATCAAGATTGAAATACCACGGATAAAACCCAAATTACGAGAAATTCTTACAGAGCTTGAAAAAGAGGTAAAATGAAAACTGGTCACGGAATACACTCCAGTCCTTCAAGGGTTTAGCATGACCCGGGGTTTTTTAGTCTTGCGGTTTTCACCCTTAAGGTTTATATTTCTCTTTTCATACTGATCTTAAACTTGACTGTGGCAAATTATTATATTAAAATAAGCCTTGTGACACACCAAAGCAGTTCAGGTCCGATTTTAAGTATTTCCAGGAGAGAAAGGAGGTGTGCAGTTCTGCTCGGCGAGCCGGCAGTTTGCCGGCGGAAGCGGAGCAGGCGGTAATGATGCGCACAACTTATATGGCTAAAGAAAGCGAAATTGAGCACAACTGGTATATTATAGATGCCTCCGGTTTGCCTTTGGGGAGGTTGGCCAGTGAGGTTGCCAGGATCTTAAGGGGCAAGCATAAGCCCGTTTTCACTCCCCATGTAGATACGGGTGACTTTGTGATAATTGTTAATGCTAAAGATGTTCTTTTAACCGGCAATAAACCGCGGCAAAAATTTTACTACAGGCATTCGGGTTACCCCGGGGGGTTAAAGAAGGTACGTTATGATGATCTTCTCAGGCTGAAACCGGAAATCGCTTTTAACCTCGCCGTTAAAAGAATGCTTCCTCCCAATCGTTTAGGCAGGGCTATGCTGAAGAAACTTAAAGTTTATGCCGGTCCCCATCACCCCCACGAGGCACAGAAGCCTGTTACCTGGACAGTGAGGTCTAAAAGAGTGGCTGAATAATTTAATACTTATAAAAAGAAGGGAGTGTGAAGATTGGCTCAGGTTCAATATTGCGGTACAGGACGCAGGAAAAAGTCCATTGCACGGGTACGCCTGGTTCCCGGAGAGGGTAAAATTGTAATAAACGATAAAGAGCTTAGCGCCTATTTTGGCATGGATACATTAAAAGCGGAAATTCGACGTCCTCTGGAGTTAACCGGCACTTCGCATAAATTTGATGTAGTGGCCAAAGTTGAAGGTGGTGGGTTTACCGGTCAGGCCGGTGCTATCAGGCATGGAATTGCCAGGGCTCTGCTGGAGGCAGATGGTGAGTATCGTTCCTTGTTGAAAAAGGAGGGGTTCCTCACACGGGATCCCCGCATGAAAGAGCGGAAAAAATACGGTTTAAAGAAAGCACGCCGTGCACCCCAGTTCTCCAAGCGTTAAAAATTTACCTGTTACGAAAAAAGGAAGTAAAGCTGACAGCGCTTGTCAGCTTCTTTATTTTTCAGGGATAAATACAAGAAGGAAAAAGTTTTTATAAAGAGTAAGGCTTGTAGTTTATCCCTAGCTAGGCAAAATATACGATAAATTGAAGCATTGCCCCTTAGTATTAAGAATTCGGGCCAAAGGAAAGAATTTTGGCTATGAGCAATTAAACGGGAAATCTTGGTAGTTGTCAAACATCTAAAAGTTTATTATAATAATCTTAAGAGAGGAAAGATATTAGAAATCGGAGAAGGTTGATTATGAGCGTAACCCAATATTTAAAAGATAAGCTAAAAAGAGGTACTGTTCATATTACCCTTATCGACCCGATGAAGCAATCACCGGAAGCAGCAGGGCGTTTGGCCCTTACAGCCCAGGAAGTGGGCAGTGATCTCATTCTGGTTGCAGGATTAAGCGGCCTTTCCCAAAGAAACCTCTTAGAAACGACGAGAGCTATTAAGGAAAAAATATCCATACCTCTGGTATATTCACCTGCAGGGGCAGAAGCCCTTTGTTTTTCTTTTGATGCCCTTTTTTTCGGGAGTCTCCTTAATGCTAAAAATCCCAGCTATGTCTGCGGAGGTCAGGCACAGGCGGCCATTATCCTGAAAAGAATGGAGTTGGAGACTATTCCTGTAGGTTATATAGTGGTTGAGCCGGGTATAAAAGTCGGGGAGGCTGCGAGCGTGGATCTCATTTCCAGGGATAACTACTGGCTGGCTGCCAACTACGCAGTTGCAGCAGAGCTTTTCGGGATGGGATATGTCTACTTCGAATCAGGATTAAATGCTGCCCAACCTATCCCGGCCGGTATGATTCGTGCAGTGAAAAAAGAACTTTTGGTTCCGTTAATTGTTGGTGGGGGCATCCGCACGGCAGTAGATGCACGCCGTGTAAGGCAGGCCGGTGCGGATATGGTGGTAACAGGAACGATTATTGAAAATGCAGGTTACCGTGAAAGACTGCGCTCCATTCTAAGCGCACTAAAAGACTAAAAAACATTGGAAAATAACCTGTTCCGTTAGGGGCAGGTTATTTTTTTGCCGGGTTGAACGAATTTGTGAACTTTTTCTTTTTCCCTTGAGAGGAGTAAAGCTCCTTCATGTCGAATCTAAGCTTATGCTTCTTATGCTTCCATGAAAGGGGAAAAGCTATGCGGAAAATATTGTTACTCCTGTTGATAACATTTCTATTTCTTTCTACCGGCTGCAGTGTTGAGGAAGGAAAAGAAGTGATGGTGGGTTTGCGCCCGGACAAGTACTGGGAAGGGATCTGGAAAGTTGAGGAAAAGGAAAGCCATCTGGAGCTGACACCCGATCACGCTGTAATAGAAGCCTATTGCCTTGTAAAATACCTGGGCGAAAAGCCTGCTGAAGATGTAAGCATTGTTATTAGAAGTCCTCTCACTTATAGGTTAATAGTAGACGACCTGGCAACAGAATACGGAACTGTCCAACCAGGTGAAGAGTTTGAGTATCACTTAAATTATGAGGATGCCTCCTGGCGGAAAAAGTTACCCTTAGGGGTATTTGAGGAGAAACTCAAGGACGACTTTTTCGTTAATTCTTATGTGGAAATAGCCTGGAGATATGGTGAAGAGGAATATAATATCCATTTCTATGACTGGGGACACGCTTACCATTAAGATGTTATTTGTTCCTGTTAACCAGCTCTATTACCGTATTTTTCAAAGCAGCCATTCTTTTCTGGGCTTTTTCCCGGCTACTCTCTTTAACGCCAAGGTAAATTTTTATTTTTGGCTCTGTCCCCGAGGGACGTATGCAGAACCAGGACTCATTTTCCAGCAAATATTTGAGAGAATTGCTCGCAGGCAGCCCGGTGGCTGCCTTGCTGCCTTCAGGGATGCCAAAGCATTCCCGGGCAAGGTAGTCAACCAGGCGGACAACGCGGGCTCCCCCAATTTCTTTCAACGCTGACCTCCGGAAAAATTCCATGATCTTATCTACCTGTTCCATATCCTTTTCCGCCAGCTCCACATTAACCAGTTCTTCGGCAAAATATCCGTACCTCTCAAAAAGCCTGTTTAAGGCCTGAATCAAGCTAATACCCCTGGCTTTATAATAAGCAGCCATTTCTACTGTTATCTGGCTGGCCTGGATAGCATCTTTATCCCTTACAAAATCGCCGATAAGGTAGCCGTAGCTTTCCTCATAACCGAAAAGAAAGACATTTTGACCTGTGTCCACCAGCTCCTTAATCTTCTCCCCGATATATTTAAAACCGGTTAGTGTTTCCATGGTTGCTATCCCGAAAGAAGAGGCAATGGCCCTGCCTATTTCGGAAGTCACCACTGTTTTAATCACGATGCCATTGACGGGCAGGCGCTGCTGCTCCTTTCGACGGGAAAGGATATATTCCAGCAACAAGCCGCCGAGCTGGTTCCCTGTTAAGGGTATAAAGCAATTATTTTCGTCTTTTGCCGCCACTCCCATCCGGTCTGCATCCAGATCGGTCGCCAGAAGAAGATCCGCTTCCTCTCTTTCACCCAGCTGGATGGCAAGGTCAAAGACATCCCATTCTTCGGGATTAGGGCATTTAATTGTACAGAACGAGGGATCCGGCTTAGCTTGCCGGGAAACTATTAAAAGATTTTCCGCCCCTGCAGCCCTGAGCGCCCGCGGAATAATTTCAGCACCGGTGCCATAAAGGGGAGTATAGACAACTTTCAGGTGCTGGTAGTATTCCCTGTGGTTTTCATCCAGGTGAAGGCCCTGCAGGTACTCCAGGTATTTTAAAATTACCTCTTCCCCGATCATAACCATCATTCCCCGGCGGGAAGCATCCTCTAAGTCACCAGTTTCAACCAGAAGTTCATCTTCCACCCCAGCAATTTCTGCAGTAATGGAATGGGCCAGCCTATCGGTAATCTGGCCGCCATCGGACCAGTAAACTTTATAACCGTTGTCTCCAGCGGGGTTATGGCTGGCGGTAATGACTACTCCGGCAGCAGCCTTTAGTTCCCTGACGGCGAAGGAAAGCAGCGGAGTAGGCGACGGTTCGGCAAAAAGATATACTTTTATTTTCCAGCGGATCAGGACAGAAGCTGTTTCCCGGGCAAAGCGTTCTGAATTATGCCTGGTGTCATAAGCGATGACCACACTGGGAGCAGGGCCTTTTTCAGAAGCTGTGTTTTTAATAAAACGTGCCAGACCTTCAGTAACCTTGCGTACTATATAAATATTAATCCTGGAGATCCCCGCTCCCATCTGTCCCCTAATCCCCCCGGTTCCAAATTTCAATTCCCGGGAAAAACGGGAGGCAATTTCTTCTTCACAGCCTGAGATCTGCAGGAGTTCATTTTTAATTTCCTCGTCAAGGGCGGGAAATTCCAGCCACTGCCTGTACCTGTTAAGATAACCCACCTTTTTTCCTCCTTCATTATAAGTATTTTTCCAGGCCTTTGGTTTTCAATTGGTTGACCAGTTCCTTAATCTCCTGGGTATGTTCCATGGAACAAACCAGCACAACACCGTTTGCCTGGACGATAACCAGGTTTGATACTCCCAGAGTGGCTATAAGAGCTTCCTGGCCGTAAACGAGGCAGCCTGTGGTGGCTATTCCGAGATGCTGTCCCCTGCTGACATTTTGGTTATCATCCCTGGGTGAATGTCCGGCCAGGGCGGTCCAGCTTCCCAGGTCATCCCAGCCGAAATTGCCCTGTACCAAAAGAATCTCTTTTTCTTTTTCCATAACCCCGTAATCGATGGAAATTCCGGGTACGGCAGGGAATATCCTCGATAATGCCTCTGCTTCCTCTGCTGTCCCCAGGTATCTACCCATTTCCTCTAATCGCTCATACAGATGGGGAAGGTGTTTTTGAATTTTCTCCAGGATGAGGCGGGCTTTCCAGGCGAAAATTCCACTGTTCCATACGTGGCTGCCGGAGCTTAAAAATTCCAGGGCTTTTTGCCGGTCGGGCTTCTCTACAAACCTCTGGACACGGTAAACTTCAGGTTCTCCGGTCAGGGCCTGACCTGTTTTTTCAATATAACCATAGCCTGTCTCCGGCCGGGTAGGTGTAATACCGATGGTTACCAGGACATCTTCTTCTGAAGCCAGCTCCATGGCCCTGGCAAGGCAGGAAAGGAAAGCCTTTGTGTCTGTTACGAGGTGATCGGCAGGAAGCACAAGCATGACTGACCGGGGGTCTTCCTTAAGGAGACGCAGGGCAGCAAGGCCGATACAGGGGGCTGTATTGCGCCCCACCGGTTCAGCGATAATATTTTCCCTGGGAACCCCGGGGAGGTGTTCCCGTACCAGCGGGAGAAGGGCTTCCCCGGTAACAACCAGGATTTTTTCCTTAGAGAAAAGTCTTGTCAGGCGGTCAAATGTCTGCTGAATGAGGGAACGCTCTCCCAGTAAGATTAAGAACTGCTTGGGGAGGTCACTCCTGCTCCAGGGCCAAAACCGTTCCCCTTTGCCGCCGGCCATGATCACGGCGTAGTTCCCCATGATTGCACCCCTTTACTATGAAATCGGGTGGCAAAGGCTGGTGCTCGCTTAAGGGTTCGCTTGAGACAGGTTTAGCAGCTTGAGCTTAAGGCCCTCGATTGGCCTGCCCGGCAGAGCTCACATCCATGTTCGCGCTGTCCGGCGTCAGGCCTCCATGCCCGCAGGGTCATCTCAAGCCGTCGCTTCGCTGAACCCTGTTTGCTGCGCTGCACATGTCGCTCGCCATAGCCTTGCGCCACCCTTGCAGAACATATACGGGTTCTAACAGAAGATCATTTTTCTATTAGTGCCTCCCGGCTGCCGGCATCCATGCCATCATCAGGCTCTTCCGTAGCTATCCTCCAGGCGGACGATATCGTCTTCCCCCAGGTAACTGCCGAGTTGAACCTCGATAAAGACGAAGGGAACTTCTCCTTCGTTGTCTGCACGGTGCGCGCTCCCGGCAGGAATATCCACGGCTTCTCCCGGTGTTAATCTGATTTCTTTACCGTCCAGGGTAATAATTCCTTCTCCCTTTACAGCTACCCAGTGTTCGGAACGCCGGGCATGTTTCTGGTAACTGAGCCTGTGGCCGGGAAGAACTATAATCCTTTTTACTTTATAGCTTTCTTCTTCCAGGAGAACCTCCCAGCGGCCC
>JAGVAS010000083.1 GCA_020060185.1 Desulfovibrio sp. | reverse complement strand
GTCTCATTGTTAGAGGAGATAAGGGATTGGAAGGTTTTTCTTATGGAAGAGCTTTCTGCAGAGAAGGCAGATGACATTCGACTTCATGCGCGGACTGGTCGTCCCCTCGGAAGTGAAGAGTTCCAGACTGGACTTGAGAGGATGTTAGGGCGGACTCTACAACCACAAAAGCGCGGTCCTAAAGGGCCCAGGAAAAAAAAGAACGGGGGAGAGCAAGCTAATAATTATAATTAAATAAGATTTCCCCGTAATTCCAAGATGTCCCCGTAATTCCCCCGTAATTCCCCTGTCGATAACAAGCTCTCAAATAAAAAACAGCCTCTAAAAGGCTGTTTCTATTTAAAGTTAAAGTTTTAAAACGTTTTTTAAATCACACCTGTCAATTTATCTTTCTCGACGGGTACTGTTTCATTAAGGCTTTGGAATAAACGGTAATCCAGGTGTGGGAAAAGGTTGTCGGTGGCTTCCAGGTGGCGCAGCCAGGAGACATCAATGTTATTTTCCCAGATCTGTTTTTCCAGTTTTAGAAAGCGGACTAAATGGCTGGTAACCCTGGATCTGGCATACATATCCATGGTGCCTGATGTTATAATAAAGGGCCAGTCGCTGCTCTGGGCCAGCAGTAATTCCCTGGCAGCCTGGTTCAAGGCATCCTTTAATGTGTCCTCGGCCCTGGGAAAATTGGTGGCCAGCGAGATCATTTTTTCTGCTGCTTTGTGCAGGTGTCTGTACAACCAGTCATTTTTTCCATTAAGCCATACTTCATGGTAGCCTTTATCTCCCCAGCTGGAAGGGTTAGGGGTGGAAAGCTGCAGGGGATATCCCAGTTCCAGGTATTTTCCCGGGGTAATCATCTTAATATGCTGGTTTTCTGCTATCAAACGGCAAAGATTGTCTATCCATAAAGGTCCTTCGAACCACCAGTGACCGAATAATTCAGAGTCGTAAGGTGCTACTACCAGGGGGGGACGATCCATAATTTCCCCGTAGTATTCTACCTGTTTTTCCCGGTTAAACACAAAATTCCCGGCATGTTCACAAGCTTTGCCTGCGGCCCACTGCATGTTGTATGGTTCTTTATGGTTTGAAGGGCCTGTAATGCGGTAATACTTAAAACCCGTATTGCTTCTCATTCCGGCGGGATGGAGAAATTCCCCGATATAGTCCAGGTTGAGATCATAACCTATATCCCGGTAAAACTCCCTGTAATTGTAATCACCAGGATAACCCTCCTTGGAACTCCATACCTGGTGTGAAGTTTCAGGGTCCCTTCCGAAAGCAGCAAGTCCCCCGGGAGTAAGTATGGGACTGTAAACGCCATACTTTGGCCTTGGAGAAGCATAAAGCACCCCGTGGGTCGCTGTAATAAAATAATAAAGGCCCAATTCGCTCAGGATTTCTTCCATACCAGGGTCATAACCGCATTCAGGAAGCCAGATTCCTTTGGGGGCATTACCGAAAATCATCTGGAAGTATTCCACACCGGCAGCGATCTGGGCATAGATGGCTTCTTTTTGTATTCCCAGCAGGGGTAAATAGCCGTGGGTTGCTGCCGAAGTAATCAGCTCTACATTTCCCCTGTTCTGCAACTCTTTAAAGGCTTCTACCAGGCGTCTTCCGTATTTCTCATTAAATAGATAAGAGGTAAAATCAAGCCTTTCACGATACATGCGGGCTAAAGGAAGGAAAACCGGGTCTGATGCTGCTGTTCTTTCTTCCTCCTTGCGGGCCAGTTGCTGTAACCTGGATAAGTATCTTGCATAACGCTCCTGTAAAAAGGGGTCCTCTATCATGGCCAGCAGGGTGGGTGAAAGGGAAAAAGTAACGGAATAATCAATGTTATCTTTGTCCAGTCCCTGGAAGACTCTGATGAGCGGTATGTAGCATTCAGTTATGGCTTCAAAAAACCATTTTTCCTCGAGGGACTGATTATATTCCGGGTGGCGTACATAGGGCAAGTGAGAGTGAAAAATAAAAGCCAGGTAACCTTTAACCATTTTATTAACCTACCTTCCCTAAAAGTCTAAAGTCACTTATTAAAGAAATTAATTTATGGGATTTTCAATGGAGGATTTTTCTTCGATGATAACAGGATCCGGTTGCAACAAGGTGCTTCTTATTTAACCTACGGTTTTAACCTGCGGTGCTCCTTATTTAACCTGTTGTAACCCCCGCTTCATCATCTCCATAGAACTTAAATTACTACGGGCAATTCGCCAGTATAGGCGGCGTGCCTGCCAGTCCGGTAAACGCCAGTTTTCGTCAATAACATCACTAAGGCTGTCCCTGGGTGTAGTGACCATATTAGAGGCTATAACAGTTTTAAAGCCCTTTTCCGGCAGCAAACATCCCAGTTCTACCCGGTATTTTTTGTTGGGAACCCCTGCTTTTATATACCAGTTATCGGAAGAAGGTGTGATTTGAATATCAAAATGACTTTCTTCCTCTATCTTCTCCGGATTAAAACGGTGGACCCTAAGAACAAGATCAAGAGATTCCCAGTCACTTTGAGCTGCAGATTCTAAAAACTGCCTGGTTGGAATGCTGATTTCCCAGTAAGCGTACAGCCAGTAAGGATCTCGGGGAAGAAGAACCAGGCGATCCTCTCCATAATACAACGGTAAATTTTCTCCTCCATCCAAATATTCCTTGCTGGAAGGATGCATTATTCTTTCCACCTCTTTCTTTTGAAGCTATTATACCCTACACGAGAATTATTATAGCCTGAAAGGACAGATTGTATAAAAAGAAAGCGACAGGGCAACCTAAATTTGTTTAAGAAACAAGGGAAGGAAGGTTGCCATAATGCTTATAAGTATGGCCACTTTTGAGCATTTGCCCGTTAGAGTTGGAGGTCTGGCCGAGGCTGTTACTTCTCTGGGAGAAGCTCTGAGCAAAAAGGAAAAAGTAATAATTTTTATACCTGCCCACGGCCTTCTCCGGGAAGATGAAAAAAGTTTTTCCTATAAACCTGAAAAGTATTGCGATTTTCGTATCATGGTGGGGGATAAAATTTTCCCCGTTAACGTTTATAACACGGAGAGGAAAGGTGTTCGGATTTTTCTTTTCAGCAGTGAAGTAATGGATTATCCACAGGTGTACCAACCGCGGGATATGTTCATTCCCAAAATGGTCCATTTTACCAAAGCTGTTCCCGGTTTAATAAATATAATGCTTAAAAAAGAACAACAAAAGCCTGATGTGATTCACATTAACGACTGGCACTGCGTTTTTGCCGGAGGGCTGGTTAAAAAGTATTTCAAAATACCTTTTGTCTTTACTATTCACCGTCTCTGCCGGGAACGTATTTCCGTTCACGAGCTTAATGAGGTAAATTTAAGTGAACTGGTTGATACCCGCTACCTGGAAGGAGACATGTTTAACATTGAAAAGTTTGGCGGCCATCATTGTGATCATTTAACTACTGTCAGCTATTCTTATTTAAACGAAGAATGGCGAACTTTCTTCAGCACTTTTGAGGGAAAAACTACTTACGTTTGGAACGGTACCGACTCAGCGTTCTGGAACCCGGAATACCTGGAACACGCCCATCTTCCTAGAAAAGAACGGAGAAAGTTAATATTAAAAGAATATGGCCTTGAAGACGGAATTTTATTTTTTAACGTGGGACGGCTGGATGCTGAGCAGAAGGGCATTGACATTTTATTAAGGGCTTTTGAAATGATCATGACCGGGGAAGTACCCGGTTCTAAGCAGGTTAGAGGAAAAATGCGTTTGATACTTCTGGGGTCGGGTGATCATCACCTGGAAAATGAGGCCAGGCGCCTGGAACATCAATTTCCCCAAAATATGAAGACCATCATAGCTTACCTCGGAAGGGAAACGACCAGGGAATATTATGGTGCTTCAGATTTCTGCCTCGTACCTTCCAACTTTGAACCCTTCGGCCTGGTGCAGTTAGAAGCGATGTGCATGGGCTGTATACCTATTGGTTCGCGGGTTGGTGGAATTAATGATACCATACTTGATCTGCATGACTTCCCTGAAGAAAGCACGGGAAGGCTTGTGCCGCCCCGCAATTCTGTAGCCCTTGCCAGGGCTATGGTAGAGATGGCACAGATATCGCTTTTGGATAATCAGGCTCAACAACTGGATAAAATGCGCCACCGGGGCAGAGAACATGTGATAAAAAATTTTAACTGGGACAAAGCAGCGGAGAGATACATTCAGGTTTATAAAAATATGGCTACCATCAAGCTACCTTTCGTAAGCTATGCCGAACCCTATTAATATGAAAATGGGGTGGCGAAGGTTGGTTCGCTTACAGGTTCGCACAGACAGGTTTTGCAGCTCAGCTCAGGCCTTCGATTGGCCTCCGGGAACAAACTCGGTATTTTCATCCATGAACGTAATTTGAAGGGCCGTGGACGTAAATAAATATACCAT
>JAGVAS010000146.1 GCA_020060185.1 Desulfovibrio sp. | reverse complement strand
TATTGAGGCTTGTAGCAAGTAAGGCGGTAAAAAGAATAACAGTCAGCAGGTAAACAGAGTACTTGGAGAGAAAAGTAGGTATAAAAAACATAACCAGCAAGGCAGCGAGAATTAACAACAAAAGCAAAATCTTCTTTGCCTCAGTAAAACGCGCTAATAGAGTGGACACAAGCTGACTCCTTTCTTACCAGACTGATTTCATTAAACCCGAAGGGCGGATCATCAGCAGGGTGGCAGCGATTAAAAACGGAAAAACAAGGGCAAAGCGAGGGGCAAAGAGCACGCCGAAAGATTCTCCGATGCCAAAGATAAAGGATACTACCAGGGCCCCCCAGACATTTCCCAGTCCTCCCACTACCACCACCAGGATAGCATTGATAATAATGCCCATCCCCATACCTATGACGATATTGGTAGTAGGTGCAATCAAGGATCCCCCCAGCCCGGCCAGGTAACATCCCAGGACAAACACTGATGCAAATACCTGTTTACTGTTGATCCCCAGTGCATCAACCATTTCCCGGTCTGTAGCGGTCGCCCGGCAAAGCTTGCCCATCATAGTGCGTGACATAAAAAACCAGAGCCCCAGTGCCACCAGCGGTCCCGCTGCCAGGAGAATAAGGTTATAGCTGGGCAGTGTCGCCCCTCCCAGGGAAATAGAGCCAGGAATAGGGTTGGCCATGGATTTGTAATGAACTCCCCAAACGATCTTTATGAGGTCGTTAAAAGCCAGCACCAGTGCATAAGTAAGCAGCAACTGCATCAAACGGGGCTGGTCATAGATCCGGCGCATCAGGGCCCCTTCCAAAACAAAACTTAGGGCAGCGACAATAAGAGGGGCAATCAGTAAAGCCAGCCAGAAACCACCGCTTCCGCCAAGCCATTGCGCTATGCTAAAAGCTATAAAGGCTCCCAGCATGTAAAAGGTACCGTGGGTAAAATTTACGATCCTGAGAACGCCCATTACTACCGTTAACCCGGCAGCAACAACGAAGAGGATCATGGCCCGGCTCATTCCCACAAAGAACTGGCCCGCCAGGGTGGATAAATTAGGGAATTGAGATAAAATTGCAGAGAAATCCATTTAGAAACCCCTTTCTGCTACGCAACCGGCACCTTGTCATAACCGTTATGCTGAAACTTAAAAAAAGAGGAACAAATAACTTTTGGCGGCTAGCCCATGAATTACTAGAGGACAAGGCTTCCTGGTTTATGATCGAAGTGGAGCCTGCTGCCACTCCGCCAGGTAAGGCATAATTCCGTAACAATTTTCTCCCGGCGAAATGGCAGCAATAACTCCCGTACAAGCAAATCTTATTCCTCAGTTATTGTCCAATTATTTACGCTTGGCTTTTATTTTTTCTTCAGGAGGAACAACATCTTTACCGGCCAATGTAACGATATCGCCGGCTACAAGGAAAGGCTGATCGCTCTTGACAGTTGTCCCGAAAAACATGGGGGAAATAATCTGGTGATCATATTCCCGTATTGTTACAGGGCCGACGGGACTGTCAATGGTTAAACCTTCAAGGGCATCAATAAATTTCTCCTTGTCAAAAGTATCCAGTTTGCGGAGAGCTTCGGCGATACTATGGCCGGTTATATACCCGTTCAGGGCAAAAGCAGCCGGCGCGCGGTCATAGGCCTTTTCAAAAGCTTCCACAAAAGCATTGTTTTCCGGAGTATCCGGGAAATAGTAGTGATAGGGGTTGGTACCGAAAATTCCCTCTGGAGCTTCTTCTCCCAGAGGCTTTAAGGTGCTGAGGTCTGTTGCCGTGTGCACCCAGATCTTTACCTCTTTGTTCAGCCCGGTAGAATTTACAGCCTTCAGGAAGGGAACCATGTCAGCTCCGCCGGTACCCACAATTACTACCTCCGGTTTAGCTGCCCTGATGGTACTGATATGAGGGGTGAAATCCGGCTCCCTCACCGGCCACCATAGCTCACCAACTTTGGTTGCATCCGGTTTCATTTCCGTAAAGTTTTCCCAGAAATTATTTACCACTGAGTGGCCATACTCGTAATCGCTTCCTGCCAGGAAGTACTTGGTATAAGGCATACTGGACATTTGAATAGCCCCGGAGCGACCGATTATGGCGGTATTAGGAAGCATACTGAAAACATAGCGGTGTCCTGCTTCCCCGGTAATTTTATCGCTCATGGACCCCCAGACAAGGAAGGGTACTTTCTCCTCCTTGGCATACTGGGAAACTCCCAGGGCGGCAGCACTATTAATTACACCTGCCAGCAGATCAACTTCCTCCCTCATTACCAGTTCCTTAGCCCAGTTAAGGGATTTGTCAGGGGAGAATTCATCATCCCTGGTAACAAACTCGATGTTAAATCCCAGCGTTCCTTCTTCTTTAATTTCCTCCAGCGCCAGTTTAAAACCATCCAAAGCGTCATAAGTATATGTTGTAGCCGCTCCGGTATAGCAATCGATAATGCCTACTTTAACAGTTTCTACAGGCTTTTCCGCACCCTTTCCCTCGTCCTGCGTAGGAGCAGGTTTGGCACAACCTCCTACCAGGCTGAAACTGATCAGCAAAACCAGTAACAGAGCTAAACCCCGCAGTACAAGACTTCTCTTCTTCATTCTCTTTTTTCCCCCCTCTAAATTTTTTAACTTCCACCTAATACTTATCCGGCTTAAAAAATCTCCAATGTACACCGACAAAACAAAATAAAATTGGGATAAATTATTAAGTTAAATAAAGTTAAGTATTAAAAAAACCCCCCAGGAAAAGTAATTTGACCATTGAGGAGTATTTGCTTAAAACCCTCCTTTCTTTTTAGTAATAAGGCCTTTTTTCACAATTATACTTATTAATTACGATATATTAAAATTCCAGGTTTGTCAATTATGTTGATGCCTGTTCCAGAATTTTTTGAAAATGCTTGTTTTAACCAATATACTTTTATATGCTTCACCCATTTTTTAGACGATAAAATAAAATGGAGCGGGTGATGGGAATCGAACCCACGCGACTGGCTTGGAAGGCCAGGGCTCTGCCATTGAGCTACACCCGCATCTTTACGGTTATTTTGTTTTTTAGTACTTACAACAGTGTTTATATTATAACTTCTTATTTCCATAAATGCAAGTTGAATTTAGAGGAAAAAGTGAGGTTCACTAAGTTACCTTAAACAGGTAGGATACCGCGCTATCGAGATTAATTTAAGAAAAAAAGAGTACCGGAACAAGCATTGGTAATTTTTTTGTTAATAACCGGTTAATTTCCGGGGAAAACTGATTTCAAGTTAGAATAAAACACAGTTATGCGGAAATACTTAAAAATGTACTAACTAAATTTAAGAATGTGGTGTTTTTCTTACGGGTTGTTCTAATATCTATTGAGAAGATCCAAAGATGAATAGATACCAGTAAGTTGTATGCAGGTATGCGGTTATATATAAAAAATGATTTTTTGAACTTCCAAGTAAGAAATAAATAAATGAAAGGAATATAGTGTCGATAACGACTTCCCTATATTCAAGCTTTTTATTCGACATAATTCTATGAATTTACACTCTTTTTTTCGGCGTAAAACAATAACTCAGATCCTTTACGAAGAAACAGGTTCCAAGAAAATAGGTCTTAAACGCCGTCTCAGTTCTTTTGATCTTATTACAATGGGTATTGGGGCAATAATTGGAACTGGTGTTTTTGTTTTAACAGGAGTAGCCGCAGCACGTTATGCTGGCCCCGCCTCTGTTTTGTCCTTTATACTGGCTGGTATTGCAAGTGCATTGTCTGCATTAGTTTACGCAGAACTAGCTTCTACGGTACCAGTTGCCGGAAGTGCATATGTTTATTCATATGCAAGTCTGGGAGAGATTATTGCCTGGATCATAGGGTGGGATTTAATCCTTGAATATACTGTAGCTGCTGGAGCGGTATCCATTGGCTGGTCGGGTTATTTGGTCAATCTACTTCAGGCTGCAGGAATTAATTTCCCTATGATAATTACCACACCCCCGTCCCAAGGGGGAATATGTAATTTACCTGCAATAATTATCGTTGGGTTTGTAGCGGTTATCCTTATCCTTGGTACTAGGAGATCGGCTATTGTAAACAATATAATTGTTATCATAAAACTAGGTGTAATTGTCCTTTTTATTGTTGTAGGATCACTTCGTTTGAACCCTGAGTTATGGGTCCCCTTCCTTCCTTTTGGTTTTAAGGGTGCGGTAACTGGCGCGGCTATTGTTTTTTTTGCCTATATCGGTTTTGACGCGGTATCTACTGCTGCAGAAGAAGTCCGAAAACCAGGGCATGACCTTCCCGTAGGAATTTTGGGCTCGCTAGCTGTTTCCAGCGTACTTTACATGCTAGTAGCTTTAGTACTTACAGGCCTTGTTAACTATCGTTATCTTAATGTTCCTTCTCCCCTCAGCTTTGCCATGTTACGGATTGGCTTTCCATGGATCTCGGGAATCATTTCAGTAGGTGCCCTTACTGGTCTAAGTAGTGTTATTTTGGTAAGTATCTTTGGCCAAAGCCGAATTTTTTTCGCTATGGCTCGAGATGGTCTCTTACCATTCAAACTCTCCCGGCTTCACCCCCGGTTTAAAAGCCCTTATATAATTATTATTATTACAGCTACAATGGTAGCTATTATAGGTGGATTTCTTCCTTTAGGAGTAGTTGCCGAATTGGCTAATATTGGTACACTAACTGCTTTTATCATGGTTTCTATTGGGGTTATAATATTGCGGTATAAACAACCTGCATTGTTACGTCCTTTTAAAGTACCTTTGTTTCCATTTCTTCCTATTGCTTCAGCTGTCATATCCCTATACCTAGTACTTCATCTACCTCGTATTACTTGGATACGATTTATCTCCTGGTTAATTTTAGGTATAATTTTTTACTTTTTGTATGGCTTTAGTTCCAGTCGCTTGGCTGCTAAACAGAAACCAAGAGAATAGTTCTTCCGTATGCTCCAACAGCACCTGATATGATTAGCTTGCAAACTCAGATTATGGTAACAAGCAAAGGGAAGATTGAAAAGAAAATACTACTTGGAGACAAATTTTTGTTTTACGGCACAACCGCCTTCCTTTATTCCGCCATAGCCGCCACGACTGTTGCATTACTCCTGGAGGCCCGAATGAAGGAGATAATTACAGTGCTGAGGGGCCTCCTCAATTATCCGGGTCACAAGCCTGGCTTTTTCCTTTTCCCGGCAGGAATTAACCTTTTTCCCTGCCGAATCTGTTCGTCATTTTAACCGTCCTTTCTTGTGGTTATTTTGTCCGGAGACGGTTCGTAATACGGATTTTTGTACTCTTCAGCACAGTAAATACACTTGGTTCTTTCTTCGCCTCTATACGCCCCTGCGGAATATGCCTTCCCGCCGCAGTAGGGGCAGGTCCATTCGTACACCATAAGTTTCAACTCCCTTTAAAAAAAGCAGGCATAAGAGCCTGCTTTAAATTAGTTCGTGTAATCTAAAGCTAACCATAAATCACCTCCCCAGCCTAAAAAGAAAAACGGCGTGTATTCGCAGGAACACGCGCCGTTATAGGCTGTCCAAAAACTGGATGGACAGAAGTTGTTTATAGTGCTATAATTAATAACGGTTACAGCGGTGTTCCTGCGTTCCTCGCCCCTGGAAAGTTGCAGTTTCCGGGGGCGTTATATTTTAATAACTTTTTGAGTATCCTAGCTTTTGTGTAAAATTTATGTTGTCATTTGGAAACGGATTTTGGTAAAAAAGGTCGTAAAACGTCAGACCTTGGCAGATTAGCAATACTCTATCTATAAATTTCCTGCCCGGCTCTCTTTCGCCGCGCAGGACCCTATTTACGGCAGAATGGCTAAGACCCATTCTCCGGGCAAGTTCCCTCTCAGACCAGCTCTTGATCTCCATATAGGCCCGCAACTTCTCCACGTTGAGTTTAAGCATGGTAAGCGCCTCCTGTACTTGTCCCCAATAGGTACTGCTATTTTAACAAACTCAGTTGTTCTTTGTCAACAAGAAATATAAACTTGTTGAAAACAATTAAAGCAAAAAGGAACAGATAATATGACTGAAAAAGATAGTGCAGAGTTCGGGCAATTTATTAAGAAGCTCCGTAAACAGAAGGGGTACTCGATCAGGAAGCTGGCAGCGAAAGCGCAAATAAGCGCTTCGCATATCTCACGTGCCGAAAGAGGAGAACGCCCGCCCTTCAGCCCCGAGATACTGAAAAAGCTGGCCGGTGTCCTGCCAGTTTCATACGAAGAGCTTTTGTACAGGGCAGGGTACATTAGCAAGGACAGCGCTCTGTTGCTGAAAATTATTAATTTAAACAAGGAAGAAGTGGAGGTTTTAAAGAAAATTGTGGACAAATTAAAATTTTTAGAATAACATAAGAAGGAAAAAAGAGAAGGCGGCGAAATATCTTGGAAACTAGGCCCGCTATGGCGGGTCTTTTTATCAGAAAAGTTCTTTCCAAAAGGCCAATTTTTTTTCCACTTGAGACTTGTTAGCCGGGAGCTGCAACTCCCGGTTTTTCTTTTTTCAAAAACTAATGTAAAAACGCTATTTTAGGCTTATTTTAGGCTTATTTTAAGCACTTCTGAATTTTAAGAAGTGGCTTTTTCTTCTGGTCGGGGCGGCCGGATTTGAACCGGCGGCCTCTTGGTCCCAAACCAAGCGCGCTGCCAAGCTGCGCTACGCCCCGGACCGGGAATCTTTGCTGTGCCACTCATTTTAACACATAGCCAGGAGAAATTCAATACTTGCTTATCAGCTCCCTCATTTTTTGCAAAGCCTTCCCGCGGTGACTAATACGGCTTTTCGTCTCCAGATCCATTTCCCCGAAGGTTTTACCCTCTTCCTCATAGATAAAAAGGGGATCATAACCAAAACCATGATTGCCGCGGGGCGAGATAGCCAGCAAACCCTCACAGCTCCCTTCCACTGTCTTTGTCTTTTTCCCGGGAGCAGCCAGAGCCATAACACATACAAAGCGCGCTTTCCTCTCGTGTAGGGGAACTTTATCCATCAGCTTCAACAAATGAGCGTTATTTTCTTCATCTGTAGCTCCCTCTCCGGCAAAACGTGCCGAATAAACCCCGGGTTTGCCACCTAGGCACGCTACTTCCAGCCCGGAATCATCGGCCAGGACAGCTTCACCGGTCAGGCGGCTGATGGTTTCCGCTTTCAAAACAGCATTCTCTTTAAAAGTGGAGCCTGTTTCCTCCACCACAGGAAGCTGGGGGAAATCTTTAAGCGAATAAATCTCCAGGGGAAGGGATGAAAGCATTTTTTTGAGTTCGGAAATTTTCCCTTCGTTGTGCGTAGCTAAAAGCAATTTTTTTGTAAAAGGACTGATCCGGGTAGCAACTTCACCCAGAGATTCACGCTGCCTGGAGATAAGCGTTTTAATACCCATCCCCCCCAGATCCAAAAACTTGTTTAACTCCTCCCTGGTAAAAGGTTTTTTTTCGGCGGTCCCTTGAATTTCCACCAGATCTCCCTTTCCGGTCATAACAATGTTCATATCTACGTCTGCTTTACTGTCCTCCTCAAAAGAGAGATCCAGCAGGATATCCCCTTCTATCTGCCCCACGCTTATGGCCGCGATATAATCGGTTAAAGGAAATTTTTCGATTTTCCCTTCCCGGTAAAGGAAATCCAGGGCATCAGCCAGGGCCACAAACGCTCCTGTAATGGCTGCCGTCCTGGTTCCACCGTCGGCCTGCAGCACGTCACAATCCAGCCAGATAGTCCTTTCACCGAGGGCCTCCAGGTTCACTACAGAACGGAGAGATCTGCCGATAAGCCTCTGGATCTCATATGTACGCCCGCTTAACTTACCCCGGACTGCCTCCCTGGTAGTCCTGTTGTGGGTTGAACGGGGAAGCAGGGAATATTCTGCCGTTATCCAACCGCGCTGTTCACCTTTCCTCCAGAAAGGTACTCCCTCTTCCACCGAAGCAGCACACAGTACCTTGGTATTCCCGATTTGTATTAGTGCAGACCCTTCCGCATATTTGAGAAAGTGCCTTGTAATTGTTACCTCTCTAAGCTCATCATTAATTCGGCCGTCAAAACGCACTGGCAATACCTGCTTTCTAAATATTTTTTTAAGTATAATGACCTCAGAAAAAAAATCCCTTAGACATATTTTAACGTAAAACCTGTCATTTTTGCAGGGATTTATGAATAATTTGCAGAATTTATTTATAAACTGGACTAAGGGTGAAATAAGATGATCATACGCCGTGTTTTTGCTTTCCTGGTTGATGCAGTTATAGCTTCCCTGTTGTCTTTAGTTCCCTTTATAGGCTGGCTAATTGGTTTTCTTTATATGCTTCTTCGGGACGGTTTAACGGAAAAAGGAAGCCCAGGCAAGAAACTCCTTAACCTTCAGGTAACTACTAAATATGGTCAGCAGGTAACCTATCTAGAGTCCTTCCGGCGTAATATTATTTTTGCTTTACCTGTCGTACTATCCATTATTCCCCTGGTAGGCTGGATTATTAGCGGGATAGTGGCAATAATTATTTATGTCGTTGAGCTCCTGGCCATAACCAATGATCCCCGCGGAAGGCGTAATGGTGACTTCTGGGCCGGTACCATTGTCAGGGAAGCTTCCATTTACTATTAAAAATAAATCGACTTACACCTTCTTTAAAAAGAAGAAGGCAGCCCTAATAAGCGTTCACCGCCATGGTTATACCAGTACCGGCCCCACCGTGGGATATGATTAAAAAAATAACACCTTGATGATTTTTCAAATTAGGGGGTTAATAAGCAGGGGACGTGATAAGGGTTCCTGAAAGGATGTTCCATAGTTCAGGATTATTTTCTTTCCTTCCACCAGCAGCTGCACCCGCTCAACTCCGGGGATTTCTGTCAGGGTCAGAACAATTTGCGCATAAATATTTTTTTCCCCACTAAGCCCGCCTTTATAATTTAAAAGTTCACTGGAAAAATTCACCAGGAGGGTGCCTTCATTTAGTGTAAAGCTACGCAGTTCTGTGCCTGCCGGCAGTTCGCTGAAAAGAAAGCCACCCGGACGCGGGCCTTTTAAAAGCTCCTCAATAGTAACTTTAAAAATATCATCATTACCAGCAACCACACGGGAAACAGGAACATAGAAAATATGGTTATCCCCTAAAGCGGTACAAAAGTACAGCGTTACCAGCTGGGCATCCTCAAAATTACTAATGTCCTCGGCTACCTCAAGGTTTATTCCCCGTTCCCGGCTAAAGGTTCCTTTCCCCGGTGTACCCCCGGGGAATACTTCCGGAGCTATACCTTCGACCAGCAGCTGTACATCTTTTACTGTGGGAAACTGTAAAAGTGTAAAGATAATGCCGTTTAAAACCGACCTTTCCTCCCCCGGATCATAACTCAAGAAAGACCCGCTTAAATCAAGTTTCGCCAGGCCGTCCCTGATCTTTAATCCCAGCACCTCTGTTGTAGGAGGTATGGGTGAACTCAGCCCATAGCGCATCTCCTGTGCCGGCGTCGGCCCTTCGATTAGTTTTTCCAGCGCTGCCCTGCCCACACCTTCGGTCCAGGGAAGGGTTATGGTTACCGGTAACAGGTAGTTGCCCCTCCCTTCCAGGAAATATACCTGAAGATAAAGCACCCCTTCGGGAAGCTTTTCCTTTTCTTTGTCAAACTGTTCCCGCTTATCCTCTCCGGGAATAATTAATTCGGGTTCTTCCTTTTGCTGCTGCTCGCGGGGTAAAAAATCTTGAAGGCATCCCTCAAGCATGAAAAAGCCTGCCAAACAAATCAGGAGAATCAAATAAAGCAAGTTTCTTCGTACTTTCATGTTCACTTTCACTTCCTTAACCTTTGTCCTATTACTATATGTATAGCAACCGGAAGCCATTTATGAAAAAAATAAGCAGCTTTTTAAGCCGCTTAAGATTTGTTTCACCACGAGAACAAAAAAGAAGTACTTTTTTACTACACAGGCAATTTCAGTGTATGTTTATAAAAGCTGATTGGGTAGAATCACCTGGTAAGCGTTAATATCCCTGCCCAGCAAGTTCACAGCCATATCTGTGAAGGGCTTAGCCGGACCGCTGACAAAAAAACGATGGTGCAGTGTGGCATTACCTTCCTGGCATAACAAACTGTTTTCCTCCATAACCTGCCTGGCTTCCCTGGCCGTTTCTTCCGCGGAGCTGATAAGCTTTACTCCGGGACCCATGACCTCCTGTATAACATCACTCATCAAAGGATAGTGAGTGCATCCCAGAATCAGTGTATCTATTCCCACGTCTTTTAACGGCCCCAGGTACTCTTCTGCTACCCGCCTGGCCTCGGGGGAACCTACCAGGCCGTTTTCCACAATAAGCACAAACAATGGGCAGGGCTGGCTGAATAACTGGACGTCACCACAGCTTAACCTGTTAAAAACTTCCCGGTAAGCGCCGCTCTGAATGGTGCCGGCCGTCCCGATGACGCCAATTTTGTTTGCCTTCGTATGCTTCAGCGCAGCCCTTACACCCGGTTCGATTACCCCCAGGAGAGGTAAATGGACTTTTTTTTCATAGTATTCCAGGCCTGCCGCCGTAGCTGAATTGCAGGCTATAATAATCATTTTTATCTCCTGCGTCTGGAGAAAATCCATAATCTCATAAACAAAACTCCTTACCTGGGCATGAGGCCGGGGCCCGTAAGGCATATGAGCCGTATCACCAAAATAGACAATATTTTCATGGGGCAGCTGTTTAAAAATTTCCTTAACAACAGTTAAACCTCCTACCCCGGAGTCCAGCAAAGCGATGGCCTTATAACACTCTATTTTAGCCCCCTCCAATACAATTAAAATGTTGTAACTGTTCAGTCTAAGGTCCAAAGTCCAAGGTCAAAAGTCATTCAGTAAACGTACTTGGACACCCTTCCTCTCCGACCTTCAACTTTTGACTTTTGACCTTCGACTCATGTTTTACTTGGACTTACGTGCCGCGAAAAACCCGCCGATAATTTTGCGCGTATCAATGATGGAAACAAAAGCCTTCTGATCCTCAGAGCTTATCATTCTCATCAGCTTGGGCAAATCACGCCTTTTTAACAGTACATGGAGGATATGGTGAATACCGTCTTTACCACAGCCTTCCACGGAAGTGACACCGAAACCCGCGTCCCTTAACGTAGTTTGCAGGGTATCATAACACTCTACGGAAATTATCTGTGCATTGACATATCCTAAAGCAATACGCTCCTCGATAAAACTTCCCACGAAATTTCCCACGGCAAATCCCGCAGCAAAAAACACCATGTTGAGAGGATTATCAAGACGTCTAATAACTTCACCCAGGGCTACAATATAAAGTAATGATTCTACAAAACCTATTAAAGAAGCCGTAAGGCTGCGGCCTCTCATTAACATGAGAATCCTGAAGGTTGCCATAGACATATCAGCGACCCTGGCCACAAAAATAAAAAGGCCGCTTAACACGAAAGGCATGCTAACCTTCCTCCTTTTATTAATATAAATTACTATGCGAAAACCCGGGCTCTTATGCAGGGCAAAGCCGGTAAAAACAATAAACAGCCGTTAAAACAATAACGAAAATACGAAAAATTGTAACACAAGGCCGGACCGTTTTTTCCCTTATTCAACAGTTTAACAACTGCTTCCCGGAGTGTCAAGGGTTGCACCTTTTCTTTTACCCAGTAAACACGGTAACAAAAGTGCCATCCCTGGTCATGGTGGCTGGTTTCAAATTTCACAAACACTTTGAATATATAAATTTCCTGACTGGACCAAGAATTTTAAAATTTTATATAGAATAATTTGATATTCTATGTTAAAATGTATTTTAAAATGTTCATGTAGTAGTTTTTTATAAAATACCATTTATCAAGAATTACGATTAATGGTATTTTTGTCAGCAAAAGTTTTAGGGACTGTAAAATAGGCCCTAAAAGGGGAAGCAAAGGCGCTTTTCCTGAATATGTTATTCTAACTTCAAGAAGGTGTTTTTGATGGTTAATGATAGTGTTTTGGAAATTCGCTGGCACGCCAGAGGAGGGCAGGGGGCAGTAACTGCCGCCAAAACTCTGGCCGAAATGTCTCTTACAAAAGATATGTTTTTCCAGGCCTTTCCTGAATACGGACCTGAAAGAATGGGTGCACCAATCCAATGTTTTAACCGTTTAAGCAAAAAGACAATTTCCACTTACTGCGGTATAACAAACCCGCACATAGTTGTTGTTGTGGATCCCACGCTCCTGGATGTAGTAGACATTACGGCCGGACTTGATGATGATGGTGTTATTATTATTAACACTGCCGAAGTCCCTAAAAATATACGTAAAAAGCTTAACGTTAACGGAAGAACAATTTACACCTTGGATGCCACACATATTTCTTTAAATAATCTGGGTCGTTTCATGCCTAATATCCCGATGCTGGGAGCCGTTTTAAAAGCAACAGGCCTTCTTGACAAAGAAGAGGCCATAAATTTTCTGAAAGAATCCTTTGATAAAAAGTTCCCTCCTAAAGTGGTGGAAAGCAATATTAGAGCCCTGGAACAGGCCTTCGAGGAGGTGAAGGAAGAATGACCTGGGACATCAAGGATATCCAAAAATGGGACTGGAAAAAACATCCCCTTGGAGCTATCATCAAGGACCCGGGAAATTCCCGCCAGTTCAAAACAGGCGGCTGGCGCACCTTCCGCCCTGTTCGCGATGAGGAAAAGTGCAACCAGTGCCTTATCTGTTATGTTTACTGTCCCGACAGTGCTGTTCTTGCCAGGGACGGAAAGATCACCGGAGTAGGTTATGATTTTTGCAAAGGTTGTGGAATTTGCTCCGCAGAATGCCCGAAAGATGCTATCCAGATGGTAGATGAGACCAAAGCCAAAAAAGGATAAGGCAGATAAATAAGGGGAAAGGAGGCTAATGTATGGCCGCAGGTAGTAAAATTGTAGCCATAGTGGGAACCGATGCCGTTTCTGAGGCCATGAGGCAAATAAATCCCGACCTGGTGGCAGCTTACCCCATTACACCGCAAACTGCGATCGTAGAAACTTATTCCCAGATGGTAGCTGACGGCCTGGTTAAAAGCCACATGGTCGCCGTAGAAAGCGAACACAGCGCTATGAGTGCCGCTATCGGCGCCGCTGCTACGGGCGCACGCGTGATGACCTGCACATCCTCGCAGGGCCTGGCCCTGATGTGGGAGCTGCTTTATATAGCTTCCGGCTTGAGGTTGCCCATTGTTATGCCCAATGTCAACAGGGCGCTCTCCGCGCCTATCAATATTCACTGTGATCACGGGGACAGCATGGGAGCCAGGGATGCGGGATGGATACAGCTTTTCTCGGAAAATGCACAGGAGGCGTACGATAATACCATTCAGGCAGTTCGTATTGCGGAAGACCCCGGTATTCTTTTACCGGTAATGGTTCTTCTTGACGGCTTCATTATTTCCCATTCCATAGACAGAGTGGAATTGCTTGACGATGAAGTAGTTGCCAATTTTGTCGGTGAGTTTAAGCCGGCGTATTCCCTCCTGGATGTCAATAACCCTGTCAGCGTGGGGAACTTTGACGGCCTCTACGGTTATTACTTTGAATTTAAACGGCAGCAGGAAGAAGCCATGTTAAATTCCTTCGGGGTTATAAAAGAAGTGGGAGCGGAATTTGGGAAAATATCCGGCCGTTCTTACAGCCTTTTTGAAACTATAGGAATGGAAGATGCCGAGTTTGCCATTGTTGTCCTGGGGTCCGCCGCCGGAACCGTGCGCCATGAAGTGGAAACCATGCGTGCTAAAGGAATACCCATTGGCATGATTAAATTGCGTGCCTTCCGGCCCTTCCCGGCCAGGGAACTGGCAGAAGCCATATCTCGTATGAAGGCTGTAGCCGTTTTTGACCGTTCCAACACCTTTGCCGGAAATATGGGAGGCCCTGTCTTTATAGAGTTGCGCTCTTCTTTATATGATCTGGAAAAAAAGCCCCTCCTGGTCAATTATGTTTACGGGCTCGGAGGTCGCGACCTTTCCATAGAACTTATCAACAAAGCTGCCGCCGAATTGGCAGAAGCTGCCCGCAGCGGGCAGGTTAAGCAGTCGATAAACTACCTTGGGTTACGGGAATAGGAGGTGAAATTAATTGTCTACTAAATTAACAGATCTGGTCCAAAAACCCCAGTTCCTTTCAGGGGGGCACCGCTTATGTGCTGGCTGCGGAGCTTCTATCGTCGTCAGGCAAATTTTGATGGGAGCGCCGGACGATGTCAAGCTGGTCATAGCCAACCCTACGGGATGCCTGGAGGTTTCTACCACTATTTACCCTTACACTTCCTGGAATACCTCCTATATCCACTGCGCTTTTGAGAACGCCGCTTCTACCTTGAGCGGGGCAGAAGCCGCCTACCAGTCCCTGAAAGAACAGGGGAAAATTAAGGAAGATTTCCGTTTTATAGCTTTCGGGGGAGACGGCGGGACCTATGATATCGGGCTGCAGGCCCTTTCCGGGGCGCTGGAACGGGGGCACCGCCTTATTTACGTCTGTTATAATAACGAGGCTTATATGAACACCGGTATTCAACGTTCGGGTGCAACTATCATGGGAAGCTGGACAACGACAAGCCCCTATGGCAGGTATAGCTCCGGCAAAAAAGAAAACCGTAAAGATTTAACTGCTATTGCAGCTGCTCACAACATCCCCTATGTAGCCCAGGGATCCATCAGCCACTGGAGAGACCTGGTGCGCAAAGCGCAGAAAGCCTTTGCCACCGACGGCCCTGCTTTTATTAACGTTCTCTCCCCCTGCCACCGTGGCTGGCGTTATCCCATGGAAAAAACGATAGAAGTGGCAAGGATGGCTGTACAGTCCTGTATCTGGCCTCTTTACGAGGTGGAAAACGGAAAATGGAGTTTAACCGCCAGCGTTAAAAAACAGCCTGTGGAAGAATACCTGAAATCACAGGGGCGTTTTGCTCATCTCTTCAAGGGAGAAAATAAAAAAATACTGGATATCATACAGGAAAATGTGGATGCGGAATGGGATAAGCTGCAAAAGCGATGCGAACAGAAATAGAGCAAACCGGTAATAAAAGTTTTCAAGGACCAGAAAAAGTAAAGGGGTTGTTGCCAAAGTTAACGTGGACAACCCCTTTTTATTGATTTCAAAACAGGTTCCATCTAAACTGCTGGTTTTATAGGGTTCTTCTGTTTTTGGGTTTGTTCTGTTGTGAGTTCTGTGGGCTGAAGGTAGTCGTTTAGAGGTTTTTAAGTTGTTATTTTTTAGTTTTTTGGTTTTATTCCGTTTAACTTCCACTACCGCTCAGGGAGGTAGCAATACTGTTGAAAACTTCTTGGATGTTTCCTCCCAGAATAGTTAAGGCCCCGATAACAACTACGGCTATTAACACCAGGATCAGGGCATATTCGGCCAGGCCTTGTCCCTCATCATCCTTCAGCAAAGAGATTAACCTTTGCAGCATTTTCATTTACCTCCTTTTGTTTTTTACCTTTCCATTACCCTCTTAGTGCACAACATTCAGCTGTTTCACCCTGACAAACCTGCTTAACTAAACATTTAGACTTAAAAAAGAGAAAATAGCTTCTTTGATCGAAAAATTAAAAGGGAAAGAGGTTTTCAGGGCATTTACCAGGTTAAGCATCAACCACCTCCACCGTGCTTCCCTTATAAAAAAGCTAAAGGAAGCCGCTTTTTGTCGAGCAGGGTAAAAAGGAATAATTAGTGAGGTGCAGCGTCTCTGTGGCAAACCAACGAGAAAAACGCAAATGAAGAAAGGTTTGAGGGAACAAAAAATTAGACCTTAATTGCTACATCTGGCCTATTTTTTGGAGACGTGAAAACAGGCCCTGCTAAAAAAGGCTGGAATAAAAATTGCGTGGATGTGTAGGCGGGCCGGAGAATGCCTTGTCCCCTTCCTGAAGCAAATCAGTAATCAACCTACCTGATGGCAGGGACAAAAAAACCTGCTCCCGTTGCATTAGAAAGCAGGTATAACAGACATCCCCATTACACCTAAACCTTTCGGCAACCGGCTGTCATGGCAGGGAACATATCCTTGCTTTAGACCCTTGGCTTTGCGTCCCCAGCTTTCGCTGGGTTTGCCTTTATCGTGATTTAGAGTTATATTATTTTACCCTATGCTAATTATAACCAGTTATATTTCTACTGTCAAGGATAATTTTTGAAAATATTATACAATAAAACGCTTTATTTCCTGCCAGAGCTCCTCGGGACGAAAAGGCTTGGTCATATAGGAATCAGCACCAGCCATCCTGGCTTTATCCCTGTCCTCTTCCCCGGTTTTTGCTGTTAAAACTACAACAGGAATATGTTTGGTATCCTCCCGTGATTTCAGCTGCCGGCAAACTTCAAAGCCATCGACCTTTGGCAGCATGAGATCCAGTAAGATCAGGTGGGGCTGTTCCTTAACAGCAACCTCAATGGCTTTTTCACCGTCCTGGACCACCACAGCCTTATAATTCGCTAATTCCAGGCAAGTTTTAACACCTAAAATAATATTTTTTTCATCTTCGACCATTAGAATTTTTTTTATGTCTTTCAAAATCTTTTCCTCCTTTTTAAATTAGCTCCTTCCTACGGGAATGGAAAAAGTGAAAGTTGAACCTTTTCCGGGTTCACTTTTTACCCAGATTTCTCCGCCATGGGCCTCCACAATTTCCTTGCAAATGGTTAACCCCAACCCGGCCCCACCGCTGGGGAAATCTTCATCTTTAATCTGAATGAATTTTTGAAAAATCTTTTCATGAAATTCCGCAGGAATTCCTTTCCCCGTATCAATAACAGAGAAAAAAAGCCGGGTTCCTTTTCTCATGGCCTTAACTGTAACAGAACCACCCTCGTTGGTATAGCGCAGAGCGTTGCCCAACAGGTTGGTTAATACCCAGATGATTTTATTAATATCGACCTTGACAAGAGGTAAATCCGGAGGCAGCTTGGTGTATAGTTTTATGTTTCTTCTTTCAGCCTGCAGCTTTAAGGTCCCCAGGGCAGCTTTAACCATTTTGTAGACACTGGTGTCTTCCATTTCCATGGCGATTGTCCCTGTCTCCAAACGGGAAAGGTCCAGCAGGTTATTTGACAATTTTAGAAGCCTGGCACAATCTTCCTCAATTGCTTCCAGGATCTCTTTGCCCCTGGGCGAAAATTCTCCCAACTGGCCAGTCTTGATAATCCCTACTCCCATCAGAATAGAGGTTAAAGGAGTACGGAACTCGTGAGAAGCAGTGGCAAAAAAATCTGTCTTGATTTGTTCAATTTCCTTTAACATGGTAATGTCAGTTAAAGTCGTAAGAACAAATTTCAGTTCACCGTAAAAAAATATGGGGACCATGGACAATTTAAAAAATTTTTTCCTGTCCCTTACCGTCAACATAATGGTCGAATTTTCATAGGTAAGATTCGGCGACCTGGAGAACAATAATGTTTCCTCGAGCAAGGAATATATCTGGGGAGAATTTACCAGTTCTAAAAACCTTATCCCCTGTACATCTGCTTCTCTTACACCCAGGATTTCCTCAGCTTTTTTATTGAGAGACACGACTCTATAAAGCTTATCCGTAAGAATAACGGCCTCTGGAAGCTGGGAATAGATCGTTTCATAAAAGGACATATTTCGCTTTTCCTCCGGTTTAGAATAAAACAAATGTGCAAGGAACATTTTACATTAACTAAGAGTTAAACGAGCAAACAGAAGCCTGCTGCAGTCAAATTGCGACCAGGATAGATTCGTAGGAGTGCAACGAGGTTGTTAACATTATTATATCATTAACGTGCCCCCATTTGCTATATAAGGGTTAAAAAATATAGAACTCTTACCAGAGCTCCAAGGAATTTTTTACAATAACGCCAACCTGCAGTAGAGCCTATAATTGCCGGAGAAAACTACAAGAGAATTAATCCAATCCTGGGTTACATATTGATTCCACTTTTCTATTAAATCTGAACCAAACAATTCTTCCATATAATTTTTCCAGTAGTGCGCAAAAAAAGAGCATAGTTTGCCGCAACGGCATACTTATGCTACCCATTTACAAAATCTTATTTAAAACACACAAAAATTTTGGTGGAGGTGGCGGGAATCGAACCCGCGTCCGAAGGCAAAGCCACAAGAGCCTCTACGAGCGTAGCTCCGGGTTTAGTTTTCGACGTACAGCCTTTCCGGAGCAAGATGCTGCACATGCTATCTCCTTTTTTTTCCCCGGGTGAAGGAGGAGCGGCCTCCATCCGGGTAGCCTGCTGCTATGACACCTGCTCTTTTCCTGCAGGCAGGGAAAAGGCAAGCGGCTGCTTTAATTAAGCAGCGAGAGTGGCTAATCTATCGTGTATGACGCCAGCTACCCCAAGTACAGTAACCTGGGATTAACGGACTGCCTATATTAGTCAGCAGCTAAAGAGAAATTATTGTTTTCAGCGTTTATTTTTTAATTTCCCGTTTATTTAAAGAGGCCAACGAGAATCCTCTACCCGCCACTCAAGTTCAACAATCCCGTTTATTTACACTTTATGTTTAATTTTCAAACCATACTTTTCAGCAATTTCCCTACCAATCTTGTTACGCCTCTCTGCTCTTTCCTCTGGCGAAAGATTCTTCGTCTCTTCATAAATCTGTTCTCTTATTTCGTGTATTTCCCTTAATGCTCTTGGTTCATTACTCTTCGTCATTCTCAATCACCTCCGACGGAGAATAGAAATCGATATTTTTATATCCTTCTCTAGTATTAATCAAGTTAGTCATCAAAATAGTCTTTCTTTTTACTATATGTTTAAAATTCCAGCTTAAGATAATATCCATTCCTGTGATTGTAGCCATTGCAATATGAACTGCATCATTCCTATATTTTAAAGGTATTACACCTTCAGTAACATATAAGTCAGTAAGCTTATCAACGTCACTTCCTTCGTCCAATATCGTTATATTATATTTTACCAGCAAAGAAAGAAGCCTTTCCCTTACTTGCTCTGAAGCTTTGTTGATTTCATCAATAACAGCATAAGACGTATATGCTTCATATTTCCCTTGTGTAATTTCTTCAAACAGCTTTATAGTATCTAATCTCTTGTCAGGTGCATCATCTGCAAAATAAAAATTCAGTATGGTTGTTTCAAGATATATCTTTAACTTACTCAAAAATTTCACCTGCTTTCAAACCTAATTATAACACAAAAATACTGCTTATAAAATGCAGTCTTTCATTCGTAATTAATCTCTTTTCCTTTTCTTTCTGCACCTTCTCAAACACCTCTTGAGATATTATTATCCAGGTCGAAATGACAAAAAAGTCGCACAAAAGAAAAAGGCATAAGGCTGCTGTAAATGGCAGCTTCATGCCTTTAAATTGAAAAGGAGCTTTTCCCAAAGGAAGAGTATCTTCTTTTGGGAGAGCCCCTTTAAAGTTCTGGTGGTGGAGGTGGCGGGAATCGAACCCGCGTCCGAAGGCAAAGCCACAAGAGCCTCTACGAGCGTAGCTCCGGGTTTAGTTTTCGCCGTACAGCCTCTCCGGAGCAAGATGCTGCACATGCTATCTCCTTTTTTTTCCCCGGGTGAAGGAGGAGCGGCCTCCATCCGGGTAGCCTGCTGCTATGACACTTGCTCTTTTCCTGCAGGCAGGGAAAAGGCAAGCGGCTGCTTTAATTAAGCAGCGAGAGCTAATCTATCGTTGGCAGTTATAGCCGTTCCATGTTTTAACCAGGCCATGGTCCTGGACTCGCTTCTCTTGCCTCTTCTACCCCCGTCGAACCCATTTCACCCCCATAATTGTTTCCTATTAGTATGAAAATAGCGCCGCGTTTACTGGTGGCGTAGTTCCGGGTTCGCTCAGCAAGTTCTACTACTCAGCTCGAGCTTCCGACAACCTCTGGAAACAAACTCGGATTTTTATCCATGATTGTAACCTGAAGTGCCGTGGACGTAAATATGCATACCATGGGGACATTCCATTGGGGACATTCC
>JAGVAS010000118.1 GCA_020060185.1 Desulfovibrio sp. | reverse complement strand
TCGGCATGATAGCGGACAGGGTGAGACATGTTAGAGTTACACCTCCTTATGGCGTAATTCTAACATATTAACCAACTCCTGTCAAATCCGATGTAGACCGTCAATAAAGCGCATATAACGTGTCTTTAACTGCTTTATCGTATCATCTTAAGCTGTTAATGGCTATTATATTATGATAGAGTAACGCTTGATAACGGTAAATTACTTTTGAGTGAGCGCTAAGCATTAATTCTTCCAACAGTTTTTGGGCAGTAATGAATACCACTCGATACTTGGCCATGCAGGCCTTGATGCCCAGGGCCACCGACAGGTGGGTCTTGCCCACGCCCGGCGGGCCTAGAAAAATTAGATTTTCTTTTTTCTCAATAAAATCTAAAGAACTTAAAGCAATGATTTCCTTTTCCCGTAATGACGGCTGAAAGCCAAAATCAAATTCCTCTATTGTTTT
Source organism: Desulfovibrio sp. (assembly GCA_020060185.1). Classification (GTDB taxonomy): domain Bacteria; phylum Bacillota; class Dethiobacteria; order DTU022; family UBA8154; genus UBA9862. The sequence goes on along the minus strand of JAGVAS010000118.1, from coordinate 12,114 downwards.
AATAAAGGGAAAGCGGGCTTTATTAATTTTGGTCTTTACTGTTCCATCGTTTTTCCTCTTTAACTCTTCTTCCAAGAGAAGAGATAGGTATTCTGGATAGGATAGGTTGTTTTGCGATGCTTTTTCCGTGATTTCCCGGTAATGAGCAAGTATTCCCTTTAGTTTTAAGGCCTGCATTTGGCTTTCCAGGTAACTGGTTAGTTTGTTGCTCATTAATTTGCTACCTCGCTTTCAGCCAAGGCATAACAGGCAAGGTTTCCTTATCAGTATTTTCTGCCAGAATTTTATTAGGGCCAGGTTCAGTGATCAGATCGATATAATCTATAGCATAGTTGCGTTTAATAAACTCAATTAATGGTATTTGCGTCCTCCCATCTATACAGTTAATTGCAGTTGCAAAAGTTTTTCTCATTATATTTTCCTCCGGGGAATATATGGACGACCATAGCTCTCACAGTTTTTCATTTTCAACACCTTGTTTCATCTTTTTACCATTTTGGTCTCAGAAACGAACCATAAGACTACCTTTTTAATACAGTAAGGACAGCCTGGGGGCCGGCACCTCCACCCTGGGCAAATCCAACCTTTGCTCCAGCAACCTGCCTTGAACCTGCCTCTTCTCGTAATTGATAAAAAATTTCGGCTATCTGCGCCAGACCCGTAGCTCCTGTCGGATGCCCCCTACCAATAATCCCGCCGTCTGTATTTGCCGGCAGCTTTCCACCTATGTCAAAATACCCCTCTTTTAACAGGCGCGGGGCTTCTCCTCGCTCACAGAAACCACACTTCTCAACATTCCAAAGGAACGCGGGGGAGAAGGGATCATGTATCTGAATTACATCCATATCCTCCGGACCGTAGCCTGAAGCTTCCCAGGTTTGCTTGGCAGCAAGCTCAACGCAATCCGGGTTCTTAACCTTAGTAGTTACGCTCACACTACCGCCGGAAGGGGATGTGCCATATGTTGCGCTGGTCTGAACCACGGACGCTATTTTTACGGCCTTGTTTTTGGACTTAAGCTTATCTCTGCTGCATAAGATGGCAGCTGCTGCTCCATCGGCATTGGCACAGGTCATCAAGAGGGTTAGCGGCGAAGAAATCATGCGAGAATGGAGAACCTCTTCTATGGTGACTTCTTGCTTAAACATTGCATTCGGGTTTCGATTTGCATTTTTACGCTCCATGACTGAAACTTGAGCAAAATCTTCTACTGTAGCTCCGTAGTCATCCAGATACTTTACTGCATTACATGCAGCCTCTGCCGGTAAAACATCAAGCCCCATCATCCTCATCCAGACCGGCATTGCTTGGTTATCCAGTAAGCCAGGAGGGAGTTTCTCAGCACCAACCACCACAACTATATCATGGATCCCAAGAGCTACCCGTGTGTAAGCCAGCCTCAGGGCTGCTTCTGAACTATGACCGGAAAATACGTTGGCTATGGGTATCCCGGTCAGACCTACCCGTTCCACACACTGGTGAGTACCGCCTAACCCCCCATAATAAGTACCCCCGAACGCCGCCTCTATCTCCTTCCATTCCATACCGGCATAGCTTAAAGCCTTGGCTATAGCCTCACCACCCAGCTCAGGGTATAGCTTTCTTGGTCGCCCCTTCTTTCCATCATACCTGCCAAATTTAGCCAACCCGATCCCGGCTATGGCTACTTCTCTCACCGGATCTACCTCCATTTCTTTGTCAACTGTAAACCTATCTTTTCAACACATGGCATAAAGCATTCGGCCCACCACCGGAGCAATGGTTGAAGGCGATCTTAGCTCCTGGGACCTGTCTTGGACCTGCTTCTCCCCGCAATTGAAAAAATAGCTCGGCTATCTGGGCCAAACCGGTAGCTCCTGTCGGATGCCCCCGGCCCATTAGACCCCCGTCTGTATTAGCCGGCATCTTTCCATCTATTTCAAAATATCCTTCTCTTAGCAATTTTGCGGCTTCTCCGGGCTTACAAAAACCGCAGTCCTCAACATCCCACAAAAACGCCGGTGACATGGCTTCATAGACCTGAATTACATCCATATCCTCGGGGCCATAGCCTGACATTTCCCAGACCTGCTTACATGCAATCTCGGTGGGGTTTGGATTCGTTTTTTCACGAAAATGAAATCCCAAATTGTTGTAACCATAGGTTGCAGTAGCATGAGCTGAAGCTGCGATCGTTACCGTTCTCGCCTTTGATTTAAGCTTATCTTTAGTGCAAACAATGGCCGCTGCTGCCCCATCAGCATTAGTGCAAGTCATCAAGAAACTCAAGGGCGACGCAACCATACGAGAGTTTAGGACCTCTTCTACAGTCAGCTCCGGCGCCTGGTACCAGAAAGCATTGGGATTCATAATCGCATTCTTGCGCTCCATCACAGCCACTCGGGCAAAATCCTCTTCCGTAGCCCCGGTTTCTTCCATATACCTCCTTACCCCGAGTGCATATGCTCCCGGTAGATTAAATCCCATCATTAACATCCATACGGGAGATAGTGTATCTGCTATCAAGCCCGGGGGGATTTTTTCAGTACCAAAGGCAAGAGCGACATCATATAACCCATTGGCTACGTCATGGTAGGCTTGCCTCAGCCCTTGCTGTGAAGAAGAGCAAGCACCCTCCAGAGTAGTTATGGGTATGCCGGGCATACCTAATCGAGAAGTACACTGGTTAGGAACAGCCAACCCTCCAAACATACTGGCTCCGTAGGCTACCTGTATGTCCTTCCACTGCATATCGGCATACTTTAAAGCCTTGGTGATAGCCTCTGCCCCCAGCTCATAGATTTCTTTATAGGGTCGCCCTTTTTGTCCATCATACCTGTCAAACTTAACTAAACTCATACCGGCGATGGCTACTTCTCTCACCTGATCTACCCCTTTCCCCCTTATTTTTGAAGAGGAACAAAGCAATAGCCCAAAATCTCATTACCTTCAGCATCCTCTTGCATCACATCAATTTCCAGTTCTACTTCTTGCCCAACTTCTAATGCCCCAACTTCGACACCTAATATTCGAGTCCATATTCTAACCCCTTCCGGCAGTTCCACATAGCCAAGATGAAACGGAACCGGTCCCTTATACCACTGTGGAGGGGGTAACATAACAGTGGTAAAGCTCCAGATTTTTCCCCTGCGGCTTAGTTTAATGTCATTCATTGTCTGGTTATGGCAGTTAACGCAGACTGGATTTACAGGGAAAAATACCTCCCCACAATGGGAACACTTACTGCCAATCAATTGTGGTCTCTCATCGGGCGATAAAGGGGTACTCCATAAGCCGTCCCGGCAGGGTATTTGTTTTTTACTATTCGTAGTCATCTTTTTCCTCCTTAATCAATTTTATCTTGTAAGACGTCCTATCGCCCTTGAATAACGGCTTCTGCTTCTTTTGAATTTTAGGGAGCAATCCACCAACTATCTTGACTTACCGACAATTAGGGCATTTTCCCAACCATTTTGCAGAAGGCGCCTTTGCTGCTCTTTGCACAGCAAACTCAATCTGAGCATAGGGAATATATGGACGACCACAGCTCTCACAGTTTTTCATTTTCAACATCCTGTTCCAAGGCCCTCCGGTCTTTTAAGCCGTCTATAACGTCAACTGCCTTGAGAAGTGAAGGATCCAGTATGAGAACTATATCAGGTGTATAAATATTGGTGCGTAACCGTAAGGGAGCGTTATCAATGCGGCAAAAGGCTGTTACCGGCGCTCCCCCGGCGTTCAGGGCCGAAACTGGGAAATGCCCGGGCATTTTTCCCCTCAAAAATGGCAGCTTGGGCTAAAAGCTCAGCCTATGTTACAGCTCCCTGCCCTCCTCTTCCATGAGAACGAATCTTCAGCATATTTTCACCGCCTAGGTTTAACCCATAATAAAGTTTAAATTCATTTTATTGGTTCCATAACCTGGGTTATATCCAGGTGGACAGGGCATTTACGTACGCAGCGGCCGCAGCCCACGCAGGCATAGAGGCCATATTTGGACGGAAAGTAAAGCAGCTTATGCAGAAAGCGCTGGCGTACCCGCTCCTTCTGTGTAGGGCGGGGATTCTCACCGCTGGCCATCAGCGTAAATTCTGCAAACATACAGGAATCCCAGCAGCGGAAGCGCTCTCCTTCAAGTCCCCTGCTGAAATCCTGTATGTCAAAACAGTGGCAGGTAGGGCATAAATAGGTACAGATGCCGCATCCTAAACAGCGATGGTACAGCTTTTCCCATAATTCGACGTTAAACTTTCCCCGGAGCACTTCCTGGAGACCTGCTGTGTTCCACTCCTGTTGGCAGCCCGCTGCAGCCTCCCCGGCAGCAGTTGTATTCCTGAGACTTAAAGCGGAGGCGCTCTCTTCCGGGGCAGCCTCATCAAGGAGTTCATTTATCTTAGCTGTCAGTTCATCTCCTTTTTCGCTCTGGGCTTCCCATAACAAAAATTCGCCCATATCCCAGACCATCACATCTGCCCCGGGAGCAAAAGCGGGCTCCAGCTCAAAAGAGGTGCAAAAACAGGTTTCACCGGGTTCATTACAACCCAGGGAAACCAGCGTCCCCAGCCGGCGCCTTTTGGCATAAAGACCGTCTACCGGCTCTTCCAGAAAGACTTTATCCAGGATGGTGAAGGAGGCCACATCGCAAGGACGGACCCCGAAAAGAATAAATTCTTCCTCCGGCTCCAGGCTCTCCAGCTGCAACTTTTTGGCCCCTGTCTGGAAACGCAGGTAGGTTTCCGCCTGCGGGAAAAATACGTTTTTGGGAGGCACCAGGGAATTTTCCCGAAGATTTACCCGTGCCCCATTTTTCCAGGGAGCAAAGTTCACTACCCCGTCTTCCTGCAGGGGAAGATAGAGCGTTGCCCTGCGGGCTAAAAGTTCCCAAAACAGCGCCAGTTTTTCCTTGGTAATTTTTTTCAATGATGAACCCTCCCTCCTACCTCCTAACTTTATGCAGAAACATCGGGATCATCGCTTTTAAAAGTTAGTAACGGCGCTTCTTTATCCAAATCGGCCCCGGCGTCGTACTCGCCGTAAAGTTCATTGATATCTTTGATAAATTTACGGTTTAGTTCGGCCAGCGGTATTCCTAAAGGGCATATCCTGGCGCATTCACCGCAGTCCACACAACGCCCGGCCACGTGGTAAGCACGGGTAATATGGTAAAAAAGAGTTTCGCCCGACTCCTTTGCTTTACCCAGCCAGCGAGGCTCGGCAATATCAAAAATGCACTCCCGGCAGCTGCAGGCCGGGCAAACATTGCGGCAGGCAAAACATCTGATGCAGCGGGAAAAATGCCGGGACCAGTATGTAAAACGCTCCTCCAAAGATGCGGCTTCCAATTTAGAAACATTTGCAAAGCGTTCCAGGGGTTGGCAGGGTACCGCCTCACCCAGCATCTCGTCGCAGGTAACAGGGTTGGGGTAGCGGCAGCTAAGGCATTTAGAGTAGTAGAAATCCCGGGCCGGAGCTTTCCTCTGGCCTTCTTTATAGTAAAAGACGAGTTCTTCCCGCTCTTTTTTCACCTGAAGCAGGCCCTTGCTCAGCCCCGTAGCCTCTACCCTGGCAGGGTCCACCAGGCCGTCGCAGGGAATACCGAAGAGCAGAACCTTTTCCCTCTCCACGCGCCCGTCCCGGAGCAACTGGTTGAAACCCAGGGCATCGCAGCCTTTAAGGAAAAGGGCTATTTTCTTTTTGGGAACTTCGTTGAGCAGGTATTTGTTCAGGTTGGATACACTGAAAGGATCCCAGATGAGAGAAGCGGTTTCACCGGGATCTGTGATAAAGGCGGGAAAGGACTGCCACCATAAAGGGCCCTTCTGCCAGCCGATGACCATCTCCACTTGACCGCTTGATAAAGAGCCAAACGCCGCCTCTTTGATTCTTTCCGAAAGCTGCTTCATCTCGTATCCCTCAACTTTCTGTTGGGACCAAGGGCCCGAATCTTTTCTGTAGTTTCCGTCATTACCGCGGCAAACCTGTTCCCTTCCGAAGCGGAGATCCAGTGTACCTGGAAGCGCTCGGGTTCCATACCCAAAAACTCCAGGAAACGCTGTAAGAGTAAGAAGCGACGGCGGGCAAAGTAGTTCCCGCTTGTATAATGGCAGTCCCCGGGGTGACAGCCGGCGACTACTACGCCATCAGCGCCGCGCTGGAAGGCGCGCAGGATAAAGTTGGAGCTGACACAGCTGGAACAGGGAACACGGATCACACGAACATTGGCCGGATAGGTCATCCGGCCGGTCCCGGCCAGGTCACCGCCGGCATAGCTGCACCAGTTGCAGCAAAAAGCGATGATGAGGGGTTCAAAAGGCCCTTGTTTAAGGTTTACAGACATATGGCATCCACCTCCGCCATGATCTGCTCGTTCGTAAATCCTTTTAAATTTACAGCACCGGGCCGGCAGGAAACCGTGCAGGAGCCGCAGCCCTGGCAGAGGGCTACGTTAACCTCTGCGACCCGGCGTTGAAGTGCTTTTCCGTGAATCTTTTCCTCGATCGTTTTTTCCGTGATGGCACTATAAGGGCATACCTTTATACAGGCCAGGCAGCCGGTACAGAGGGATTCGTTAACTTCTGAAACACAGGGGTCGCTCAAGAGGTTTTCTTTGCTGAGCAAAACGATCGCCTTGGCGGCTGCACCGCTGGCTTGAGACACGGTCTCGGGGATATCCTTCGGGCCCTGACAGGCACCGGCTAAGAATATTCCTGCCGTGTGAGCCTCGACGGGACGCAGTTTGGGATGGGCCTCCATAAAAAAAGCATGAGTATCGGTACTTATACCCAGGAGGCGGGCCAACTGTGGAGCATCGCTTTTGGCCTTAATTGCTGTAGCCAGGACTACCATATCCGCCTCAATTTCCAGGGCATGCCCGCTTAAAGAATCGACGCCCTTTACCAGCAGCTTGTCACCATCGGGGAAAACCTTGCCGGCGCTTCCTTTCAGGTATAAGGCACCGTACTCTTCGACGGCGCGCCGGTGAAACTCTTCGAAATCTTTACCGGCGGTACGAATATCGATATAAAATACATAAGCCTGGGCTTCCGGATATTTTTCCTTGAACAAAATAACGTGTTTAGCGCTGTACATACAGCATATTTTGGAGCAGTAGGGCTTACCGCGGGATTTATCCCTGGAGCCCACGCATTGGATGAAGACCACATTTTTGGGTGGACTTTGGTTAGAAGGGCGTAAAAGCCTGCCGCCGGTCGGACCGGAGGAGTTGAGGATCCTTTCGAATTCCAGGCTTGTAAGTACATCGGGGTGCTTACCGTAGCTATATTCACCGAAGTCGTCCAGGTCTAGAACATCAAAGCCTGTGGCCACAACAATGGCACCGTATTTTTTCTGCAGTACTTCGTCTTCCTGGTCAAAGTTTACGGCCCCGGCCGGGCAGGTTTTCCTGCAGATCCCGCATTTTTCCCTGGTGAACCAGCGGCAGGAGGCCCTGTCTATAACCGGCACATTGGGAACTGCCTGGGGAAAGGGGATATATATGGCCTTGCGCATCGACAGGGCCTCGTCAAATTCACTTTTAACCCTGCTGGGGCATTTCTCCCAGCAGATACCACAACCGGTGCATTTCTCCAGATCTACACTGCGGGCCTTTTTCCGGATTGTGGCTTCAAAATTGCCCACATAGCCATCTACTTTTTCTACCTCGCTATATGTATAAAGAGTAATTTTGGGATGAGAAGCGGCCTCCCCCATCTTGGGGGTTAAAATACAGGCTGAGCAGTCCAGAGTAGGAAAAGTTTTATCCAGTTGGGCCATATGCCCGCCGATGCTGGGAGTTCTTTCGACCAGGTCCACCTCGAAACCCGCATCGGCGATATCCAGAGCGGCCTGAATACCGCCAATGCCCCCGCCGATAACCAGGGCACGGTGTTCTACCGGGATCTGCGTTGCCCACAGTTCCTTGTCCCGCGCCGCCTTGGCCACGGCTGCCCGGATAAGGGCAATGGCTTTTGCGGTAGCTTCCCCTTTATTTTTATGCACCCAGGAACAGTGCTCCCGGATGTTGGCGATCTCGACAAGATAAGGGTTCAGCCCGGCCGCCGCCGCCGTTTTACGAAAGGTTGACTCGTGCATACGCGGCGAACAGGAAGCTACCACGAATCGATCCAGCTTTTCCCTGATAATGGCCGATTTAATCTTAGACTGCCCGATTTCCGAACACATATATTTATAGTTTCCGGCATAGACCACACCTGGCATTTTTCCGGCCGCCTCTGTAACAGCTTCTATATTCACAGTATTGGCGATATTGGTACCGCACCAGCAGACAAAAACACCAATTCTTTTCAACGAACATTCATCCCTTCACATGAAGTGGCAGTTATCCGGCTGTTTGATCCAATACACATAAGGCAGTTTACAATATCATTACAGCGCAAGTTTGCTCATTTCGCTATGACCGCCACGCCATGGGGCTCCATCGGTGACATTCCTCTGAAAGAGGTGTGTCCCCTTACCAAGAGGTGAAGTGTGGGGGAATGTCCCCGAATTACAAAGATAATTTATACTATCCCTATCACAGCAGATAGCAAACCCCAGACAGAAGCAGGCTTTTTGCGGCTTGTACCTATCTGGTGTACTTGCGAAACGCGCTGACAAGAGCCTGTTCGGGCATCCCCTTGTCCGCAACCCGGGGGATAACCCCTGCTTTGATGCGCGAGAAGCCGCGCTTCCTGAGGAGGATAAGCCGCAAGGCCTCCATAATGCCGGGAAGATCTACGCCCCGGGGGCAGCGCCCGGCACAGGTGAAGCAGGAGGCGCAGATCCAGATAGTGTTACAGTTTAAAAGAGCTTCCACGAGACCCAACTGTAAAAAGCGTAAGACCTGGTGGGGGAGGATATCCATAACCGTGTTTACGGGGCAGGCCGCCGTACATTTGCCGCACTGGTAACACCCGGCCACATTCTCACCGCTGATTTCAGCTATTTCCTTTACTATGCTGCTGCACAAATTATCCCTGGTAATTTTCATTTCCTTTCCTCCTCGGACCGTGAACATTTTCTAGCTAGGGGATTGGAAACAAGAAAAGATTAGCAGTTTTAGAAGTTTTAAAAAGCCATTTTTTCTTCTACTTTATCTTTTAAATCCAGAGCCTCTTCCAGAAGCTCTGTAAAGTAATATACCGGCAGGGTCGATTTCCCCTGTGGTGTTTTTTTCTGCAGTTCCAGCAGGTTGTAATGGCAGAGGGGGCAGGCATCTACAATAGCTTCAGCACCATGGCTGAGCGCTGAGTTGATGATCTTTGCCACCATCTCTGCCACAATTTCCTCGTTCTGCACGGAGAGATATACACCGCAGCATTCCGTCCGGTAAGGGTAATCCACCGCCGCAGCTCCCAGGGCATGAAGAAAATCCTCCATAATACTGGGGTTCTCGGCATTGTCAAACTGCATGACTGCCGGGGGGCGCAGGAGCAGACAGCCGTAGAAAGCGGCAATTTTTCGACCCGTTAAAGGCTTTTTTACCTTTCGGGCCAGGGTCGGAAAACCCACTTCGTCCCGCAGCAGCTCCAGGTAATGAATAACCTCTGTCCCTCCCCTGTACTGCTCCGGAAGTTGGAGATAATTATTGGCCTTAGTACAAACATCCCGATCCGTTTTCATAACATGGTTGGCCCTTTTCAGGACATGGTAGCAGGCGGCACAAATGGTTACCAGTTTCTCTCCTGTATCCTTCGCCGCAGCCAGGCTGCGCACAGAAGAAAGAAAGGGGGCAATTTCAAGGGCAGCAAGGGGAAAAACCGCGCCGCAGCACTGCCACTTTTCCTGCTCGATCAGCTCTATTCCCAGTGCCCTGGCAGCCTTAAGCGCAGAATTTTCTAAAAGGGCGGCCGTAGTCTTCAGGGTACAGCCCGGGTAATAACTGAAACGCACAGCTCACTTGCCTGCTTCCCTTCACCATCACCCTCCGGAAAGCCAGGCTTCACCTCACTTTCATAGATGAGTCCGTTTTCTGACGACAAAAGAGGTATTCTCTCCCTTAGATTTGCAGAACCTCGCGGTGAGTGTAGCGGGGCAGAAGAAGAGGGGAAACCCTGCCCGCTATATCGATACCGCTTTCCTGCAGCTGCTGATGGTAGTTGTGAACATGCTCCAGGGTAAGCTTACCTAGTTTGACCTCCTCACACTTTTGAGCAGCATGCAAGCCGGCACGGCGGCCAAAAACCAGGATATCGAGCAGCGAGTTGCCCATCAGCCTGTTACGCCCGTGGACACCGCCGGAGTTTTCACCGGCAACGTAAAGGTTCTCTATGTTGGTGCGCCCCCATTCGTCGATCAGAAGGCCGCCATTTTGATAATGAAGGGTGGGATAGATAAGCATGGGCTCCTTGCGGATATCAACGCCGAACCTGGCAAACTGCCGCAGCATGGCCGGCAGCTGCCTCTCGATAGTTCCCTCCCCGTGGATCAGGTCGATAAGGGGGCAATCGAGCCAGACACCGACCATGCCTGTGGGGGTGGTGATCCCGAGCTTTCTTTCGCTGCACTCCCGGATAATGGCAGCAGACTCCATATCCCGTGTCTCCAGGTGGTAGACAAACTGTTCTCCGCGGATATTAAGCGGTGTGGCCCCAAGGCCGCGGACTTTTTCTGTAACTAAAAGGCCCAGGATCTGTGGAGGATAGGCGGCACCGGTAGGGTGGTACTGGATGGTGTCCATAAAGGCCAGCTTTGCACCGGCACGGTAGCCCATAACCAGCCCGTCGGCGGTGGCGCCGTAGTGGTTGGTCGTAGGGAAGCCCTGGTAGTGCAGCCTCCCTGAACCACCCGTGGTTAAAATTACCGTTTTGGCTCGGGCAACAAGATACTCTTCTGTTTCCAGGTTGTAAAGAACCGCTCCGGCGGCTTTGCCCTCTTCGTCCAGCAGGAGTTCCACTGCCGGAGAAAACTCCAGGACGTTGATACCCTGGTTCCTGGTCTCATCTCTCAAGGTACGCATGATCTCTGCCCCTGTATAATCGCGGGCGGCATGCATTCTTTTCCTGGAGGTACCGCCGCCGTGGATGGTAATCATGGTGCCGTCATCTTCCTTGTCAAACATGGTACCCATCTCTTCCAGCCACTTAATGATCATGGGAGCATCCTTGACCAGGGTATAAACGAGCTGCGGCAAGTTGGTAAAATGCCCCCCTCCCATGACATCAAGGTAGTGGATAGCAGGAGAATCGTTGGCTTTGTCAGCAGCCTGGATGCCTCCCTGGGCCATCATCGTATTGGCATCGCCAAAGCGCAGCTTGGTAACAAGGAGGACATTTGCTCCCTGTTTTTTTGCTGCAAGTGCTGCTGCAGCACCAGCCCCACCACCGCCGATCACAAGGACATCTACATCGTAAGCGATCTCCTGCAGGTCGAGCGCAACATGTTCGAGCATACTGCGGGCTTCAAGCAGGTCCGCCAGTTCCCGGGGAACCCTGTCACCCTTGTTTACTCCTACCTGGAGCTGGCGGAAACCGGTTTCAATAAAATCAGGATGGAATTTTTTAAGCACATCCTGGCGCTCTTCAGGTGTCATACGGGGAAATTCAACTCCCAGCCTTACAGGGCGCTTTTCTTCTACTTTTCTAATAAGCTCCTTCATCCGGGATGTATACATAATTCTTACCCGGCCCGGCAGAGCCGGGCTTACCCCCTTTTTTCCAAAGTCATGCTTCTATGTCACGGTTATCATAACGGTTCTTGAGTTCCTGAGGATCCAATTTCATCAGCAACTGCAGTTCTTCCTCATATTTCCCCTCTGTAATCTCGGCAACCCTCTGCTGCAAGTGCAGCGCCGGGGGCAGAAGGTATTTGCCATAGAGGCGGCGTGCCAAAATGCCAACATGGTACTGGACAATATGTGCCGGGCAGCGGGAGGCACAAAGGCCGCACATAATACAGTCAAAGGATTCAACTGCACACCTGGCAATATCTCCCCTTTGGGCATAAGCGATGTACTGCATAACATTGAGGTCCTGGGGGCATACCTTGGTGCAGGAATTGCACCCGATGCAGCGGTAGATTTCCGGGTAATAGGCAGCGATAGATGAAGTGCCGGGGGTTAACTCGTCAATATTATAAATGCCTTTTAAGGCAGGGAAAAAGGGGATTTGGGCCAGATACATACCAGCCTCGACCTTG
>JAGVAS010000137.1 GCA_020060185.1 Desulfovibrio sp. | reverse complement strand
GCCTCAAACGATCAGGCATGTTCTGGAGCGTCAATGGCGCCAACGCCATTATCGCCTTGCGCTGCAGTCTGCTCAGTGGCAGATTTGACGACTTCTGGCGTCGCTATAGGGCTAACAATATCCCCCAACAAGCTCTTCAAAGATGAGTTGCTAATTATTTACTCATAAAATTGTCGTGCACCCCCAACCCCTTTTAATAGTTGACATTTGGCAACTTTTTTATTATCATATTGACAAATGGCACTTGATTGACCCTGCGTCAATCCTGGAGCGAGCACCAACCTTCGCCACCTCATTTTCATATTAACCGCCACGACCCTGCGGGTCACAAAGATGGATGAAAATGACCGGGCTTGGATCCCGCGATTGTTCCGCAGAGGCAGCGTTTTGCTGTTGGCGGAGCGACTTGTGCTGCGAAGCTAAAAGCTCACGTTGAAGCGAAGGTTGGAGATGGCCCTGCCGGCATGGAAGCCGGTAGCCGGGAGGTGAGCAGTCAGCGAACTCTCCCGGGAAGGTCATCGTAGACTCAAGCTGAAACGTAGAGCTTTCAGAGCGGAACTCGGAGCTTAAGCCTCAGCAAACGCTGCTCCATTTTCATATTAAGGGGGAGTAAATTTGTATTTGCAAATCAGGAGGGAGATTTTAAAAAATTTATTAAAAGAAAAGGGATGGTGTAAAACTGAATTCGCCAAAATGCTCGGTATTAATTATTCGTACTTTCACCGTCTTTTAAAAGGGGAAAGAAACCCAGGCAGCAAGTTTTTTAGTAGTTTTTTAAAGTTTTGTAAAGAGGAAAATTTGGAATTTGAAGACTATGTTTATATTAAAACAAATAAGGATTAACGATAAAAAAACAACTATAAAAATTTTTAGTTTTTTCATATCTGGAAGAGGGGCTTTTGAAAATGAAAAACAGAAGTTCTTTAAATTCAAGGGGGAACCTCGAGCTTATTCAGTGAGGAAAGGAATGACTTTCCCATGTGGAAGGCTTAAGCTGGTGTCCTTCCAGGGCTGCAGCACAGGTTTCTGTAAGGAGATCAAGCCGGCTGTAAAGGAAAGTATTTCTCTCTCTTTTTTCCTGTTTTTGATTAACAGGTCCAAAGGGAACGAAAAAAATACCTTTTTTCTTCATAAGAGACGAAATATAACCCAGGGAAGGCGTGGGTTCATTTTCCAGGGTAGGAACCAGTACCAGAGGGAGGCTGGTATCGTCTTCAGGGGTTATTTGTTCCAGGAAACCCAAAAAACGCTCTGAGTTTGGGATGACTACGAGAAGATCGAGAAACGGGTAATTCAGGCTGCCAGGTAAATTGTCGGGAGTAGTCATAGAAACTTCCTTTATTCCCCGTTTTTTAAGTATTTCCAGGTGAATCTGGCGGAAAATGCTCTGGAATTTATTTTTGATCCCTTCCTTTTTTTCCGAGGGGTCCAAAAGGATGATGAAAAGCTCGGCCCCTGCGAGCATTATTTTTTCTATTTCTTTGAGGATCATTGTGTCACTAAGCTGTTTGATTGTCAGAGCGAAGCCGATTTTCTTGCCCTGTAATAACAATTTAAACACCTCCAGCGGGATCACTTTATTTATATGCTTTTTACCCCGTCATGGTGCTTGCTTGTGGCTCTTAAGAGCAAGAAAAGGAAGGGCAGGAGAACGTTATTTTTTACAGGGATAATGCATTTTTTTCAGGTCATAAATTCGATGAGATTTTCCAGGCCGTAAACCAGGCCCTTAAGTTTAGGGACATTTTTTACAGCCAGGATTACACCGGGCATAAAGGAACTTCGATCAAAAGAATCGTGACGAATTGTCAGGGTTTGCCCCGGCCCTCCAAAAATTACCTCCTGATGGGCTACAAGCCCGTTAAGCCTGATGCTGTGGATATGTATCTTGTCCTGCAGGGCACCCCTGGCTCCCGGCAGCTTTAAAAGTTCATCTTTTTCCGGAGGATCTTCCAGGCGTCCGGAAGCGATCATCTCCGCTGTCTTGAGAGCTGTCCCTGAGGGGGCATCAATTTTTTTGTCGTGATGCAACTCGATAATTTCAACCTGGGGAAAATATCGGGCTGCTATGGTTGCAAACTTCATCATTAGCACGGCTCCCAGGGCAAAGTTTGGAGCTATTACAGCACTGAGCCCTGATTTTTCCACCCAATGGGTGATGTGTGAGAGGTCTATGTGGGTAATACCGGTAGTTCCCACTACGGGACGAACCCCGCACTGCAGGGCGGTTTCAATATTGTGTATAACGGCCATGGGAGTTGTAAAATCTACCAGGACCATTGGTTTTATTTCTTCCAGTGACTCTTTTGTCAGTTCTTTTATTGTAATTTCCAGACCCTGCCTTCCGAGAACTTCGCCTATGTTCTTACCCAGGCCATGGAGGTCAAAAGCTCCGGTAAGTTCCAGGCTATCCTCTTCAAGGACAGCACGGCATACTTCCCGGCCCATACGCCCATAAGCACCACTAACAGCAACGCTAATTTTTTCCACGATTAAACCCTCCTTCTATCATATTGTTTGTCGACCCCGCTGTCCTATTTTCATACTAACCGCCATGCCGGGCTCCGCCCGGCGCAAAAATGGAAGAAAATAATCTTGTCTAGCTTCCGCTGTCTTTCCCAGGAGGCGCCATTTTCATAAAAAAAGTATTTCACTATATTCTCCTATATGAGCCAAAAGATGTCAAGAATCCCTCTTCTAAAAGCTGGGCAACTTAATTGTACTAAAAAAGGGGGATAAAGAATATGGTATTAAAGATAGGAATTAACGGGTTTGGAAGAATTGGCCGGGTTACATACCGTGCTCTTTTAGAAAAAAAAGGAGCTGAAGTGGTAGCCGTTAATGATCTGACGGACAGCAAAACCCTGGCCCATTTGCTTCGTTACGATTCTCTTTATGACAAACTGCCTTTTGAAGTTAAGGCAACGGATCATTCTCTTAAGGTAAATGGACAGGAGATCCATACTTTCTGGGAAAGGGAACCGGAAAAAATTCCCTGGGGGGAAATGGGAGTGGAGGTGGTTATCGAATCCACTGGTGTTTTTCGGGACCGGGAGTCAGCAGGGCGCCATTTAAAAGGGGGGGCTTCCCGGGTGATTGTTACCGCCCCGATGAAGGATCCCGATTTAACTGTAGTAATGGGTGTTAACGAGGAGCATTTTCAACCGGCTAAACACCGTATTCTCTCCAATGCTTCCTGTACGACAAATGCCCTGGCTCCAGTAGCCAAAGTTCTGCATCGCAATTTTGGCCTGCAAAAAGCGCTCATAAATACCACCCATGCCTATACTAATGACCAGCGTTTACTGGACTATCCCCATGGAGATCTGAGGCGGGCACGGGCAGCATTTCTCTCCCTGATCCCTACTTCCACCGGAGCGGCGCGGGCGGTGGGGGAGGTTATCCCGGAACTTAAAGGGCGCATAGACGGATTTGCCGTGCGTGTGCCCGTCCCCACGGTTTCCCTGCTGGATGTGGTGGCTTTGCTTGACAGGGAAGTTTCTTTGGAGGAACTGAATGCTTCTCTTCAGCAGGCGGCGGATGAAATCCCGGAGATATTGTCTTTTAACCAGGAACCCCTTGTTTCCGTCGATTACAGGCGCAGCCCTTTTTCGAGCGTTATAGATGGCCTCAGTACCATGGTTGTCGGAGGAAATATGGTGAGAGTGGTGTCCTGGTATGACAATGAATGGAGTTATTCCTGCCGGGTAGCAGATCTGGCCCTTTACATAAAAAAACGTGAAATGGAAGAAAAAGCAGCAGTAACAGCAGGGGAATTATACGGTAAAGGTGAATAAACAATTATGTCCGCAAAGGTGGCGAAGGTTGTGGCGAGCGATATGTGCAGCACAGCAAACAGGTTTAGCGAAGCGATGGCCTGAGATGGGCCGGCGGACACGGACGTCCGCCGCCGGACAGCGCGAACAGGATGTGAGCTCTGCCGGGTAGGGTAATCGAAGGCCTGAGCTGAGCTGCAAAACCTGTCTGTGCGAACCTTGAAGCGAGCACCAACCTTCGCCACCCCATTAAAAGGAAGGGGGGTGCAGCCTGGTTTCCTCCGGAGCCAGGTCCTTTATTGCCAGATATAAAGTTTGGTACTGATGGGTGGCGTGCAGTAATTGCCGATGATTTTACATTTAGCAATGTCCGGGCAGTTACACGCGCTATTGCACGATATTTAGAGGAGCAAAAAAGGGAGAGAGATGGGGTGGTGGTCGGTTTCGATAACCGCTTTCTCTCGGAGGAATTTGCTGCCCAGGCCTCAGAGGTTCTCTTGGAGAGAAATATTAAGGTTTATCTTTGCAGCCGGCCGTCTCCTACCCCTGCGGTGGCTTTTGCCGTCAAACACTACCAGAGTGCAGGGGCAATTATGTTTACGGCCAGCCATAATCCTTCCCGTTACCAGGGTATAAAATTCATCCCTCACTATGCAGGGCCTGCTTTACCGCCGGAAACAGATCGTATTAGTGAGCTTGTACGAATAGCCCTTAAAGAAGAAAAACCGCAAAAAGGCACCGGAAAACAGAAGTACCTCGATATTGTACAGAAATTGTTAGAAGACGAAAGTAACAATGGCAACTTTGTTTTTCCTGAACCTGGAGTCCGCACCGGGGGTCCGAGTGAGACTGAAGGGTTGTTGGAGGTAGTACATCCGGAGGGATCTTACCTGGAGCATCTGGAGCAGATCATCGATATAAAAACTATTGCAGCCGCTCCCCCTTCTGTCGTTATCGATTCCATGTATGGGGCCAGTATAGGCTACTTGGAAGCTTTTCTCCTTCCCCTGGGCTGCCGGTTGGAGATTATCAGGGGTTATCGTGATCCTCTTTTCGGAGGCGGCCTCCCCGATCCCTCGCGTCACAACCTGGAAAAACTGCGCAGCCTGGTACTGGATCTGGAAGCAGAAGCAGGTTTGGCTATTGATGGGGACGGGGATCGCCTGGGTGTTATTGCTCCTGACGGAAAATATTTAAGTGCAAATGATATTCTTATACTTTTGCTGGAACACCTGGTTCAGAGCCGGCAGTGGCGTGGGGTTGTAGCGCGCACTGTGGCAACCACGCATAATTTAGATCGCCTTGCCCGTTTTTATGGCCTCCAGCTGGTGGAAACCCCTGTAGGTTTTAAGTATATCAGCCAGGCTTTACGCGAGCGGGATGCTTTCCTGGGTGGAGAGGAAAGCGGCGGGGTAAGTATAAGAGGCCATATTCCTGAAAAAGACGGTATTATGACAGCTCTCCTTTTTGTAGAGATGCTGGCGGCAAGCAGGTCTGAGCCGGCTGAATTATTCCAGAAAATCAGCAAAAAGATCAATCTTTTAACCTTTAACCGCTGGGATATTCATACTTCGTCCAGCCAGAGGGAAGAAATACTAAAAAAGCTGAAGAACTGGCAACCGGAAGAAATAGCAGGCCTGAAGGTAGAGAAGATCAACCGTACCGATGGCGTTAAAGTTCTGCTTAAAGGGGGGAGTTGGTGCCTGGTACGCTCCTCGGGAACGGAGGACCTTTTTCGCATTTATATAGAGGCACCTGATGATACCATGCTGGAAGAATTAAGACACGGGATACGTTGGGACCTGGGGCTTTAGGTATAAATGTTCCGCTACGCTTTAAGCAAATGCGGCGCTATTTTCATACTAACCGCCACGACCCTGCGGGTCACAAAAACGGATGAAAATGGTCTTTATGAGAAACCGTATTATGATCGGGGACATTCCCCGACGTTTTATCAGGGGTGTGTCCCCATACCTCAATAAAAGGTGGCGCAAGGTTGTGGCGAGCGATATGTGCAGCGCAGCAAACAGGTTCAGCGAAGCGACGGCCTGAGATGGCCCGGCGGACATGGATCTCTGCCGCCGGACAGCGCGAAAAACATGACCGGGGTTTGGATCCAATACTTTGCAGCGCTTTGCTGTTGGCGGAGTGACTTGTGCAGCGAGGAAACAAGTTCACCGCGAAACGAGAGTTGGAGACGACCCAGCTGACAGGATGTCAGCTGCCGGCAGACGACGAGTAAGGTCTGGGGACACACCTCTTTCAGAGGAATGTCCCCATGGTATGCATCTTTACGTCCACGGCACTTCAGGTTACAATCATGGATAAAAATCCGAGTTTGTTTCCAGAGGTCGTCGGAAGCTCGAGGTGAGTAGTAGAACTTGCCGAG
>JAGVAS010000099.1 GCA_020060185.1 Desulfovibrio sp. | reverse complement strand
TTGCTCACTGGAACTGAGTAAGCTTATTCTCAAAAATCTGCTGGAAAATTCATCTTAGCTCCTCTTTAGGCGTGCTCTGACATGATTTTCCAGTTTTGCAACTACCCCCGCCTGTAACAAGGGAGGCTCGAACTCCTGTAAACATTTTGGGCATATCTCGCCGGCCGTATGCAGGCAGCTCTTGTTCGCTCCATTCAGTCCTACCCGTTGGGGACCGATTTGAAACAGGCGGTTGAAAAAACTGGCTCTTGAAATTCAACAGTGTATCGGGCTGGTCCAGGAAGTGGCCGCCAGGCCCTACCTGGTCGATCAGTTCTACTACTACTTCTGCCGGCAGGTCACCCACACCTTTCAACACCTGCTGTACCCGCCCGCAAACCTCTTCATCCATAATCCATTTTTACATCTATAGGAATCAGCTTTTTCCCACCAATTCTTGTGATCGACCTTTCCTGTAAAACCAGAAGTAATATTGCTTGAAACTCAAGAGGCATTTCACTTATTTCATCCAAAAATAAAGTGCCACCGTCGGCCAGTTCAAATTTACCAGGATTCCCCCCTTTTTTAGCTCCTGTAAAAGCACCCTCAGCATAACCGAATAATTCACTTTCAATCAAGTTCCTTGGAAGGCCGCCACAAAAGATGTCCCCGTAATTCCACGATGTCCCCGTAATTCCCCGAAATATGGTGAACAGTTAAGCGTGAAGCGGTAGAATCAGCTACAGCGAATCATTATAAACAAGATGAAATAGAGCAAATGCTTAAAGAACGCTACAAAAAAATTTTTCGTAATTTAAGCAGGAATTCGGAGAAAAAGAGAGAACATAGTATTACGAAATCGATCAACAGTAACACTCAACGGAGAAGAAAAACGTGGTTTGTCATGAAAGGTGAGAAAGCCAGGGGTTTGCTTTAATGGGTAAAGTTAGATACCTTATCTATGAAGATTACGTGGATGACTGAAAAGTAAAGCATGAAGAAAAAGTTCGCGGAGTACGTTTTTTCCAGGAGAAAAATCTTTCGTTATCTTAAAATGCAACATTTTTTTTTGCAGTGATTATTACAGCCGTATTTCCCCTTTTTTTTTGGCAATATAGTAGCACTAATTATAATATCGTAACACTCTTTTAACAGGACTCTTGCCTCCTTATAAAAGAGCCATATCTTCGTCCCGGCAGGCCCGGAGCAGGGATTGCCGGAACGCCAATTTTTTTCTGGGGAGGTTGTATTGATATTAACATACAAGCGGTGAATAAAAATGACCCGACAAAAATCGTATCTTTATCCTTTTACAGCACTGGTGGGCCAGGAAAAATTAAAAAGAGCACTTCTCTTAAATGCCGTTAACCAGCGGCTGGGAGGTATTCTTGTCCGTGGGGAAAAGGGCACCGCCAAGTCTACAGCGGTACGCGCCCTGGCTGCCCTTCTGCCGGAGATAGAAGTGGTCAAGGGCTGTCCATATAGCTGTGACCCCGGCAAGGAGGAAAGCCTTTGTCCTTTCTGCCGGGAACAGTTAAAGGGAGGGCAATTGCAGAGAACTTTCCGTCCCGTAAGGATGGTGGAGTTGCCCGTTTCTGCAACCGAGGACCGCCTGGTAGGAAGCCTGGACTTTGAGTACGCTATTAAGTACGGCAGGCCTCGTTTTGAGCCCGGGCTTCTGGCCAGAGCTCACCGGGGGATCATCTACGTGGACGAGGTAAATCTCCTGGACGACCACCTGGTGGATTCGCTGCTGGATGCTGCCGCTATGGGAATGAACGTGGTGGAAAGGGAGGGCATCTCTTATACCCACCCTGCGGAATTTATCCTGGTGGGCACCATGAATCCCGAGGAGGGGGAACTGCGTCCCCAGCTCCTGGACCGCTTTGGTTTCTGCGTCCAGGTGGAGGGGGTCCTGGAACCCGCAGAGAGAGTAGAGATCATAAAAAGGCGGGAAGACTTTGACCGGAACCCCGTGGGCTTCATCGAGCACTGGGTGGAGAAGGAGCTATCCCTCCGCAGAAGGATTGCTGAAACCAGGAAACGTCTTCCCTCGGTGCAGATTTCCCGGGAAATGCTGGAACTGGCCTCCAGGCTTAGCGCCGAGGCGGGCGTGGCCGGGCACCGGGCCGATCTTTACATGGTAAGAGGCAGTATGACCCTGGCGGCTTGGGAGGGTAGAAGCAAAATCCTGGAAAGGGACGTGTACGCTGCTGCTGAACTGGTGTTACCCCACCGGGCCAGGGATATCTCGTTTCCACCCCCGCAGGAGCCCCAGGAGGGGGGCGGGGAAGAAGAGGAAAACCCCCCGCAGGAAGAGCAACAAGTAGAGGAAGAAAGCGACGGGGAGAGGCAGGAAAATAAGCAGGAAGATGCTGCTGAAGGCGAAGAACACGAGGGTTCCCGCCAGTCGGAAAAACTTCCTGGAGACCTGGAAGGGGGAGAAGAAAAAAGAGAGACCTCACTTCCCTCTTCCCCGGAAGAAATGGTTTTTACCATCGGCGCTCCTTTTGCGGTAAAGAGTATCGGCGACCAGCGGGATAGAATTTTACGGACAGGGTCCGGGCGTCGTTCCCGGACAAAGACGGCCTCCAGGGCAGGGAGGTACATACGCAGTACCATGGAAAGAAAGAACAACGATCTGGCCCTGGATGCCACCCTGCGGGCCGCATCCCCTTACCAGTTGAGCAGGAAACGCCTTGGGGTTGCCGTAGCCATTGAAACCCAAGATATTCGTGAAAAGGTCAGGGAAAAGCGTATCGGTCGTTTTCTCCTCTTTACCGTCGATGCCAGCGGTTCCATGGGAGCGAGAGAGAGAATGGTGGAGACCAAGGGAGCCATTTTTTCCCTGCTGCTGGATGCCTACCAGAAGCGGGACCGCATTGGCATGGTGGCTTTTAGGGGGCAGAAGGCTGACCTGCTCCTTCCCCCTACCAGCAGCGTGGAGAGGGCGGAGAAGCTCCTGGCCGAACTTCCCACCGGGGGGAAAACCCCCCTCTCCGCCGGCCTGGCCAGGGCCTACGAAGTGGCCATGAACCACCTCCACAAGGACCCCCATATTTCCCCCCTGCTGATCATTATCTCCGACGGGAAGGCCAATGTGAGCATGGGAAAGGAGAAACCCCTGGTGGAGCTGCGCAGGGTGGCGGAGTTTATTGCCCGGGAGGAGAGGATCAAAACGCTGGTGGTGGACGTGGAAGAAGGCGGCTTCCTTTCTTTCGGCCTGGCCGGCGAGCTGGCGCGGCTTTTGGGCGGAGAGTATTACAAGATAGACGACCTCAAGGCAGATACCCTGGTACAGGCGGTCAGGATGTACTTGTAAATAATCGTTTTCGTGCAGAGCGTTAACGGCGGGAATACGGCGTGACGTTTACCTGGGACATTTTACACAGAAAGGTTGGATATCAATGGACAGTACAGGCAGGACATATCCCTTTTCCGCCATCGTGGGGCAGGAGGAGATGAAGCGGGGGTTGCTGCTTAACGCTGTAAACCCTAGACTTTCCGGAGTACTTATCCGCGGGGAAAAGGGCACGGCGAAGTCCACAGCGGTCCGGGCCCTGGCCGCGCTGCTGCCGGAGATAGAGGTCGTGGAAGGGTGTGTTTACAGCTGTGATCCCCGGGACGTTTCCACCATGTGTGCTGATTGCCGGCAGAAGGTGGAAGGCGGGGAGAAGCTTCCCTACCGGAAGAGGAAAATGAAGGTGGTGGAGCTGCCCGTTTCCGCAACCGAGGACAGGGTGGTGGGCACCCTGGATATCGAGCAGGCTATCAAGAAAGGAGAGAAGCACTTTGAACCGGGCATCCTGGCCCAGGCCAACCGCGGCCTCCTCTATGTTGACGAAGTAAACCTCCTGGACGACCATATCGTGGACGTGCTCCTTGATTCGGCTGCCATGGGGGTGAATACCGTAGAGCGCGAGGGGGTTTCTTTTACCCACCCGGCCAGCTTTATCCTGGTGGGGACCATGAACCCGGAGGAGGGCGAGTTGAGACCACAACTCCTGGACCGTTTCGGGCTCTGCGTGAATATTAGCGGCATCCTGGACCCCCTGGAAAGGGTAGAAGTAGTTCGGAGAAGGAGCCAGTTTGAAGCGGACCCGGAGGGATTTTCCCACCTCTGGGAAGGGGAAGAGATAAAACTCCGCCAGAAGATAGATGAAGCGATAAAACTTCTTCCCCAGGTGGAGATAAAGGAAGAAATACTCTTTTTAATCGCCAGGATTGCCATTGAGATGGGGGTAGACGGTCACAGGGCAGACCTGGTCATGATGAAGGCGGCCAAAACCACGGCGGCCCTGGAGGGAAAAGAGGAAGTTAGCGAAGAGGACGTGCGCCGTTCAGCAAACCTGGCCCTGGTCCACCGCATGCGCCGCAAGCCCTTCCAGGAGCTGGCCATTGACCAGGAGAAGCTCCAGGGCGTTTGGGGAGCTCAACAGCGGCCTAACCACCACCATGCTCACAGCCATGCCCATAACCATAGCCATGCCCATAACCACAGCCATGTCCATAAAGGCAATCATAGCTAACCCCAGGGCTGGCTTTCCTTTCCCGTAGTATAACGCAGATCCAACAAGGTATTTGCTGAAAGAAGGCGAGGAATAAGATGTCATCAAGTAATGAGACATTAGGGGCGATTAGAACAAAAAGACAAGAAATAAAAAAAGAATATAAGGAGTTTACAGGCCGAAAAGTTTTCTTTATTCTTTGTACTCTGTTCGCACTCTTGCTAATATCTGGCATATCTGCAACCCTTGGTTCTTATTCCATCACCGTAAGGGAAGTTTACTCCATTATCTGGCGCGGCCTCTTCCAAATCCCTCAAGACACGGCTGAATTCATAATCTGGAACCTGAGGGTGCCCCGGATTTTTATGGGAATTATTGCCGGAGCAGGGCTGGCAACAGCAGGCGCTGCCATGCAGGGAATTCTTAGAAATCCCCTTGCCAGTCCACTTACCATTGGTATTTCTGGCGGGGCAGCGTTTGGTGCGGCACTTGCGATTATTCTGGGTGCGGGTTTTGCTACAGGGAAATATCTTATTATCGGAAATGCGTTCATTTTTTCTTTGATCCCAACTTTTGTTATTATTGCCTTAACGAGGTACCGAAGGGCAACACCAGAAACGATGCTCCTTACCGGTATTGCCATGCAGTATATTTTTTCCGCATTAACAACACTGCTGATGTACTTTAGCGATTCGGATGCAGTTAAAGAAGCTTATTTCTGGACAGTTGGTTCTTTAGCTAGAGCTTCCTGGGATTTTATATTGCCTTCATTTATTATTATAACAGCTTGTTTAATCCCCTTATTATGGAAATCCTGGGATATGAATGTAATGAGCGCCGGAGACGAGAGTGCAAAGAGTCTGGGCGTTAATGTGGAGAGAACCAGGATCTTTATTTTGGTTCTTTCTTCCCTGATCACAGCCGGCGTTATCTCCTTTACTGGAACGATAGGTTTTGTCGGGCTGGTTGCTCCACATATATGTAGAATGGCCATTGGAGGAGACAATAAATTTTTGATTCCTGCTTCAGGACTTTTCGGGGGGGTGTTATTACTAACTGCAGATACTCTTGCCAGAACTATTATGGCCCCTGTCGTCTTACCTGTAGGTATTGTCACGGCTTCTATGGGGGGTCCGTTATTCCTCTACTTGATAATGAGAAGGAGGAGGGAATATTGGTAAGGTGCAACGGGTTGGCGAAACTAAAAGTTAAAGATGTAGAGTTCAGCTATGCAAGCGATCCTGTCCTAAAGGATGTTTGCTTGCATGTTTCAGCATCAGAAGTGCTAAGCATTGTAGGTCCAA
Organism: Desulfovibrio sp.; assembly: GCA_020060185.1. GTDB lineage: Bacteria > Bacillota > Dethiobacteria > DTU022 > UBA8154 > UBA9862. The sequence continues at coordinate 13,264 of JAGVAS010000099.1, read as the reverse complement.
ATGGGGCGGGCAAGTCTACGCTGTTAAGGTGCATAGACAAAATTTTATTTCCACAAAAGGGGACCATTCTGCTGGGTGAGACGGATCTAAAAATGATGAAAAGGATGGAAATTGCTAAAAAAATGGGGTATATTCCCCAGAGGGTCTCACAAATCTTTCCAGCAACGGTTTTTGATGTGGTTCTAATGGGCAGGCGTCCTCACCTCAGCTGGAAAAGTAGCAAACAGGATATTGAAAAAGTCCTGGAAGTGTTAGAAATACTGAACATAGAGGATCTTGCCCTGCGAGACATTAACGAGCTCAGCGGTGGGCAGCAGCAAAACGTTTTTTTTGCCAGAGCGCTAGCTCAGGAACCAGAAGTGCTTTTGTTGGATGAGCCAACTTCTAATCTTGACATCAAACACCAGTTGGAGGTAATGGACACCATAAAAAATGTTGTCAAAGAAAAAGGAATATCAGCAATTATCTCAATCCATGATCTCAATTTAGCAGCAAGATACTCAGACAAAGTGATCATGATGAAAAATGGCAGGATTTTTGCTGCCGGCGCTCCCCTGTCCGTTTTAACTCGGGAAAACATTAAATCCGTCTATGGTGTAGAAGTAATTGTAATGAATGAATCTGACATACCCTGTATTATACCTGTTGCACCGATCGGCAATGGAAAGGAGGCATCCAGGATCAAACAATTAGCAAAGGCAAGCATTTGAGCTTTTTCGAAAGGATGAGCAGTGTAAACAATTTTTCAGGGGGGGGGTGAGGTCAAAATCAATCTTTTTGAACCGTCAGGAATAGAAATGAAACCAGGTCAATGTCAGGCGAAAAAAAACAAAGGAGGCAAAATTATGAGGAAGATTTCTTTTGCTAACTTCATGATCATCATGTGTCTAATCCTGGCTGTTATACTGACGGGATGTAGTCCAAAAGCAGTGCAGCCTGAAGATGGGAAAGAAAAGGGAGAACCTCCAAGCACAACAGGTTCCGGTTATCCCAGGACAATTGTAGATTCTATTGGCAGGACGGTGACTGTAAGCGAGCCACCGAAGAGGATTGTCGTTGCTTTTAGCCATGCTGTTGAATCATTCCGGACCATAAAAGTTCCAACAGAGTCAATAGTTGGTGTGCCCTCTAACATTAATTATGCTTTTTTTCCGGAGTTTAGCGCTACAACTGCGTTTACGGGGGCATGGGACCCTGATGTTGAGCAAATATTGGCTTTAAACCCGGACCTGGTCATTTTGCATCCCTCGAGTGGATTTAGAGGGTCGAAGGGACAGGATGAAGCCCAGGAAGCATTAGAAGCAGCGGGCGTTAATGTGCTTCGCCTGGGATTTAATATGCGGGAGGCCTATCCTGATGAGCTGAAAAAACTTGCCCACATATTTGATAAAAGTAAAGAAGCTGAAGAATATTTAAATTGGCAAAGTAATATTCTAGATTCAATTACTTCAAGGGTGCAAGAGATTCTGGAAGAAAATAAACCTAAAGTGTTATTTTTTAGTATCGGCAGAGATGGAACGTTCAGCGTTCATAGCAATTATGCCTATTTTGAAGAAACAGGTGGCAGGGATATTTTTGCTGATCAGGCCGTTTCAAGCGTTGGTGTTGATGTTGAGGCAATTCTAGAGAGAAACCCGGATATAATGATTCGGGTAGCAGTAACCGATCCTGGTGTTGGAGATGGAGTTAAAGATGTTACAGTATTAAAAGAGCTAAGAGATGAGATTATGAATCGGCCTGAATTCCAAAATGTGACGGCAGTGGAGGAAGGGAGAGTTTATTGCATAGCCCCCCAGTTATTGTCTTTTGCTCCAGGGAGCGGGTGCAGGTTTTTCCTGCAGTTAGTCTACCAGGCAAAATGGTTCCACCCCGAACTTTTTCAAGATCTGGATCCGAAGGCAATCCACCAGGAATACCTGACAAGATTTCAGGGGCTGAATGTTGATCTAGAAGATTTTGGCGTCTATGTATATCATCCCGAGGAACATCCCAATGGCAGGTAATTACGGGAGCTTTATGAATCCCTCCGGCCGGGCTTGCCGCTAAATTGATTGACCCTGGCCAGAAGAAGCCTAAGTGTGTCTGGGGAACGCTACCCTTTATTTTCCGGAAGGTTTCAGGGTTAAAAGGAAAAGCCAGGGGAGGGGGGAGGTGGATGGATGGAAAACATGATCCAGGTAGTGCATTTGACGAAAATATATTCCGGCCAGGTTATGGCAGTAAGAGATGTTTCTTTCAGCGTTGGGGAAGGGGAAACCTTCGGTTTGCTAGGCCCCAATGGGGCGGGAAAAACGACCATCATTATGATCCTGACCACGCTGCTTAAGCCCACTTCCGGCACCGCCAGGGTGGCTGGAATTGATGTTAGGGAGAACCCCTACGGGGTTCGCCTCAAGCTGGGGTATGTTTCCCAGGACCTGGCGGTGGACGACAACCTCACGGGATGGGACAATCTGTATCTTCAGGCTAATTTCTACCATTTACCGAAAAATATAATTAAAAAGAAATGTGCCGAGGTTTTAAGGCTGGTGGGGCTGGAAAAGCGGGCTGACGACCTGGTGGAAACTTACTCCGGCGGGATGAGAAAACGGCTGGATCTGGCTGCGGGGCTTCTGCACGAACCCCGGGCCTTATTTCTGGATGAACCCACTTTGGGGTTGGACGTCCAAACTCGGCAGCAGATCTGGAAATATATCGAATTTTTGCGCTCGGAAAAAAAAATGACCGTTCTTTTGACCACCCATTACATGGAGGAGGCGGAGAAGCTCTGCGATCGCGCTGCCATTATCGATCGGGGAGAGATAAAGGCCATTGATGCTCCTGACAGACTTAAAGAAGCCATCGGGGGAGACCTGATTACCATTTCCTTTTCCCCTGGAGAGGAAGAAAAGCAGGAAAAGGCTCTAAAGGCCATAGAGGAACTGCCCTTCGTCAACGGGATCGAATCCCGGCAAAAGAACTATGTGCTCCTGGTCAAAAACAGCGAAAAGGCCATTCCTTCCCTGTTCCAGGTCTTGAACGAAACGGGGGTCAAGGTGGAGAACCTCAACTTGAAGAAGCCGACCCTGGCCGATGTTTACCTGCACTTCACCGGACAGGAACTCAGGGACGAAAGCTGGAGCAAAGAACAGGCCATAAAGTCAGCAGCCATGAGGAAGAGGATAAGGGGGTAAACGCAAGTGACCTGGTTTGCGGATATATACTTTGTTTTCTGGCGGGAGATGAAGCGCTATTTTGCTCATAAAACCCGCATCGTAACCGCGGTGTTCCAGCCGCTGGTCTGGCTGGTTTTACTGGGGAGCGCCATGTCGGGGATGGTTGGCGGTTCCATGGCAAAAGACCTCTCGGAGGCTGAGAACTACCTGCAGTTCATGACACCCGGCATTATGGTGATGACGGCGCTGTTTAGCGGAATGTTCAGCGGCAATTCCCTGATCTGGGACCGCCGGATCGGATTTTTAAACAAAATGCTTGCTGCCCCGATCAGCAGGACGACCATTCCGACCGGGAAAGTTGCTGCAGCGGCGATACAGAGCATGATCCAGATGGTAATCATCGCTGCCATTGCCACTGCCCTGGGGGTGAGGTTCACTTCAGGGCCCCTGGGGCTTGTGCTGATGGTCTTGATAGCAGGTCTTTTTTGCTGCGGCATTAGCGCCATCTCCCTTTCCTTTGCCGTATTTATTAAGACCCCGGAGGGGCTGCATCCTATCCTGAATTTTTTAAGCATGCCCCTGTTATTCACCAGTAACGCGATATTCCCCCGCGCTTTCATGCCGGGCTGGCTGCAGGGGATTTCTGCTGTAAACCCCATGACCTATGCCGTTACCCCCATGCGGGTCCTGGCACTGGAGGGATGGAGATGGGAGTCAGTAATGCCGGGTCTGGTGTTTACCCTGTTTTTTGCAGCGGCGGCGTGTTATCTCCTTTCCTGGGTGTTTGGGCAGCACATCAGGTAAAAGTTATGCGTCTGCTAGCTTTAACTAGAGCCCAAATGCAGCAAAAATTTTTGCCGTCTTGTTAGGTAAGCCTCGCCTTTTGGGGATTTAAAGAAGGCTGTTTTTATTCTCGATTTTTTGGCTCTGGTTTTGATCAGATAAGGAAATCAAGGTAAAGCGAGGAGGAGTTGTATGCTTAAAGTAGCGGGTTTCAGGGTTATACAGGGGCCGAGCAAGGTTGGCAGGGTTTACCAGCAGGCCATTTCTGAGCTGCAGGAGGAGGGTTTTGATATAGAACTCCGTTACGTGCAGCCCCCGGCGGAAGGGATGCCCATGCCTCCTGGGGACTGGCTGCAGTATGCCCGGGAAGAGGCAGACGTGGTTTTCTTCAGCTTTCCGGTGGAGTTCAAAGCCCTGCACGAATTCTTTGCTTCCCTGAAAGAGGAACTGGAAAAGCCCCTGGTACCGGTTACGCCGGAATCCTCTGCCCACGGTTCTGTTCCGTCCGATGCTGTGGAACTGGCAGTGGGTTATCATTTCTATGGCGGCAGGGAAAACCTGAAAGATTTTTTGTGCTGGCTGGGGATCTTGTGCGGAAAACACGCCGGAGGGCAGATAAAACCACCCCGGGAGCTCCCCTGGGCGGGTATATACCATCCTAAAGCCCCTTCTTATTTTACCAGCCTGGAGGAGTACCTGGACTGGTACGGGGAGAGGGCGCCGCTGGTAGGGTTGATCTTCCCCAGGGTATTCTGGGTAGAGGAGAATCTCAAGACCTATAACGCCGTCATCGGGGAGATCGAAAACAGGGGCGGCGGTGCCGTGGCGGTTTTCAGTGACGGGTGGTTCGGCAAGGTTAAAAATGACGAGGTGATCCGCCGGTTTTTTTTCCGGGACGACAGGACTGTTGTGCAGGCGGTGCTGGCCTATGGCGCCTTTTTCCTGAAAACCAAAAGAGAAGCCGCGGCCATGAACCGCGAGAATTCGGAAGATATCCTCAGGGAACTGAACGTACCCTTCCTGGAAATAGTCAGTTCTTCCCAGACGGAAGAAGAATGGGAGGCTGACCCACAGGGGTTAAACCTCAGGCAGGTGATCATCAGCCTGACCCTGCCGGAGTTTGACGGGCTGGTAGAGCCAGTCCTGGTGGGAGTAAACGAGGATGACGGCCAGCTGGCGGCATCACGTCCCTTAACGGAACAGGTGCGCTACCTTGCAGACAGGCTTTTCCGGTGGATGACGCTGCGAAGCGTGCCCAACCGGGAGAAAAGGGTCGCCTTTGTCCTGCTCAATTCACCCTGCAAGAGTGTAGAAGCTACGGTAGGGACGGCTTTTGGGCTGGACAGCCTGGAAAGCGTGGCGCGCATCCTGCAGAGAATGAAAGAAGAAGGCTATTCTCTGGACTGGGTGCCTGCAGACGGCAAGGAGCTGGCGGACCGGATCATGGATAGCAAAGCACTGCCGGACTTTCGCTGGACAACGATAGAAGAGATCGTCTCCAGGGGAGGCGCGGCCGGTAGAGTACCCCTGAAGGATTACCAGAAGAGGTTTGCCTCTCTTCCGGCGGAGGCCCGGGAGAAGGTGAAAGAAGCCTGGGGTGATCCGGAGGCGGTCGGGACGCTGGAAGGCGTGGAGAAGCTTTCCCTGGGGCTTCACCGGGGAGAAGTGGTGGTGCCGGGCCTGGTGACGGGAAACGTTTTCATCGGTGTGCAGCCCAAGCGGGGCTGTGCCGGTTCCCGCTGTGATGGAGAGGTGTGCAAGATACTTCACGACCCTGATATACCTCCCCCCCACCAGTGGCTGGCGTGGCACCAGTGGCTGGAGGAGGATTTCGGGGCGGATGTGGTTGTGCACGTGGGGACCCACGGGGTCCTGGAACTGCTGCCGGGCAAGACTGTGTGCCTCTCACCCTCCTGTTTTCCCCGCATCTCCCTGGGTAAAATACCCCACCTCTATATCTACAACCTGGTCAATCCCATGGAAGCCATAATCGCCAAGAGGCGGGGTAGCAGCGTTATCATTGACCATCTTCCTCCAGTGCTGGCTTCCATGGAGCTGAGCGGCGACCTGGCCGACCTGGAAGAACTCCTGGAGGACTACCAGAAGGCGGTGGAAATGAAGGAGAAAGCCCGGATGCCGGTTTTGGCAGGGGAGATAGAGGAGAAGGCCAGGCGTACCGGCCTGCTTAAAGAAGGGGACGCCCCCGACCCGGCGCTGCTACATGAAAAGCTGACTTTGCTTCGGGAAAGCCAGTTTCGGGACGGGTTACACATTTTCGGGCAGGCCCCAGAAGGTAAGATGCTGGCCGAGATGCTGAACTACGTGCTGAGGCTGGACCAGCCGGACTGCCCCGGCCTGAGAAGGGCCTTGTCTTCAGCCCTGGAGGTTGACTATGAAACCCTGTTAAACGAACCGGAGAAAAGTGTACTCTCCGGCATGACGGGGGGCAGGTTGCTGGAAGAGCTGGACTCCCTGGGACGAAAGATCCTGGTGAAAGTGTCAGAGCTGCCGGCAGAAAAGAGCCTTTTCGCTGTAGAGCTGGCCGCGGAAATGGTGGAAGAATTTGCTTTGCGCTATGGACTCAGCACGGCAGGGAGCCGGGAGCCCCTTTCCAGGGTAGTAGAAAAGGCCCTGCAGGTTGTTTCCCTGGTGCGGCGCACCGGGGAGGAAATGACCAACCTGCTGCGAGGTTTCCACGGTGAATTTATAGAGCCCGGCGCTTCCGGAGCTCTGGCCCGGGGTAAAGTGGAGGTTCTGCCGACGGGCAGGAACATGTACTCCATTGACCCGTGGCGCATCCCTACCGCCGCGGCGTGGACCGTGGGGATGAAGCTGGCTGATGACCTCATCGCTCATTACATGGGTGAAGAGAAAGGCTATCCCGAAAGCATTGGTTTTACCCTGCGGGCCATGGACCCCTTCCGGGCTGACGGTGAACTGATCGCCCAAATCCTTTATACCGTGGGGGTGGAGCCAGTCTGGGTGGCCGGAAGGGTGGTCTCCCTGAAACCCATTCCCCTCCAGCGCCTGGGCAGGCCCAGGATAGACTGTACCGTCAACCTCTCCTCTATACTGCGGGACGGGATGCCCAGGGCCTTCGAACTTATTGACGAGGCAGTCCAGTTAGTCGCTGCACTGCCTGAGAAACCGGAAGAGAACTATGTCAGGAAACATGTCCTGGAGAGGGAGAAGGCCCTGGAGGAAGAGGGGTGCCAGGAGGAAGAAAGGCGCCGCCTTGCCACCATGAGAATTTTTTCCTCTGCGCCCGGCACCTACGGTACAGGGGTGGAACTGGCTGTAGCCTCCTCCAGCTGGCAGGATGAGAAGGACCTGGCGGGGGTTTACTTTCACTGGACCGGTTACGCGTACGGCGCCGGCATGTATGCCCGCAAGGCACCGGAAGAACTGGTAGAAAGCTGCCGGCGGGTGAAGCTGACCTTTGAAAAATTTGATTCTGACGAGATAGACCTGCTGGACTGCTGCCATATTTACGGTGTTCACGGAGGTTTTACGGTGGCCGCACAGGTGGCTTCCGGGAAGGAAGTAAAGAGCCTGTTCGGCGACACGCGGGATCCGGCCCACCCGTCCATTCGTTCCCTGCGGGAAGAACTTTCACGCATTGCCCACACCAGGCTGTTAAATCCGGCCTGGATTGAGGGGAAGAAGCGACACGGGTATAAGGGCGCCGGGGATATCTCCAGCCGGGTTAACCACATGTACGGCTGGCAGGCGACCACCCGCCAGGTGGAAAACTGGGTCTTTGACGGCATCGCCGAGACCTTTATCCTGGACGCAGAAAACCGCAAATTCTTTGGGGAAAACAACCCCTGGGCCCTGGAAGAGATCGCCCGAAGGCTCCTGGAGGCGCAGGGAAGGGAACTCTGGCAGCCCCGGGAAGACGTGCTGGATGCCTTGAAAGAGATGTACCTGGAGATCGAGGGGTGGCTGGAAGAGCGGATGGGCGATAAAGCAAAAGGGGGTTTTCAGGGGGGAGCGGTACGGACCGTGGTCCCTGATGTGATCAGCGACTGGAGTAAAAAGCTGGGGGAAAACGTGAAAAAAAAAGAAGGGTCAAAAGAAAGGGAGTAAGTGAGAAATTTTAGGTAAAGCGGATATGTATTCATTGACCCGGCGGGCATCCAAAACCAAAACTTCAATAAGCTTTTGGTTTTCTTGCTCGTCATTCCAGTTGATCTTGGGCTTTCGGCTAATAACTTCATATAACTCATAGTGGTGCTTCCGCCAGTTGAGTTACAAAAAAGATAAAAAATACCGACTGGCTGTATGTCGGTCTTGCCAACCGTAACCGTAAGAGCAAACTTGTTCTTTGCAAGCTTAGTCTCTCAAACTTTTGAGAATCTAAAAATATAGTTGACAGTTTTTGGATTTTGGGGGAAAATATCAATAAAGTAATCTAATCCCTTATAATTAGGGTTGGTGGAATCATGACTAAAATTCAATCAAAAGTAGCGCCTGAAATCTTACAAATTGTTAGTAAATTTTCCCGTGCGCTCAAAGAAAGAGCAGTTCCCATAAAAAATGTTATTCTCTTTGGCTCTCAGGCGAGAGGTACTGCAGTAGAGGAATCTGATATTGACGTTTTGGTTATTGTTAAAAAACTTGATAAAAGAATTCGTGCTGCTATAATAGATGAAGCATTTAATTTGAGCTTACAAGAGAATGTACAGCTAATAGCCGTTCCCTGTGATATCGAAGAATTTAATTCACCGTTATTTCAGGTAGATAGTTTTTTCAGGAATGTATACAATGATGGAGTGATTGTTACATGAGTGACAATCTAAAACAGGAACTTGCTAAGGCCAAAATGGAAAAAGCTCGTGAGGCGTGGGAAGAAGCTTTATGGTGTTTTAACGGAGACAAGTACCCTGCAACAGTGAATAGAATCTACTACTGCATGTATCGAGCATGCCTTGCCTTATTGGTCTTTGAACGCAAGGTGCCTACAAAACATACTGCAGTAATTGGCATGGTAAACCAGAGATGCGGGACACTGGAATTTAATGAGCCCCTATCTCAAGTCACTATTGTTTTTGTGGTGCTTTTTTTTTATGTTTCGACTATTAAGTAGAAGCAGGATTGGCGGTGGCGCGAGGCGAATTAAACTGGCAGGCAAGGCTCTCGGGAATACCTTTTAAAATATGCTGTAAAAAGTCTTTTGGTGGTGTGCTAATGTATAATGACAATGACCTGTTAATCTCGCTAAAAAAAGACCTTAAAGGCAAGATGATTCTTTTGCGGGGTAGATTGAAAGATATTGTCGGAAGTTATGCCGGCCAATCAATAACCATCTTTATAGAGGATGATGAGATCATTTCCTGCCGCGTGAACAAAGAGGGGAAACTGCTTCTCAATTCTACCGGAAAGGAAATACTGGAGCAGCAAAAAATCAGCAGGTTCCAAGAACCTGGAACAGAAGATAAGCAAGGCTGTAGATTACCTGCACTGCCGGCCGCCGCGGGTGGCGGGGCGTCATGTCGCCGAGAATGTTTATTATATTTTTTATTTTCTATGCATATTCCGTTCCTTTGAAAAAACAGAAGAAATGCTCCCGGTGGCAGTCAACGGTTACAGCGGGACGCCCTATCCTGCTTTCGAAGAGCACTGGCAGAAAATTATCCCCCTGGCCATTCCCAGGAGTAGTTCTGATGCAGATACCTTGAAGAATACTATCGAACGCTCCTGCATGCTTCAACAGGCGGTAACTTTATTAGGTCTGGATATCTTAACTAAGGGCTTGTGCTTTATGTGCAGGTCTTTTCTACTTTTAAGGCAGACCTGGAATTAAAAGGATTTTTCTTTGGGGAAGTTGTGGAGGCGCTCTGGGATAAAGTAGTGAAATAGTTGGGATATAAGCCACGTCTTTTAAGGAATGGTATTAAAGTGAAGGATATAGTTTTTATTAGCCGCCTGGTAGAGCATAATTTACTACCAAAAACCCCAAACTAAAACCTAAACTGTAAAGAAAAGGAGAGATGAAAATGCCATTTTGGGAAGCTCAAGAATCTTTAACGGTTCTGCAATGGATGCTCCGGGCTGCTGTGATGTTTTGGTGGCTGCTGTTTATGACCAAGCTCATGGGGCAACGGCAGATCGGGCGGCTGACTGTATTCGATTTTATTGTGGCCTTTACCGTGGGCGGCACCGCAGCCGGTGTCCTGAACAATACAAGAAACGGCCTGGTGGGCGCTATCACTACGATAGGGACGCTGGCTGCCCTTGACATTGCCGTTTCCTTTCTGGCTTTAAAGAATGCAAAAATGCGCCGCGTACTACAGGATGAACCCCTTGTTTTAGTCCAAAATGGTCGCATCATAGAGGACATGTTGCGTAAAGCGCGGTTTAACCTGGATGATTTATTGTTAGAGCTCCGGCAAAAAAATATTCCTAACCTCCATAACGTAGAATTTGCCATCCTTGAATCCAACGGTAAGCTTAGCGTGATACCCAAATCGCAAGCCCGCCCGCTGCAACCGAGCGATTTACAGATCCCTACGAATTATGAAGGAATGCCTACCGTACTTATCGAAGATGGCAACATAATTGAGGACAATCTCCATAGAATTAATTTAGATAAAACGTGGCTTCTTGATCAGCTACGACAGCAGAACATTGATAACCCAGGTAGCGTACTGGTAGCCATGCTCGATACTCTCGGTAAACTTTATATCTCCAAAAAGAACGAAAAGTTTATACATTGAAGGGAAATAGATACCTCGTTACCAGCATGAGTTCTTGTTAAGGAAGTTAAGGAAGTTGAGGAAGTTGAGGAAGTTGAGGAAGTGATCTATTAAGCCAAATTGTCATAATTTAATAATTGATTTTAAAGCATGCTTTTCATTAATGGGGAATAACTATTTAATTAAGCATGTTTTTTAATGAGGTTAATTAATGAAAAAGGTTGCCAAAGATATTTTCTATACTGCTTTGCTTTCAGGGATGGTCATAATCTTAATAGGATATATCCACCATATCTTTTTCTTTAATAATGTAAATGTCCACAACGAAACGCTGGATGACCTTTTAACTCAACTTGAAGATAAAAGTTCCCCTCACCCCTATGGCAAACCGGTATATGGGTTTTTAAACTGGGAAGACGATAGCTCTTTTTTAGATTTGTGCGGGCAGTACGGAGCAATATTGCGTATGGCTGCCTTTCAAACCACTTTGCCTGACCCTCTGCCCGGAGAAAAATATAATGTTGCTCTGGCAGCAGATCTGCTGGCTGGAGCAGTTGTTAAGCCCGGTGAATTCTTTTTCCTTAATAAGGTTATTGGGTCTTACACCAGGGAACGGGGATTTAAGGAAGGACCTGCTTACAGCGGTAACCAGGTGGTGAGCACAGTTGGCGGCGGGGTTTGTAAAATAGCAACAACTTTATATAATGTAACTGTGTTGGCAAATTTAAAGATTTCGGAAAGACATGCTCATGGTATGCTTGTCCCTTATGTTCCCCCGGGGCAGGATGCCACCATAGTATACGGGGTTAAGGATTTTTCTTTTAGAAATAACACCGAACATCCTCTGGTTATCTGGGCCAATACCGAGGGAGATACTTTGACGATAGCAATATATGGGAGTACATATCCCCCTAAGGTTACCTGGCATCATGAACTTCTTAGCTGGCAAAAAAGGCACACAATTTATCGCAACAACACTAACTTGCACCCAGGAGAGGAACAGATCATCATACCCGGGGCAGACGGCGTTACTGTAAAATCGTGGTTAACAATTGAATATCCCGATGGAACGCTGATCACAAAGGATTTAGGTATTGATTACTATAAGCCTATGCCCCGGGTGGTAGAAAAAATCATTTTAGAATAAATGTTGAGGAGGAGCAATATTGCTTGGCTTTTTTTATGCTCTCTTTGGAGCTGTATGCTGGGGTATTGCCCCGGCATTTGGAAAATTAGGGTTAAAGGATGTTCATCCCCTTGATGGTTTGGCCATTCGTACGCTGTTAACTGTGATTATAGTAGGAGTTTTTGTTGGTATCTGGTTTATCTCCAGTGGCGGTATCGGGCGCCTTGCAGTTGTTCCGGGACGAAACTGGTATTTTATTGCGCTTGAAGCATTTCTGGCCACTTTTGCAGGAGATTTGGCTTATTATGCAGCTATTAAACGTGGTGAAATCGGGCAAACATCTCTGGTACTGGCTGCATCTCCCCTGCTAACCCTTTGGGTCGGCTGGTATTTTATGGGGGAAACTGTATCATCTTTAAAAATGGTAGGAGCTATACTTATAGTCATTGGTGTTATATGTATAAGTATAAGCTCTTCATACTAGATTATTCTCTAGTACCAAAAAACAACTCCAGCAAAAGCACTACCACAGTGGATCACTTTATGTTCTACAGCACAGACTTTTATCTCCTCTAAAGGAAGGTTTCTCATTTTAAATGCCTCGATGACCATATTTCTAATACGTTTTTCTATTTCTTCTTGGGAAAATTTACCTGAGTACTCCATAATTACCCCGTATGTGTCAATACTGGGAATTCCTACGGCAACGGCAACGGCAATAATTTCCCCCGAGTTTTTGCTGGTAATAGAACCGTAAGCGGTAGGGGCCAGTGAACCCGGCGGAATTTCTAATTTTTCATGAAATTGTATTTTGGGAGGGAGGATGCTTGAAACTTTAATCAGGTTAAGATTTCCAATACCGGCATCAAGCAGAGCTGCATCAAAGGCAGTTAATCTTGTTTCACCTTCCCCAGTACCAGCTGTCAACATAAATTTTTTAGGAGTAGGTAACATTTATTTATCCTCCAGAGAGATTATTAGATCATCATTATAATATTAAACTGGAAGAAAATTGTTACCAAAATACCCCAATGTTATCCTATTTATGAACCATTCAGGGGCTTCATTGTAAAGGTAGAGGTTGCAGAGAAAAAATTGGAGAGGGATAAGAATTAAAGAGAAAAACGATAGGTAGAAAATAGACCAAATCAACTAAAAGTTTTTGAGAGGCCGGCGAGGATTGGGAAAAAGGTGATACTGTCCGCCTCTGGCCACGGAAAGAATAGCGTATGTGGGAGGTTCGTGGTAGCCAACGTGTAGCAAAGCAGCTTGCACGATTGGATAAGGCAGTAAAGGAACAATACAATCTTGCTTTCGAGAAGCTCTCCAAGAATCCAAAAGCGGGGAAAATTTTAAAGGGTTATGAAAATGTAAAGATCAAGCTTAAGACCCTTTGTTCAAGGATAGGAATTTATAAACATCCTAATAAATGGAAATCAGGGAAGGAAGATGGAAAATATTGTTGGATATTGATTAAAATGATAGACTATAGTTATGATTGA
>JAGVAS010000168.1 GCA_020060185.1 Desulfovibrio sp. | reverse complement strand
TTATTGACTTGTCCAGCCCCTTTTGCGATAAAATTTTTCTCTTTTGCCACTTAAATCCTTAACAGACAGGCTTTTCTTTAATCATGCGTCAGTCCTGAACTGGGAAACAGGGATTCTTTCACACCAGCCTGACCAGCCTGCTGACAGGAGACAATACTGCTGCAATGGGTATCTTAATTCCTGCATTTTTAATGCTGGAAGGTTTTAGGGGACCTGGAATTTATGGCTTTATAGCGCTGGTGTACGTCAGCGCTTTCGTGGGAAATGTCATTTCGCCGGTGCATATCTGCCTGTCTCTGACCAAAGAATTTTTTCAGGCAGAATCGGCAAAATCTACCGCTTCCTGGCCCCTCCCCTTCTCTGGGCCCTTCTGGCGACGATCCTCCTGGTTACCCTTAACCAAAGAGTTCTGTAAACATCTCTGCCAGCTCCGGATCAAACTGGGTGCCGGCACAGCGTTTTATCTCTGCCATGGCCTCCTTGTGAGAAAGGACTTTACGGTAGGGGCGTTTACTTGTCATGGCATTATAGGCGTTTACAATGGAGAGAATGCGGCAGACAATGGGGATTTCCGTTTTTCTCAGACCGAAGGGGTAGCCTTGCCCGTTCCACCACTCGTGATGGGAAAGAATATAATCCGCCACCGAAGCCAGTTCCGCGGAGGAAAGAGCAATGCGATGGCCTATTTCAGGGTGCTTTTCCATGATTTTTCTTTCTTCGGGAAGCAGTTTCCCCTGTTTATAAAGAATATTGTCAGGAATACCGACTTTACCAATATCGTGAACCAGCGCCAGGATGGAAACAGAGGTTATCTCTTTCTGGCTCAGCCCCACTTCCTTACCCAGAGCAACAGCCATCTCCTTAATCCTATCGGTATAACCATCCGTAAGAAGATCCTTGTTTCCCATGGTAGACAGCAGGGAGCGGACCATGGCATTTTTGGTGCTGTTTGTTTTCCTCAGTTTATCGTGGTACATGAAACTGTCAGCTTCCTTAAAGGTATCAATGAGAGAGTGCTCCAGCATGGTGCTGGTACTGGCACCCAGGGAAATGCTTAAGGGAAGCTGCGGATTGGAGCAGTTGTACTGACAGATGGATTCCTCAATACGACGGCAGGCATTCTGGGCAACATCCCTGGAAGCTCGGGGCAGGATAATGGCAAACTCGTCGCCACCAATCCTGGCAACCATATCCGAGGAGCGAAAGGGCAAACTGACAGCCGCGGCAGCCGCTTTAAGCAGGGCGTCTCCTTTATCGTGCCCCAGGGTATCATTTACCAGCTTTAAATCATCTACGTCACAGACAATTATACTTACAGGCCGGAAACGGGATGTATCCAGCCTGCGCATTTCTTCTTCAAAATAACCCCTGTTGTAAAGGCCGGTGAGGGGATCGTGGGTGCTGAGATATTCCAGTCTCTCTTCAACTTTTTTTCTTTCGGTAATATCCATTTCCATTCGGATTGCCTCAAGGCAATGGTCCCCTTCAAATACGGGGAACATGCTGGAGTAAACCCACCTTTTTTCCCCGCTGGCCGTAATTATGGCAAATTCCCTGGTCTCCACGGGAAGACCCTCGTCAAATACCTTTTTCAAGTCCTCTTTAAACCTTTCCGCCTCTTTGCCCTCCAGAAAAAGCTCATGAAAAGGTTTTTCTAGAACTTCTTTAATCCCCATACCGTATAGCTTTTCGGAAACGGGATTCCAGTGGTAGATACAGCCGTTAATATCAAAACCCTGGACAGCCACCATGG
Source organism: Desulfovibrio sp. (assembly GCA_020060185.1). GTDB lineage: Bacteria > Bacillota > Dethiobacteria > DTU022 > UBA8154 > UBA9862. The sequence goes on along the minus strand of JAGVAS010000168.1, from coordinate 3,520 downwards.
GCGTATGCTCGATAATTGATTCAAACCGTCCCAGGGCATCAGTAAGAGCCTTTTCTGCCCATTTCCGCTCGGTAACATCTCTGGCCACTCCCCTTACTTCTTCAGGCTTGCCTTCCCGGTAATATACGACATTGTTAAACTCCAGGAGGCGCTCCTGCCCGCCCCTGGTAAGGAGGCAAAGAACATCCTGAACATATTTCTCTCTAAAGATGCTATCCACATACGTGGAGTAATTTTCCAAAAAGCGGGGAGCTACAAAATCTTTTAAATTCTTACCCAGTACATCCTGTGCAGTATAGCCAAGCAATTTGAAAACATAATTATTGATATAACTAATCTTCCCGTCCATGTCGTGGATAAAGATTAGATCCTGAACGTCTTCAAAAAGCTCGAAAGACAGGCTTTCAGAAATACCCGGCATTTTACATAATTCCTTTCGCTGCCATTGTACTGGGCTACCTCTTTTTATTATAACAAAGTAAAATAAAAATTGAAGATAATATTACAAAAAATAAAAGCTCTTTTCCCAAAAAGATATAATTAAAGATGAAAGTTGTTTTAAAAAATTTTAGCCTTCTTAATAGCTTCTCTTAATTCTGCCGGTGTTGCAAAGCGGTGGTGAGGGTTCCGGTTTAAAAGCTTAAGGATAATTTCCTCCAGGTCCGGCGGTAAAGCGGGATTAAAAAGACGCGGAGAAGGCCAGGATTTCTGGTTCCTGTGGAAACGAATTACCGCCTCACAGCTGTTCTCTTTAAAAGGTAAAAATCCGGTAAGCAGCTCAAAGAGAATAACCCCCAGAGAATAAAGATCTGCACGGTGATCCACTCCCTGGATAGCCGTTTCCAGGGTATCGCTCTGGCTGCGTCCTCTCCGTCTGCTGCTAAAAAAGCCCCTGCTGTCAAACCTTTCCGGAGCGGCATATAAAAAAGTGCGTAAAAAAGAACGGTATTTTTGGGAAAGATCAGAAGTGAACATTTTGGTTCCTTCCAGGGCCCAAAGAATATCAAAGTCACTAATTTTAACGCTTCCGCCTGCAGAAAAAAGGATGTTCTCCGGTTTCAAAGCCCCGTGGGACATGGCCCTGTTGCGGTTGTAGAGATAATCAAGGGCAGAGCATACTTGTAAAGCAATAGCGGAAGCATCCGTTAAGGGCAGAGGCGCCCGCAGCCTGATATACTTCGCCAGGCTGTCCCCCTCCATGTACTCCATGGCAAAAAAGAAACGGCCGTTGTAGCAACAATCTTCATACACTGGTACGATATAAGGAGTGGTGAAATTCCTGATCGTTTTTAAAAGGCCCTGGAAACGGCGTATGACCACCGGATCCGCCGTAAGTGTTTCATCAATCTGCTTTATAGCAACCTTGCGGCCCCCATTTCTTTCTCTCCCCAGTAAAACCTGCCCTGCAGGTCCATTCCCGTATACCTCCAGGAATTCATATTTTCGCCAGAAAGCCGGACCCATACTCCTTTTGCGGATATCTTTTTTGAGCTCGTACAGGGGTTCAGTCTCCCGGAGATATTCACGCCATGAGATAGAGCGGCATTTTTTTCCTTCACCCTTTTCCAGTAATTCGCAAAGTTCAAGATATTCTGCTTCGAGAATGTTTCTTTGCTCACCAGGTATGCTCCTGGCCAGCTCTTCCGCCTCCAAATATTTCCCCTCATGGAGAAGTGCCCGTGCCATGCCTACTCTCGCTTCCCAGTACAGCGGAGCACCCGGTGGTATGTTCAGGTAATTATTCCGGGCTTCAACCCATTTCTCCTCTCCTTCATTAATAAGACCGAGAAGGTAATACACCGGGGGAAAAGACTCTTCCCCGCTGCGCAGGGCAGCAACTGCTTCTCCGGCCCGGCGCAGGTCGTTTAAAAGGCAGCAAAGCCAGCCAAGGTCCAGGGCTGTCCAGGCGTCTTGATGCAGCTTAAAAGCTTCCTCAAGGTAGTATCCGGATTCTATTAACATACCCTGGCGCCGGTAAAGCCTACCCAGTCTCAACAATAGATTATAATCATCCGGGGACAAGGCCAGCAGGCAAAGGTAAAAGCGAATCCTATCCATATCCGTACGACAATAACGCAAGGCATCCCGGTAAATCAGAAAAGCCTCTTCGTTTCTTCCTGGAAAATTCTCCAATATACGCCCCAGGTTTTCATAAGCCTCCAGGTCTTCAGGATCTCGCTCCAGGGCTTGCCGGTAAAGCTGTTCGGCCTGGGGCAAAAAGAAAAAACCCCTGGTATAATATGCCCGGGCCGCCTTTTTAATTAAAGATGTATCTTCCGGGTAAGAAGATAAAAGCTCCTGGTAAAAAATCAGGGCTTCTCCGGCAAGACCCTGGCTTAATAAATAATCCCCCAGCTGATCGAACAGATGGTATAAAATGCCCGAAAAAAACGTATTGCGGTATTTTGCAGGAACTTCCCTGCTGTTGTAAAGATCCTTTAACACTGCTATCAGCAGCAGGCAATACCTCTTAACATTTTCCAATTTTCCCTCAGAGAGGGCCCCTTCGATTACTTGTAAGAGGTTAACTATTTTTTGCTGCTCAAGTGAAAAACTTTCCTCCGTAAATGTTGTCTTGCGCCTTTTACAGAGGTCGGGGGAGGAGAGATACAAACTGAATTCAACTCCGAACAGGGCACCTAAATGCCCGGATAAAATACCGGGCAAAGAAAAATGTTTTTTCTTTTCCTTCCTGGGCATGGTTAATCTCCTGCCAATACTGGAAAATGGAATCGGGGGCCTTTTGGATGTCCTTGATGACTTACAGGGGCATGTTCCTTTAGAAGTTCTTATTCTGTGGAAAATTATATCATCCCGGTAAAAAGGTTACAAGCCAGGCAGCAAAAACTGCTTAAACCCCAAAGATATAGGATAGTTTTTCCCGGCAAAAATTATCACCAGTTTACCTTCTCCTACCTTGAAGCGCAGAGCCTGTCCCGGGCCTTCCAGGGCCATTAGCTCCTGGATCCCGTTTTCTACTGCGTTTAAACCACAATAGACCAACAGTATAAAAAACATTATACCTAGAAAAAGCATGGCTAAAGGTTTCGTTCTCAAGGTAATCCACCCTTTCATAAACCTTTAGCCTGTACTCTTAACCGGAAAAAGCCTTTTTATACCTACCAATAAGACCGGATACTCTTTTTCCCAACGATCTTTGCTAGAACCCGTATTGTCCCGTAAAGGTGGCGCAAGGCTGTGGCGAGCGGCATAGTGCAGCGCAGCAAACAGGTTCAGCGATGCGAGGGCCTTAAGATGACTCGGCGGACATAGAAGTCCACCGCCGGACAGTGCGAACAATGAATATTTGATTACATAACCGAGGTTTAGATCCATTACTTTGTAGCGCTTTACTGTTGGTGGAGTGACTTGTGAAGCGAAGAAACAAGTTCACTGCGAAACGAGAGCTGGAGACGACCCAAAGGTAAGGGGACACACCTCTTTCAGAGGAATGTCCCCAATGGAATGTCCCCATGGAATACATATTTACGTCCACGGCACTTCAGGTCACAATAATGGA
>JAGVAS010000119.1 GCA_020060185.1 Desulfovibrio sp. | reverse complement strand
ACTCCTTAAGCGACGAGTGCTACCATAATATGAGTTGAACTTGCCTAAAGCAATGGTAACTTTCCGCCCATCTAGAACTTGCCGAGCGAACCCGGAACTACGCCACCAGCAAACGCTGCGCTATTTTCATACTAAAAGGTTAAAAACCGCGGCAGGAAAAGAAGTAAGGCATGAAGGAGCGTACTGCTGAAAATGTTCCTGCTTCTATAGTAAATGTAACCCAGGATAAAAGATGTGGCAGGAACGAAAAAAAATAATTCCAGTGAATCGTGAGGACTGGGAGCCATACCCTGGTTCTGGACAAGGAAAACCAGGAAAAAAATAAAAGAAAAAATAAGCGGCGTTAAGATAAGCCCTGACCATTTTCCCCAGAGCCTTTCCAGGAGAGTTTGCAAAAAGCCCCTCCAAAAAAATTCTTTACCCAGGGCATAAAAAAAATAAAGTGAGAAATAAAGGGCAAGTCCCTGGTAAGTAAACCCCGGCAATATTCCTGAAGGAAATTTAAAAGCGGAAAAGGCCATTATAATAAAGGACACAACCAGGGCCAGGATTATACAGCGATCAAGATGCTGCACATTTAAAATAATTTTTTGTAGGGTAATGATCTGTTTCTTTGCTAAAATAAAAAGCAAAATTAGAATAATATAATATGCTACCATAGAAAGAGGATGAATCCGGCTATCAAAAGGATTAAATCCGGAAAATTTTTCAGCAAGTAAGACTGCCGGGAAAATTCCCAGGGCTAACAGAAGTTCCTGCAAAGTCGGGGGAGTATTTGCTAACAACTGCAGTAGTTTGCCGGAGGGGTGTAAATCCAGTGTGAGGATTTGTACGACTAAAATAATGATGAGGACCATAAGGCCAAAATACAGCAAGAGCCAGTTATAATTGTTTTCCAGGTAAGGAAGGGCAAAGTCCAGCTGAACGCTACCATTTTCAAGGTAGATATAGTATGATTCCAGAGGCGGCAGGAAAACCTGTGTAAAACCAATGCTTTTCACTTCCGGCAGTTTAATTTGCTGCCTGGCGGAAGACAGGACTCTTTTTTTTAAATAGCCGTCTTCCAGTGGTAAAAAAAGTATATCTCCTTTTAATTGCAGGAAAGTTTCATGATTTATGGCCAGAAATCCGGCGGTTATATCATAGCTCAAGTTTCCTTCTGATATGGTAAGGCCTTCTTTGTTTTTCTGAATAATGATACCCCGAAAATTTTCCTCGTGAAAAACTGGGGTAATAATGCTTTCCTTTGGAAGATAAAAACTATATTTTCCCAAATGAAAGGTCCATGGCTCGCAATAGTAAACTTCTTTAAAAGTAAAACGGGGAGAGATAATTCCCGTGCTTTTGTGGTTAGAGAAGGAAATGCAAAAAGCAGCCAGGCTGGAGAAGATTACTAAGATTAAAAGAAAAATAAAATGAGTAATGGGATTAAGTTTAAAAGGAATCTTCACAGGATAGATCACCTGATTATAATTTTATGGAATATTCCGTTAAAGGTGGAAACTTATCTTAACCTTTTTCGATTTTTTTAGAATAATTCCTGCATTTTCCGGGAGACAAGTAAAAACTAAAACTGCTTTTTAAAAATTTAAGGTTTCTCTTTTATGTTTAATAAAAATGTAGTAAACTGTAAAAGGTAAGGGGACACACCTCTTGCAGAGGAATGTCCCCATGGAATGCAGAGGAATGTCCCCATGGAATGTCACCGCAGCGTAGCGATGATAGCGAAACAAGCAATCTCTTGCTGTAGTGTTATTGAGCTTTTTTTAATGTAAAGATGAAAGGGTGATAAGGTTGCTCCTGGCAATAGATGTTGGTAATACCAATATAATGTTGGGGGTATATAATGGGGAAGAATTAAAAATGTGCTGGCGTATTTCTACCAATCGCGAGCAGACAGACGATGAATACGGGGTTATAATCCGAAACCTTTTTCAGCAAAACGGATTACAGGCAGAGTGCATTAAGGCTATGATTATTTCCTCCGTAGTTCCGCCGTTGCGCTACCCCCTGGAAAAAATGGCTGAAAAATACTTCCAGATTTCTCCCCTGATTGTAGGTCCCGGCATAAAAACAGGCCTGAACATCTTAATGGACAACCCCCGGGAAGTGGGTGCGGATCGTGTTGTAAACTCGGTGGCAGCTATAGAATTATATGGCGGCCCTTTGATTATCGTCGATTTCGGTACAGCAACTACGTTTTGTGCTATTTCTGAAAAAGGAGACTACCTGGGGGGAGCTATTGCTCCCGGTATCGGTATTTCTACGGAAGCCCTGTTCCAGAAGGCGGCCAAATTACCCCGGGTTGAACTGGTAAAACCCTCGAAAGTTATTGGGAAAGATACCGTTTCTAGCATGCAATCAGGTATAATATACGGGTTTGTAGGACAAGTTGACGGCATTGTCAGGCGGATGTTCAGGGAATTTTCGCAAAAACCCTTCGTAGTAGCTACAGGGGGACTGGCGGGACTTATAGCTAAAGAATCTGAAACCATCCAGGAGGTTAATCATTTTCTGACCCTTGAAGGCCTGAGAATCATTTATAAGAAAAATATCTCCCGGGAAAAAAATTAACCCCTACGGGGGTATTTTATTTTGCAGTACCAGCAGGAATTGGTTTTAAGAGGGCGAATCTTTTAAGAGAACCTTAAAAGGGTGTAAAAAAAGGCAAAAAAGAGGGGATTATGGGAATTATCTTAAAATAACATAAGTTTTTATCGATTGTGAAATATTTAACAATTTTTAAGGGGTGGTGCTGGTGGATGACTATATTACCAGGATTGTTTTTCGTTATATCTTGCTATTTATACTAATGTACGGTTTTTACATTGTGCTTCATGGTCATCTTTCCCCGGGCGGAGGTTTTGCCGGGGGAATGGTCATGGGGATGGGCATGCTGCTCTATTTTTTAATTTTCGGCTTGCACTGGAAAGCCAAGCTGAGGACTTTGCCCATGGATGCAGGTATTGTCCTTATCGGTTTCGGGGCTATTCTGGAAGGCTTGAAATTTTTACTTCCTCACGAGCACGGACCAGTGGGTATGCCCGGTACTTTATTCAGCGTAGGGATCATCAGTGTGGTTAATTTTGCCATTGGTTTGCTGGTTGCCAGCGCCATATTAAATATTTTTTATCTGTTGGTGGAGGAGGAATAGTAGTGAAGGTATCCCTGCTGTTAGCAAACTATCCTTATGTTATTGCCATTGTCTTGTTCTGCCTGGGATGTTTGTGTATTTTAACACAACACAATTTAATTAAAAGGGTTATCGGTATTAACATCATGCAAACAGGTATTTTCCTTTTTTATATTGCCGTGGGCAACATCAAAGGTGGTGTAGCACCGATTTACGATCCGAACCTGCCGGAGGGTGTTCTCTACATTAACCCTTTGCCTTCCGCACTTATTCTTACGGGTATTGTCGTAAGTTTTGCCACAACAGCTTTTGCGCTGGCTGTCATTGTTAAGCTTTATAATTATTATGGGACAGTTTATGCACCAGATATTATGCGAATGAGGTGACCGGCAGATGCACTTATGGAAAACAATGCCATTTTTGCTTATCATTCTATCTTTGCTCCCGGCTTTTGTTACGGCTATCTTTGCCCGCTGGAAAAAGGTGGTCTGTCCCTACCTGGCAGTCGGCAGTATTGCTTTTTCTTTTGTTGTCAGCTGCATTCTGGCCTTTCGGGTAATGGGAGGAGAAATTATTCATTACCATGCGGGGGATTGGCTGCCTCCCTGGGGAATTGAGATCTTTATCGACGAACTGGCGGTTATGATGCTGTTGCTCTTAACGGGATGTTTCCTGCTCATTACTATATTCAGTATTAAATCCCTCCCCAAGGAAATTCCCCCCCAGGCCACAGGGTGGTATTATACGCTTCTTCTTTTAACTCTTACCGCCATGATGGGCATGGTGGTTACCAATGACCTTTTTAATATGTACGTTATGGTGGAGGTTACAGGT
>JAGVAS010000106.1 GCA_020060185.1 Desulfovibrio sp. | reverse complement strand
TTTATACACTATTGTGGTCTGAAGTGCCGTGGACGTAAATATGCATACCATGGGGACATTCCTCTGCAAGAGGTGTGTCCCCAGACCTTAGTCGTCGTCTGCCGGCAGCTGACATCCTGTCAGCTGGGTCGTCTCCAGCTCTCGTTTCGTAGTGAACTTGTTTCCTCGCTGCACAAGTCACTCCGCCAACAACAAAGCGCTACAAAGTACTGGATCTAAACCCCGGTCATGTTTTTCGCGCTGTCCGGCGGCGGACTTCCTGTCCGCCGGGCCATCTCAGGCCGTCGCTTCGCTAAACCTGTTTGGCTCCTGCTGCACATTTCGCTCGCCACAACCTTGCGCCACCTTTGCGGGACATAATACGGTTTCTAATAAAGATCATTTTCATCCATTGTTGTGACCCGTTAGGGTCGTGGTGGTTAGCATGAAAATTTGGTGTCGAAGGTTGATGCTCGCACTAGGGTTCGCTCAGACAGGTTTCTTTTCACCCATTATAGTGATCCGTAGGGTCGTGGTAGTTAGTATAAGGAGGGGGAAAAATGGCTTTAAGAAATATTCGGAAACAGGGAGATCCATTACTGCGCCAAAAAACTGTTCCTGTTTCCAGGTTTAACTCCCAGTTGCACCAGTTGCTGGATGATATGATTGAGACGATGTTTAAAGCTGAAGGCATAGGACTGGCAGCTCCCCAGATCGGAATTTCAAAAAGAATTATTGTTATTAGAGATGAAGATAAGGTTATGGAAATAATCAACCCTGAAATCATAGAAAGTGAAGGTGAAATTATAGACGTTGAAGGTTGCCTGAGCTTTCCGGGACTTTATGGTGAAGTTCCGCGTCCTGCCAGGGTGGAAGTAAAAGGACTGGACAGGACGGGCCGTGATATAAAGATTTCCGGGCAGGGGCTGATATCCAGGGTTTTGCAGCATGAAATAGATCACCTTCATGGAATATTATTTATTGATAAGGTTCTCAGGTTTCTTGCCCCGGAGGAAATTAAAAAACTTGGTGAAAAAGCGTAAAAGCTGATTTAACGTTACAAAGGGTGATTTTATTGGCAGATTTAAAAATACTTTTTTTAGGAACCAGTCCTTTTGCCCTTCCTTCCCTAAGAGTGCTAGTGGAAAATTTTCGCCTGATGGTGGTGGTTACAAGACCTGACCGCCCGGCGGGGAGGGGAAAGAATATCGCTGCAACCCCGGTAAAGGAGGAAGCATTAAAATATAACCTGGAGCTTTACCAGCCGGAAGGCCATGAAGGTTTATTAAAGGTTCTTAAGAAAGTAAACCCCCAGGTTCTGGTAAATGTAGCTTTTGGCATGTTTTTAAGGCCGGATGTTCTTAATTTCCCTCCCCTGGGATGCATTAACCTTCATCCCTCCCTGCTTCCGGCCTATCGTGGCGCGGCTCCTGTCCAGAGAGCCCTGATGGCAGGCGAAGAAATTACGGGTGTAACAGTGTTATACATGTCCTCACGCCTGGACGCCGGGGATATTATCCTGCAGGAAAAAACCTGCATCGATCCTCAGGAAAACTACGGTGCTCTTCATGATCGTTTAGCAGAGCTTGGTTCTCTGACATTACTGAAAGCCCTGGAACTTATCGCGGAAGGGAAAGCTCCACGCCTGCCACAGGATGATGACAAGGCTACATATGCCCCGGTAATAACCAGGGAAGAAGAAGCTATTTCGTGGTCCAGACCGGCAATTGCCATTCATAACCTGGTTCGTTCCCTTACTCCTGTTCCGGGGGCCTATACCAATTACCGCCATAAACGCCTTAAGGTATGGAAGACCTCCCTGGCAGGGAAGGCCGCGGAGAACTTGCTTTGCGATCCTTTGTCGTTTCCCCCGGGAACAGTTTGTTCAGTAGGTAAGGATTATGTGGAAGTTACTACCGGTCAAAATTCACTTAACATTTTAGAAGTACAGCTGGAAGGTAAAAAAAGAATGGATATAGAGGACTTTTTAAAAGGTTACAAGTTGGAAGTAGGCGAAAGGTTTGAGTGAAGTCATACCGGCTAACAGGAAAATCAAAAAGAGGACTTTTTTAGGTTTGCTGCTGGCAGCACTGCTCTTTTTACTGTTTATGGCATTCTATCTTTTGCTTGTGGCCAGCGATCGCTACGCAGCTTTTTCACGCAGTGTGGTTATGGGGTTAACCATATCAACCCTTATCTTTACCTTGCTTTTTTTATTTGGCTTACTGGCCATAGTTTTAACCATAATGCAAAAGCGTACCTTTCCATCCATGCGGTGGTTTATAGAAAAAACCCTGCTTTTGCTTTATCCTTTTGTCCTGCAAATTGGACGCTTTATGCATATTGCCCAGGAAAAGATCCAGCGCTCTTTTATAGAAGTCAACAACCAGCTGGTTCGAGCCCGTGCCATGGAAATAAAAGCAAATGAACTTTTGTTGCTCCTTCCTCACTGCCTCCAGAATGATAAATGCTCGTATAAAATTACACGCAACGTTAATAACTGCCGGCGCTGTGGAAAATGCCAGTTAGCTGAAATTCTCCGCATGTCCTCTGCTAGGGGGTTTAGGGTAGAAGTTGTTACGGGCGGAACCCTGGCCCGCCGTGCCATAGAAGAATATGGGCCGCGGACTGTAATAGCCGTAGCTTGTGAAAGAGATCTTTCCAGCGGGGTTCTTGACAGTTTCCCCCTACCCGTTATTGGCGTGATCAATGAGAGACCCCAGGGGCCCTGTTTTAATACCAGGGTAGATTTAACAGCGCTGCAGGAGTCCCTTGATTTTTTGTTGGGGAAAAAATAAACAAAGGATGGTGTTGTGTAAGTGTGGTTTCTAGATTCCGGGTTTATAGTTCTGGTTATTCCCGCCATGATTTTTGCCCTATATGCACAGAACAAGGTTAGAAGAATTTATGGCCATTACAGCAGAATATCTTCCAGGAACAGGTTGAAAGGCTCAGAGGTGGCTCGTTTGCTTCTTGATAAAGACGGTTTGGATCATATTCAGGTTCTCCAGACCCAGGGATATCTAACGGATCATTATGATCCGCGTGCCGGTGTTGTCAGACTTTCCCCACAAGTTTACAATGATAATTCCCTAGCTGCCCTTGGTATTGCCGCCCATGAGGTCGGTCATGCTATACAGCATCGTAATGGTTATGTGCCTCTCGGAATCCGTAATTCTATCATCCCCCTGGCTAATTTTGGTTCACGGGCTGCTTTCCCCCTTTTTTTTATGGGTTTTCTTTTTGGTGGGGAGCTGGGCTTTTTAATGGATGTTGGAATTGCTGTTTTTCTATTTGCAGTTTTATTCCAAACTATTACCATGCCGGTTGAGTTTAACGCCAGTAAAAGGGCAGTAGCTATATTGGAAGATGGCGGTTATTTATCCGGAGAAGAACTTGCCGGGGCAAAACAAGTCCTCAACGCGGCAGCTTTAACCTATGTTGCCGCTCTGGCCGTAGCCCTGGCTCAGCTGTTCCGGTTGCTCATGTTAAGGGGAAGGGACTAATTTTAGTCTTTGTTCTCAAGATGCTCTGCATAATTAAAAAAAGGGGGGGTTGTTGTGCTTACCCTTTTGTTACTCATATTTTTTTGGCCTGTAGTTCTTTTTTTAATGGTTAATTTACTGTTTTTACCTTTCCAGTTTGCTATCTATTCTGTTTTTAATATTTTTACAATACCTTTCCAGCTTGTAAAAATAGCTTTTAACAAGAGATTAAGGGCCAATCATGCCCTGGAACACGCTACCATCAATGTTATTGAGGAGCATCTCGGGTGCCTTAACATGGCCGGGCTGGGGCAGGAAAACGGCTTTATTATCCAGGGACCAGTCGATTCTTATACTGTGGAAGAGGCTGCCAGAGTCGGCCTGGTACGCCTCAGGAGAGGAGAAAAAAGCCTGGCGATCCACAGGCGCTGCGGTACAAGTATGCTTACCGCAAATCTTATTTCTTCTATATTAATAATCTACCTTTTATGGAGTTTTGGATATTTTGGCATTTTCTATATTTTACTGGCACTCCTGACCGCACAGTTTTTAGGTCCCTACCTGGGCTGGGTTTTTCAAAAATATGTTACAACCTCCACGGATGTAGAGGGAATGGAGATAGTTAATGTGGAAGGGAGTACTCTGCCCCAAAGTTTTTTCTGGGGGCTAGGTCCCTTACCCCGGCGTTATTTTGTACGAACCCGTAAGATTTATTCTATTTAAGCAGGAGTTGAGCTGATGTCTTCTTCAAAAAAAAATGGAACTTCCAATGTGCCAGTACTTAAAGCCAGGGATGCGGCTCTGGAAGTATTAAAGGAAATAGAGGAAAAAGAAGCATATTTAAACCTTGTTTTAAACCGGGTCCTTTCCAGGCAATCCTTTCCCGGTGCAGAAAGGTCCCTTTTAACGGAACTTTCTTATGGCGTTATCCAGAGGCTGAATACACTGGACTGGGTGATAACGCTTTACCTAACACATCCCCTGGAGAAATTAACCCCCTGGGTCCGGAATATTTTAAGGCTGGGCGCCTACCAGCTGCTTTTTCTTGACCGCATTCCAGATTCTGCAGCCGTTGATGAATCTGTGAAACTTGCTTACCGCTATGGCCATAAGGGCGTAGCGGGACTTGTTAATGCGGTGCTGAGGAAGATAAGCGTGGCAAAAGAAAGCCTTCCCTGGCCATCACGGGAAAAGGATCCTGAGCTCTACCTTTCCCTGCGGTATTCTTACCCTCTCTGGATGGTGCGAAGATGGCTGAAAAATATGGGGATTGATGAAACGGAAGCCTTTTGTTCTGCCGGCAACCTGGCGCCCCCGTTAACTGTTCGCACCAATACCCTGCGTCTTTCCAGGAGCGAACTCAAGAAAACACTGGAACTTGAAGGGATTGAAGCTGCGGATTGCCGCTATGCCGCCGAGGGCTTGGAACTGAAGCTTTTTGAACGGCTGGTAGATCTTACAAGTTTCCGGGAAGGGCTTTTTCAGGTTCAGGGAGAAGCTTCCATGCTGGTGGCTCCTCTTTTGAACCCACAGCCTGGAGAATCTGTTCTGGACCTGTGCAGTGCTCCCGGGGGTAAAACTATCCATATGGCCAGCCTTATGCACAATCAGGGAAACATTGTTGCCGCTGATCTTTACCCTCACCGCCTTAAACTGGTGCGGGATGCAGCGAGGCGGCAGGGAATAAAAATTATTCATCTAGAAAAGCTGGACGGGCGTTCCCTGCCTCCGGATAAAAAAGGAGCTTTTCAACGTGTACTGCTTGATGTTCCCTGCTCGGGTCATGGTGTAATCCGGCGCAAGGGGGATCTTAAATGGAGACGACAGCCTGAAGATATTGCCTCCCTCTCCCTGCTCCAACTGCAGTTGTTGAAAGAAGCTTTTAAAACTTTGATTCCCGGAGGAGTCCTGCTATATAGCGCCTGTACTATTGAACCCGAGGAAACCACGGAGGTCATAGACAGGTTTTTAGAACTGGAGACTTCGGCTCAGCCGGCGATACTTTCTCCCCTTTTACCGGAGGGATTGCGGAGTGAAGAGGAAATTGAAGGCAGAATTTTCCTCTGGCCTCATAAACATAATCTTGACGGTTTTTTCCTGGCTCGTATCAGGAAAAAATGACATTCGTTGCTTTTCAGCCCTGTTTTTGTTATACTTACTTAAACAGGTGAGGATGACGGGGGGGGGAAGAGGATGTTAAAGTACGCTGTCCGCTCTCACCCAGGGTGTATTCGTGAAAAAAACGAGGATCGTTTTTACGTTCCCCCTGAGAGTGGGCCTCTAATTTTTGCCGTAGCGGATGGTATGGGTGGGCACGTTGCAGGAGAAGTGGCGAGTTCTGTAGCGATAGAAACGCTGGAAAAGAACATTTCTGTTTTAACAGAAATGTTCTCCCGGTGTGACCTGATAAATATTAGAGATTGTTTAGAGCAAAGTATCCTCGAGGCAAATGAAAATATTCTGAATATGCAGCTCCAGAAGCCCGAATTAAAGGGTATGGGCACTACCTTTACCGTGGTTGCTTTTTTTAATAAAAACGAGCTGTTAACGGGACATGTGGGCGACAGCCAGGCTCACCTTTTTAATAAATCGGGCCACCTTCAGATTACCGAAGATCATTCCGTGGTAATGGAGCTTTTAAAAAACGGTGAGATAAAACCGGAGGAAGTATATACTCATCCCCAGCGTAATTTTCTTACAAGGGCACTGGGGGCAGCCTCCCCCTTAAAGATCGATTTTTATATTACCAGTATCATTCCAGGAGATTTTATACTGCTGTGTACGGATGGACTGACTTCTATGCTCAGGCCAATGCAAGTTGAGGAAATAATTTTGCAAAGTACAGACCTTGAAGCAGCAGCAAATGAGCTCGTTAGCAAGGCTAATGCAATGGGAGGCCTGGATAATATCACTTTTGTTTTAATTCATTACTTGGAAAGGTGAAAAATATTGTGAGGGAAATACCAGGCAGGCTCTTGGGGAATCGCTATAAATTGCTGGAAAATGTAGGCGAAGGCGGAATGGCCAGGGTTTACCGGGGGATGGACACAAAACTAAACCGCCTGGTTGCCGTTAAAGTTCTTTATGAACAATTTGCCAACGACCCCGATTTTTTACGCCGTTTTAAACAGGAAGCAAAGGCAGCAGCCAAGCTTTCTCATCCCAATATAGTTAACATCTATGATGAGGGAGAAGAGGATGACGTCCACTATATTATTATGGAGTATGTGGACGGCTATACTTTAAAAGATCTTATCCTGCGTGATAGCCGGCTTAAGCCGGAAGAGGCGGTGCAAATCGCCATACAGATATGTGATGCCCTGGCGCATGCCCATAGCCAAAACGTAATTCACCGGGATATCAAGCCTCAAAATATAATTCTAACTGGTGAAGGGAGGGTTAAAGTTACTGATTTTGGCATAGCCAGGGCTGCTGCCGACACGACCATTACCTATGGCCGGTCTCTTTTGGGTTCGGTTTATTATTCATCACCGGAACAGGCGAGGGGAAACTGTACCGATCCAAAATCGGATCTTTATTCCCTGGGTGTTCTCCTCTATGAAATGTTAACGGGTGTAGTTCCTTTTTCCGGTGAAAGCCCTATATCCATTGCTTTAAAGCACCTCCAGGAGGATGTCGTTCCACCGGGCAACCTGGTTCCGGATCTGCCTGCCGTCCTGGAGGATGTTATTCTTAAAGCCATGCGGAAAGAGCGGCAATTACGTTATAACAATGCGTTAGAGCTCCGAAACGATCTGGAAGGCTGGCTTGTAAGCGGGGACAGGAGAAATTATGCCGGCAACCCTCATCTTAAAAGGCCTCATCTTTCTGAATGGTCAGGGGAGCAGCTTAATGATACGGATAAGGAGCAGGAAGGGGAAATGAAAAGAAGGGGCCTTTCTCTTAAAAGAGTGTTTGGCTATGGAGCCTTGATGGCGGTTGTTTTCTTGACGATTTTTTTTGGCTACAGGTTTCTCTACAACTTCCTTGTTGTTCCCGAGGTTACAGTTCCGGATCTTGCCGGTTTAAGTCTGGAGGAGGCAGAAAAGGAACTTTCCTCCCGGGGACTTGGTTATGCTATATTACGGGAAGAGTATGAAGATACTGTACCTGCTGGCCACGTTGTTTCCCAGGAAACTCCCGCGCAAAGGAGTGTCAGAAAGGGAAAAATAATAGAGCTGGTTCTAAGCCTGGGGCCGGAATATGCTGTAGTTCCCTATTTGATTGGCAGGACAGAGCTTGAGTCGAGGTTGATATTAAGCGACCTGGGATTGAATATGACGGCTTCTTATGAATATAGTGAGGATATTGCCCCCGGTTATATTATAAGGCAAGATCCCAGCAAGGATTTCCGCCTGACCAGGGGGGAAGCTGTCCGCGTTGTTGTGAGTGAAGGGAAAAGGCCGTTTTCAATCCGTAATTTCCAGGGCTGGTCACTGGAAGATACCAAGGAATGGCTTAATATTTACGGGCTGGTTTTACGCAACCTGGAGGAGGACTATTCCGGTGAATTTGCCGCCGGTCAGGTAATATCCCAGTTCCCGGCCGCGGGGGAACTGGTCCAGGCGGGGGATCCTGTCGACCTTGTTGTCAGCAAAGGGAGAGAGCCGGGAACGTACAAGAGATACACGATTAATTTCTCTCCCCAGGTAGCCCGGGGCCAGCTTATCAAGGTTTATATTGAAGATGAAGAAGGAACGAGAGTAGTTTTTGAGGGAGCATACCAGGGCCAGGTAATTAGTGCCGAGGGAATAGGCTCAGGTAAACTCGTCTTGATGGAATTGAGAGATCAGGAATACCATATTATAGATATTAAGAGGTTTCCTTGATGCCATAAAAACAAGGGGGAGTATTACTGCAAGGACGTCTGGTAAAAGCAAAGGGAGGGTTTTATTTTGTGCAGGATTCCCGGGGAGAAATGATGTGCTGCCGGGCAAGGGGCCGCTTTAAAGAAGCCGGGATCGATTTACTGGTAGGTGACCTGGTAGAGGTTGATACGGGAGAAAAAGTTATCGAAAAAGTTTATTCCCGGAAAAACCGCCTTGTAAGACCGCCGGTGGCTAACGTTGATCAGGTTGTTGTCGTGATGTCTGTTCTCAGGCCTCCCCTGGACCTTGTTTTCCTGGACAGGATCTTAATTTCTGCCGGAGCATCTTTTCTCAATATTATTATCTGTTTAAATAAAATGGATTTAGCGGCAGCCCGGGATGAGGAGAGGGTAAAGGAAGTAAAAGAAGTATTCCTGGGCTGCGGTTACAGGGTGATTCTTAGCAGTGCTGTCACGGGACACGGAATTGACGAGCTGAGAAATACCTTGCAGGGGAAAATAACTGTGCTTGCCGGTCCGTCAGGCACGGGTAAATCTACCCTGATTAATAAATTAAAACCAGAATTGGATCTTCTTTCCGGGGCGGTTAGCACGAAGACGGAAAGAGGTCGTCATACAACCCGGCATGTTGAATTGTTAAGGCTGGACAATGCGGCTTTTGTAGTAGATACACCCGGGTTCCAAAGGTTGGATCTTAAGGGTATTTCTTCTAAAGAGCTTTATTCTTTTTTCCCGGAAATATCTTTAAAAGGTCCCTGCCGGTTTAACAGCTGCCTTCATAATGACGAGCCCGGATGCGCTGTTAAAGACGCTGTCCAAAATGGAGAAATAGCTTCCTGGAGATATGAGCATTACCTTGCTTTCTTAAAAGAAGTCCATCAGAGGGAAAAAACATTTTTCAATAAAAAGGGAGAAGATACCAAATGATCAGGGTGGCTCCTTCGATTCTATCAGCAGATTTTGCCTGCCTTCTTCAGGAAGTTAAGCGCATGGAGCTTGCCGGTGCTGATTGGCTTCATATTGATGTCATGGACGGTCGTTTTGTTCCCAATATTACCATGGGGCCTTTAGTGGTTCAGGCTCTGAACGGTCGTGTAAATCTTTTTCTGGACGTTCATCTCATGGTCCAGAATCCCGAAGACTTTTTAAGTGATTTTTCCCAGGCAGGTGCACAGCTGCTTACGGTTCATGCAGAAGCCTGTACCCACCTGCACAGGGTAGTGCAAACGATAAAAAAAATTGGTTGTAAAGCCGGCGTGGCCCTAAACCCTGCTACACCTCTCAGCTCCCTGGAGTATATTCTTCAGGACCTGGACCTGGTCTTAATTATGTCTGTGGATCCCGGTTTTGGCGGCCAGGATTTTATTCCCGGGGTTTTACCGAAAATTAAGGCCCTGGCAGAGGAAAAAAGAAGGCGGAAGCTCTTTTTTGAAATACAGGTCGATGGCGGTATTAATGAGCATACGGCGGTCCAGGCGGTTAATGCGGGGGCAGATATACTTGTTGCCGGCTCTGCTCTCTTTAACGCCCCGGAGCCGGAGAAAATCATTAAAGCTATCAAGATGCTGCCGGTAAGGGACAGGCATTCCGCAAACCAATAACTTAAAATCGTAGCAAATGGACGTGGTAAGGGGTTTTAAGAGGGGCAGCGCAAAGTACTGCAAATTCGAATATTCA
>JAGVAS010000035.1 GCA_020060185.1 Desulfovibrio sp. | reverse complement strand
GGTTTAAAGGAAAAAAAACTTTAAATCCTGACCCCACAGCTCAATTTTAATTAAAAATTACCACAAAACAAATGCCGTGTCAAGATGAAGGAAAGCTGATTACATGATTTTAAAAAATCATCTGAATGATACTAAAGAGAATTGAAAGTTGACATTATATATGATGTCAGTTATTATTAAATTACAGGATGCGTGTTGTCATGAGTAAAAAACAAAAATTAATTGATAAGATAAAAGATAACCCTAAGAAGATCAGGTTTCAGGAACTGGATAAAGTGCTTTTAAGCATAGGGTTTCAAAAAAGACAGCCTTCAAAGGGTTCCAGTCACTATACATACATTCTTGAGGGAATGATACTAACAATTCCCTATCAAAGGCCGTATGTGAAGATTGTTTATGTGAAAAAAGCCGTACAAATTTTGGAGGAATTAGGATATTAAGAAGGTGATGATCATGCCCGAAAGAAAAGAATTGGAATACTATTTATCTCAGAGTTACCCGTTCAATATCGAAACACTTTCTGAAGAGGATGGCGGAGGTTATTTGATCTCTTACCCCGACTTGCCTGGTTGCTACAGCGATGCTGATACGGCAGAAGAGGCCATTAGAATGGGTGAAGATGCTCGTAAATCCTGGATTCAAACGAGGTACGAGGACGGTTTCGAGGTTCCCGAACCATTTTCCTCCTTTGCTCAGTACAGTGGGCGTATTACTTTAAGAACTCCAAAAACTCTTCACAGGAAGTTGATTGAACAGGCAGAAAGAGAAGGAGTAAGCCTGAATCAGTATATTAATTATTTGTTAAGCAGGGAGCTTGTTATTAATAAATCTTGAACTCACCGAGTATTTGTAGTAAAAAATTTAATCCTGAAAATATAAGCCCCCTCTAAAGGACTGTTAAACCAGGGTAGTTTTAAAAAGGAACTTTTTCCGCAGTGCCATCGCCATAGGCAACAGCCTTGGCGATGGCATAGGGTCCGTCGTGGGACATGGAAACCTCCACACCCTTAATCCCGCACCGCTCAGCCCAGGACCTGGCACCGCCTTTCAAAAAGACCACAGGTTTTCCTCTGGTCCCGGGAAGAACTTCAAGTTCACACCATTTGATTACGCCTATACCGCAACCAAGGGCTTTGGCGATAGCCTCCTTGGCGGCAAAACGGGCGGCCATGGAGGGAAAGAGGTTCCCCTTCTGCTGTAAAAACTCTATCTCCCTGGGAGTAAAGATCCTTTTTAAAAAACGTTCCGGCCTGCGCCGGTAAGCACGGGCAATGCGGCTGATGCGGATCAGATCAATGCCCACACCTTTGATCAGCAAAGAAATTCTTTTTTTCAAAATTGGACCGGTCCTCCTATGTTAAAAATTACGTCTATTCAGGTATTCAGAATTCAGTAGTCAGAATTCAGAATGCCCCGAGAATATGCTTCCAACAATTTACTAACCTCTTGCAAGAGAAGTATTGTTTCGGAAATATCACCGTATCCAAGATCCTTCACCAGCAAGTCTTCAAATGTTTTCGCCGGTTCTCTCATTCTGACTCCTGACTCCTGTCTCCTGACTCCTGAGTAGTTACTGTGCCGGTATATTTTTGGCCCTGGTAAGAACGACGTAATTTTAATTCCTTCTCCACCAGCTGGGAAAAGAGGGCCCTGGGGGAATGCCAGTCCGGGGCCAGCAAAAAGTCGCTGCTGGTTGCTTCGGAGAGCAGGCGGTGGACGACAACATCAGGGCGTAATATTTCCAGCTGGCTGCAAAGGATCTCCAGGTACTCCCGCATGGAAAGAACCCTGAACTTATTCTGCCGGTAAAGCCCCTCCAGGGGGGTATTTCTAAAAACCTGGAGCTGGTGGAACTTGATCCCGTTAAGAGGTAGGGAGTTGATCCTGTGAATTGTTTCCAGCATTTCTTCCCGCCCTTCCCCCGGCAGGCCGTTAATGATATGGGCGCAGAGATAGATACCCCTGGACTGGCTGTTTAAAACGGCTTCCCGGAACTGGCTGTAGCTGTGCCCCCTGTTGATCAGTCTCAAGGTGTCGTCATGGGCCGACTGCAGCCCCAGTTCAAGCCAGATATGAAAATCCTGCGTATAGCCGGCCAGTAATTCCAAAACCCCGGGGCCGAGGCAATCGGGCCGGGTAGCAATACTTAAACCGATAATACCGGGCGTTTGAAGGGCTTCTTCATAAAGCTCCTTTAAACGGGAAACAGGGGCATAGGTGTTGGAATATGACTGGAAATAGGCGAGATACTTGTACCGGGGGATAAAGTCCCCCGGGATAATTTCCGGCACAATCTCCTCCCGGCCTTTTTCCCGCTTGAACTGGAAACGAAGGATTTGTTCCCTGATCAACGGTTTTGTACCGGTCTTTTCCCTTGCCAGGGCGCCGGGGCTGAAACTGGGATTGTAGCAGTAAATGCATCCTTTCGTTGAAATCGCCCCATCCCTGTTGGGACAGGAAAAACCGGCATCGAGAGGAATTTTATAGACCTTTTCGTTAAATTTTTCCTTAAAAAAAGTGCTCAAACGATAATACCAACCCGGGGGAGGCAATTTCGCTCACTCCTGTGTATCAGGCATGCTGCAGTCTTCTTCCATTCTTGAACGGCGCTTTTTTTCCAAGTGAAGGGAAAGAAAAGATATATCTGCCGGAGTAACGCCGTCGATACGTGAAGCCTGCCCCAGGGTCCGCGGCCTGATAACCTTCAACTTTTGTCTCGCCTCCGTAGAGAGGTTGGCCAGGCCGTCATAGGAAAAATCGGGGGGAATAACCCTGGATTCCAGTCTTAAGAGCTGCTTTACGCTGTTCTCCTGCTTGGCAATATACCCTTCGTACTTTATCTGGGTTTCTACCTCGCTGATAATGTCTATATCCCTGGAAGGTGAAAATTCCTGTCCTTCACCCAGGATATGGACAATATCGCTATAACCCACTTCCGGCCGTTTCAGGAGTTCCGCCAGTGTTTGCGGCCTGGCAAGAGGAACAGACCCGATTTTAGCCAGGGCCTCGTTAACCGGCTGGGAAGGAGTAAGGCGAATACTGTTTAACTTATTTTTCTCCTCTTCCAGCAGCTTCTTTTTTTCCTTAAAAAGATCATAGCGCTCCTGGTCAATAAGTCCCAGATGGTAGCCTTTTTCCGTTAAACGCAAATCAGCGTTGTCGTGCCGTAGAAGCAGGCGGTACTCACAACGGGAAGTAAACATGCGATAAGGTTCCGTTACCCCCTTGGTGATCAGATCATCGATCAATACTCCGATATAGGCTTCCGTCCTTTCCAGGATAAAAGGCGGCTCTTCCCGGCACTGCAGGGCAGCGTTTATACCGGCCAGCAACCCCTGCGCTGCCGCCTCTTCGTAACCTGTTGTGCCGTTAATCTGGCCGGCAAAAAAAAGCCCTTTAATTTTTTTGGTTTCCAGGGTGGCCTTTAGCTGTGTGGGGGGGAAAAAGTCATACTCAATGGCGTATGCCGGGCGGGTAATAACGACTTCTTCCAGCCCCGGAACTGTTCGCAGGAAGGCATACTGCAGCTCTTCCGGCAGGCCCGTGGAGACCCCCTGCAGGTACATCTCTTCCGTTTCCTCGCTTTCGGGCTCGATAAAAATGGGATGTCTCTCCCGGTTTGCAAATCTGACGACCTTATCTTCAATGGAGGGGCAGTACCTGGGACCTTTTCCTTTAATCAGTCCGGAATAAATCGGGGCATAATTTATGTTATCCAGGATAAGCTTGTGGGTTTTTTCATTAGTATAGGTCTGGTAACAGGGCAGCTGCTTGAATTCTCTTTTTTCCGTTGTATAGGAAAAACTGCCCGTATCGGGCTCTCCGGTAACGGGCGAAAGGCCGGCGAAGTTGATGCTTCTCCGGTAGACACGGGGAGGGGTTCCCGTTTTAAAGCGCTCCACCGTAAAACCCAGGGAAACGAGATTGGACGCCAGTTCGTCGGAGGGGCTCTGGTTGGCGGGGCCTCCGGGATAGTGGTTATGCCCCAGGAAAATTTCGGAGCGAAGGTAGACGCCCACAGCCAGGACAATGGCACGGCCTAGATAAGTGCTGCCCTGGCGGGTTACAACCCCACGGGCCTCTTCTCCTTCCACCAGGATTTCCCGGACGGCGCTTTCCCGCAGGGTCAAGAGGCGCTCTTTTTCCAGGAAACCTTTCATGCCCCGCTGGTAAGCATGCTTGTCGATTTGAGCCCTTAAAGCCTGCACCGCCGGGCCTTTGCTGGTATTTAACTTTCGCATCTGCAGCACGTGGCGGTCGGCATTAACACCCATAATCCCCCCCAGAGCGTCAATCTCTTTGATAAGGTGGCCCTTGCCGGGCCCTCCGAGGGATGGATTACAGGCCATGAGAGCCGGGTGATCTATGTTTGTGGTAACAAGAAGGGTTTTACACCCCATCCTGGAGGCTGCCAGTGCCGCCTCGCAACCGGCATGCCCCGCCCCGATGACAATTACATCATAAACCGCTATCCGCTCACTCATTAACCTGTCTCCTTGTTTATCTTCCCTGTATTATGGCTAAATTATACCACAGAAAATACAGAAAACAAGGTGCCTGGCACTTAACTTATTTACTTATTTGCCAGCTTGAAAATTGCTGCCTGAGAAAGACCTATATTTTTCCCTATCTCTTCCAGAGTATAGCGTTGGCTTAG
This sequence comes from Desulfovibrio sp., assembly GCA_020060185.1. GTDB lineage: Bacteria > Bacillota > Dethiobacteria > DTU022 > UBA8154 > UBA9862. Next base: position 529 of record JAGVAS010000035.1, on the reverse strand, counting down.
GGCCCGGAGAACGTATTCTTTCTTGTATGGAGTAAGTTTTCTCAACCTGGCCCCATCCTTAATTAGTTGAAACTCTTCAGGAGAGGGACCTGTTTCCTTTAATATAACATCCAGGCTTTTTCGGTCCTCCACCTTATTATCCTCACCCACTGTCTGATGGACTGTTTCTCCAATTTCTTTAACTTCCTCAAACTCTTTCGATAGATCGAGTTCTTTTTGAGCCATAAATTGGCAATATTCAAGAAGGGCTTTTTCCCGGTGGTCGGCGAACATATCTAAAATGAGATGAATTTCCACAAAACCTGCCTTGTTTTGGCGATAACACCCATCACTGCTCCAGGGGTATTGGTCGACGCTAGCGCATATACCCGCTCGCACCGGATTTTGATGAATATAACGCAACAGGGTAAACAAATACCTTTCGTCCAGGACAAGAATGGCCTTGTAACGCCCCTGAAAAACGTGGCCCGAGCGCTCTTGGGAGATATTGTAGTAACGCCCGAAAGTAGAATTAAGGCGGTGCATGATC
>JAGVAS010000006.1 GCA_020060185.1 Desulfovibrio sp. | reverse complement strand
TCTAAAGACCATGCTCATCAGCTGGCGGATCTGTGTCTTAAGAGCGGATGCCTCTTTAACCAGCTGGCGCCTGGTACGGCAAACGAGCTGCATCTGCTCGTAAAAACCGGTCACTCGCTTGGGCGATAAGCCGTTATTGGCGATGATCGCCTGGCCAATGGCCATCAGGTCTTTGTCATCAGTCTTAGAAAAGTCGAGCATCTTTTTGCGTTCGGAGGCGGTGGTAAATGAATTGACAAGGCTAACTTCATAACCCAGTTTTTCCAAGGCTTCAACAATAGCATTGTGGTAGCAACCGGCAACTTCAACACCTACAAAAACCCTTTGTGCTTTTACGCAACCCGCCCAGTACTGGACCTTGTGGTGCAACATTAAAATTCCATCATAATTTACATCGAAGAAAAAGGGTTTCTCGAGGACTCTACCGAAATAATCAAATATCAGAGCTTTGGGGTAATCGCGGGCTGAGTCGATAGCCAGAGCTATTACTCTACTTAAGTCCAGGCCTTCGAGTTCCCTGGCCCTCCGGTCGCCCCTCAGACCCCTGATATTGAGCGTGGTGGATTTGCCCACCTTATTCGACCTCCTTTTTTGGGGGATTTAGAGGTCCTCGGGTTGCGTGCTGAAGACTTCGCCGAATAAGGTGGGTATTCCTTTTTTGGAAAGGGTCTCTTCCACGTTTTCCACAATATTAACAACCCCTCCCCCCAGACCCCCCACCCCACTGCTGCTACTATACTTATCCACAACTTAGCATCATGTTTATCATACCAGTTTAATCCTTGCTCAAACCTTAAGACCTACCAGCACAGAAAGCTTTCGGATCTCTTCTCTGGTTAAGGCTCTGTAAGCAGAGGGGTGAAGTCCATTAAGATTTAAAAAAGCAAAAGAGACTCTCTTAAGAGAAATAACAGGATGTCCAATTGCCAGGCACATACGCTTAACCTGTCTTTTTTTTCCTTCACGAATTGTTATTAAAAGCAAGGTTTTCCTTTTTCCCGGTAAAACAACTTTTACTTTAGCCGGAGATGTCAACCCTTCTTCCAGAAGTATTCCTTTATGGAATTGAAGCAGATCTCCCTCTGAAGGGACACCCTTAACCATAGCCAGGTATTTTTTCTCAATCTGAAAGCGGGGATGTGTCAGTCGAAAGGCCATCTCCCCGTCATTTGTCAATAGAAGCAGCCCTTCGGTGTCCATATCCAGCCTGCCTACAGGGAAAAGGCCTGTTTTAACCCCTTCGGGAAAAAGATCCATTACTGTAGGGCGGCCAAAAGGATCCCTGACTGTAGTCAGGTAACCCCTGGGCTTAAATAAAAGGTAATATTTTTTTTCACTGGCGGTCTCTACGGGGATATTATCCACTTCAACCCTGTCACAACGGGGATCTATTTTCCTTCCCGGCTCCCTGACTGGAATACCGTTGACTTTTACTCTTCCGGCCACAATTAGTGTTTCCGCTACGCGACGGGAGGCCACACCACTTGAAGCAAGGTATTTGGGCAATCTGATTAATTCGTTCATACAGTTTTCTCCTCACGCTTAATCTACAAGCAGGATGTAAAGGAATATGTTTTTGAAAGCTTCCTACATGAATGAAAACGATTTGGTACTTTTAGCTGGGAGTGCCAACTCCCGGTTTTTCTTTTCTTTAAAACTAATATCAAAATAAGTCAAAACGTTATTTTGGGCTTATTTTAGTATATTTAAGCATTTCTGTTTTTCAGAAAGCGCTTTTTCTGTTAGTCGGAGGTGGCTGGATTTGAACCGGCGGCCTCTTTGTTCTGAATCTCAACCTTATTTAACATCTTTAAGTATTACAACCCCCTTAATACATAAACCAGTACTACCGTAACAATTAAAGAAAGGCTTATAACAACATAATCTAATTTTTTTAGGGAAATATCTCTATAGTAAGTCCTGGTAGGAAATTTGCGAAAACCACGAAGTTCGAGTAATATGGAAAGCTTTTCGGCTTTCAGCCAGACGCTGTATATAAGCGGAGAAAAGATGCTAATATATACCCTGAGTACTTTTCTTTTGTATACCTTGCGCAAGTCTACTCCCCTCAACTGAATACCGCTAAAAATATTTTGTAGCTCGTTAATAAATACCGGTATAAACCTGATACCCATCTGGATCATAAAAACAATTTCATACGGTATACGCAGTTTAACCAGCGCCAGGAGCAGCTCCGACGTATTACAATCTACTAAGATTAAGCCCGAGCCAACCAGTATTAAAAAGCGGAGGATAATGGATATTCCATAAAAGATACCACCTGTGGTTAAAAGATACGTATTTCCCAATTTTATAAGGGGCTCCCCGCTTTTCACAAAAAAACTCTGAATGATCATTAACATAGCATACATATAAATAAACTTCTTAAACCCGCGAAAAATATTGAACGATATCCTGAATAAGGTTACTGTCAACAAATTTAGTAATAGGATAATACCCAGGATTCTGGGATCCTGGTACACCAGGGCCAAAACAGAAAAAATGGCTACAATTAACAGTTTAGTCCTTATATCTACCTGCATCTTCTACAACCTCGCCTTGTGCCATGTGTATCCTTCTGCCATTAAACCCTGCGACAAACTCTATATCGTGGCTGATAACCATAATTCCCGTGCCCTGGCGCCAGATCTCCTGCAAAATATCCTTTAATTTTTTTTTCCTGAAAGTATCAATGCTTTTAGTAGGCTCATCCAGGATCAAATAACGTGGCTGCAGGGCCAATACAGCAGAAAGCGCCACCAGTTGTTTCTGTCCTTCACTTAAATTAAACGGCAGCTCACCCCGGAGGTCCCAGAGATCAAAGAGATCCAGGTACCTTTTACAAAGGTGATGCACCTCATTTTTACTTTTACCCCTCCATTTCAGGCCAAAGGCAATTTCATTATATACACTGGTATTAAACATCATCTGGCTGGGGTTTTGTAAAACATAACCCAGTTTTTCCCCTACTTCTACGAGGGAATATTTTCCCACCGGCCGGCCGTCCAGGATAATTTCGCCATTTTGTGGTTTGAGAAGCCCCAGGATCAATTTCGCCAGCGTCGACTTACCGCTGCCGTTTAAACCGGTAATGGCGATCTTTTCCACCTGCCCAAAGTTTAGCGAAATGTTCCTTACCGCGGGTTCTTTTCGCCCGCTATAAGTATAACTTACTCCCTGTAATGAAATAAAAGCCATGATGATCACCACGTTAGCTACAAGAAAATTTTATGTTCCCTTAAAAAGTCTTTATCCTCCAGGACACGGTCTTTAGAACCCCGGCAAATTATTTGGCCTTTTTCCAAGATAAAGATTTTGTCGTAAACTTTAAGGCCCTTGAAAGTATGGTCTACAATAATTTGGGTCGTTCCTTTTTGTTTTAACTTTTGCATCACCGATATAATTCTGTCCGTTGCCAGCTCGTCCAGCATGGATAAGGACTCATCAAAAACGATGATGGAAGGGTTTAAAGCCAGTACAGTCGCCAGCGCCACCAGCTGCTTTTCCCCCCCTGACAAATTGTTGGGGTTTTCATCCCTGATCCCGGTTATTCCCACTAGTTCCATGACCTCGTAAATACGCTCCCTGATTTCTTTTCTGGGTATATTATGGTTCTCCAGGGCGAAAGCAAGATCATCCTCAACCGTGGGCATTAAAATTTGAACATTTGGATCCTGCAATACAATCCCTATCTTAGAAGTTAGTTGATATAAAGGGATCTCCCTGGTATCCTTACCGCTAACCAAAACCCGTCCTTCCATAACCCCCTTCAGGTAATGAGGAATAATCCCACACAGGCAATAGCTCAAAGTAGTCTTGCCGCTGCCATTAAGCCCGATAATTCCCAAAGCTTCCCCTTCACTTACCTTAAACGTAATATCTTTTAAAACCGGTTTATTTCCTACCCCATAAGAGTAACAGAGATGTTCTGCTTGCAGGCATTCCATACTTTTCTTTGTTTTTTTAAGGCTTCCAGGCTTTTCTTGTTTATGTCTACCGCTAGAACATTAAAGCCGGCTTCAGCCGCTTTTAAAGCAAATGCTCCGGGCCCGCATCCTATATCAATGAGAGTTGTGCACCCTGCAATATCAGGCTTCATTTTTTCCCAAAAAACTCCCGGGTAATCACTATACTTGAGCCCCAGGTAATAATTTAAAATTTGCAGATCTGTCCACTCTTTCATCTGACTCATTGCAAGGATTCCTCCACAAAAGCTTTTACCCTGGTATTAATTTCTTTATAATTTTTCTCAGTAACATTTAAAAGCTCCAGCTGCCGGTGGGATTTTATACAGTTAAAAAAAGAGACCCTGCTTTCAACGCTTTCATTTTTATCTGCCAGTTTAACCTCCAATTTCTCTGCGTTTCGCCGGGATTTTAAAACCCCGAGGACGGGAATATCCCCATCCAGAACCTCTAACACTACCTTCATAAAAGCAGTGCAATTTAACTCTATCCCTCCCAATTCGTCTAAGAGGATTAAGTCCTTTTTTTCGACCATACTTTTTTTCAGGTATGCAATTCCACTATTTTCAAACACTTCGGGGTTTCTATACCACTTACCCTGGTTATCACTGTAAAGAAAAAGGTTGTCCACTTCATGTAAACTAGTCACGTATTTATTAAGCTGATATTCTTTTGCTTCTTCGACTGGATTCAATTTAAAGGCAACATACCGGTCCCCGATAAATATTCTCTGCACGAAAAATCCTCCCACTCTCGGGAGATAGGGAAGCAGAATTTCTTGAATAAGCCTGGATTTTCCTACACCAGCATTCCCTTCTAGAAATAAGTTCTTTTTCACTTCACCACCTCAAATCCGGGATAAGTTAAACCGTTATACTTTTATAAATATAACGAGATAAAACCTATCCTTTAAATTAAATTATAAACCATTCCATGTTTTATTTCAATTGGAAAGTTAAAAGTTAAAAGTAAACTATGTTATGATTTCCAATCAACTCTTTTGGCACCAAAAAATAATACAGCTGCTCATCATTCGGAAAAAGTGTTATTGTCGTTAAAACCTTTAACTTTATATTTAACACAAATAATTTGTGCCAGTATGCTTACAGCTATCTCCTCTGCAGTTTTGGCCCCAATGTCCAGGCCAATGGGAGCGTATACTTTTTCCAAATCCTTTTCGGAGCAACCTCTTTGAGAGGATCTCGGAAGACTGGCAGAAGAAGTACGGCCACCCTGTGCTGCTGGCGGAAACCTTTGTAGACCACACCCTTTTTTATTATGCCATTAACATTTTTTTTTAGCGGCAGCTGCTACCGCGCTGCAGGATTTATCCCTTTGGGAAAGACCTGGGGGTTCGGGCGCAGCTCAGGAAAATATTATCGGCACGGCAAGATAAGGACCCACTTTGCCCTTCCTTTGTACAAAGATTCCCTGGAGCAGCTGAGCGCTCCTTTCCCTACACCCTTTATGCTTACGGGAACGGTACCTCCGCCTCTTTTGGACCTGAACCGGCTGGACCTTGGAGCGCTTCTTTTACACCTGGGAGAAAACGCTGGGTCCGTTTCCTGCAAAGGCAGATACCGCTTTTCTCTTTAAACGGCTCTGTCCTTATGATCCTGGGTTGTATCGCCCTGGGGATGCTTCAGATCCTGGCCATTAAGTACCCCCATCGGGTCTGGAAAAAATAGGGGCTGGCTGAGAACCGTCCGTCGCGAGATCCCTTCCGAGGAAATCGTGCTCTCGGTGCTCCGCGACGAGTTCTATTATTTTAATGCGTCCTTCGGGAAAACCGAAATGCATCAAATATCGGAAAAAGGAGTATCTCTATACTGACGATGTAGCTTGATCGGCTAGATGGACTCACAAGTAAGAATATCCGTGGTTTATTATAATTTTGGGGGAAAACAAGTCCTCTTTTCAATTTGTTCGGTCTTAATCGTAAGCCTTTAGAAAATAAAACCAGAAAATAACTTCAGCTTAATTACAAAACTTTTTTTGTAAGATATTTTCTGCTTTCCTTTCCGCTTCTTGTTCTCTTATTGAATGTATAACTACAAACATTTCCTTTTCCATTCTCCTTAAAACTTCATTTTTGTCTTCTACCTTTATTACCCCAGCCAAAATCAACTCATTAAGTGCTATGACGGCATAGGCCTGCGCCTGATTGCTTGTCATATACATACCCCCTCTCTGTTGCGTAACTAACTAATAAGCTCTGCATAAACAGCGGGAAAGTTGTTGGAGTTTTTTTAATCCCTTAACCTGATGTTCAGGAATAATAAAGTGGTATACTAACAAACTCGTAAAGTCCCATTTTTTATACCAGATGAATCATTAAATAAAAACTTAGAGCTTTCAGGCCACTGTATACCGACACTTCTATCAGGCCTTACCAAATGCACCTTTAATACTGAGGACTCCTTGTTCAAAAACTATTGTCAAATAATCCCTCCTTGTTTTCCAACACCTGTTCTATGGATTTTATTAATTTTTCAGTATCACACGGTTTTGATAATGATTTGTGAGCAGTCTTGCTGGAAAAAACATGCATTTCCTTGTACAGATTACCAGAAAGAATAATACGGGCAGTACGAGGATAATGTTTCATTACTTCAGTAAGAAGTTTTACCCCATCCATCCCAGGCATGCACATATCCGTTACAATAACATCAACCTGGTTTTCTGCCAGTAATTCGAGAGCTTTTTGCCCGCTATCTGCAAAAAACATCTCCCATTCATTTTTCCTGCAACGTAATGCTCTTTTTAAGCCCTGGATAATATTTGGCTCATCGTCCACAAAAAGAATTCTTTTTTTCATTTTTGACTTATTCAATGCACTAAACAATTAAGCATAACCCCGCTTTTTCATTTTGATCTGGAGATAAAACAATTTCGAACTAAATTGTGAACTAATAGAAATACAAGCTCTTAGTTCTCGCCTCTTCTTTGCTTTCGCGCTCCCCATAGAAATTCCCCAGATTGTAAGACCCAGGCCAATTACGAGCCCTGCTATGATCAGGTAGTCGAATCTTTTCATGGGCAATTCTCCTCATTTCCGGAAGTTTTAACAAAGATTTTTAAGGGCGGTCAGCAAGGCCTTGTCCCCATAAGGTTTAGTAACATACCCATCAATATTTAAACTAACAGCCCTTTGAATGTTTTGCCCCAGAGCTGTAGCCACGATTATTTTTATTACCGGGTATTTTTGTTTTATTTGTTCCAAGATTTGAATTTCGCCTGCCTCTGATTTGTTGAGATCATATAAAATAATGTCCGGCTTGTTGGACTGGATAAAATTTAGGCATTCCAGGCCATTAGAGCATTCTCCGATAATTTTAAAGCCGTTCGAACTGATAATGTCGACACTTTTTGTTCTGAAAACAGAATTGCTGTCAACTATCAATACCTTGGTTGGCTTTCTTTTTTTCACGGAAAGATTGAGGTAAACGTCGATTGAGTTGATACCAAGCCTGACGCTAATCATCGGAAGCGATAAACGCACATCTATTTTGTCGCCTGTAACGAACGCAGGCGGAGTGATCTCGGTGCGGAGGCCCATTTCGGAGAGCCTGGTCGAGGCCCCGCCGGCAGTTACGTTCAGCAATTCCTGCAAAGCGCTGGCTGAAATATCGTCGAATTCTTTAAAGTCCGTTCCTGCCATGGCAGAGGCTATTTGAAGAGCGCTTTTCTTAGCGGTGCTTAAAAGAACAGTCCCGTAGAGATCCCCTGTGATACCCAAAAAAACATGGACATCGGTGTTGGAGTTCAGAGAAGTTATAGCCTGCACACCCTTCTTTTGGACATCACACCCCAAAAACATGGAAATCGCCTGGCTGAAAGAACTGAGAAAAGGGTTTAACAGTTTTGCTTCCACCTTATAACCCCCTTAATAATACAGAATTACTGCTACAGTTTCTGGATCGCCTCGAGAACACGCTCGGGCTGAAAGGGTTTCACTATGAAGTCTCTGGCCCCGCTCTGCAGGGCTTCTACCACAAGTTCTTTTTGCCCCATAGCGCTGACCACGATTATCTTCGCAGCAGGGTCTTTTTGTTTAATTTCTTTAATAGCCTTTATCCCGTCCATAACAGGCATGGTAATATCCATAGTGACCACATTCGGCTTCAATTCAAAGTACTTGGAGACGCCGATTTCCCCGTTTTCAGCCTCCCCTATCACCTCATAGCCGCTTTTTTCTAAAGTGTTGCGAAGCGTCATGCGCATGAAGGCGGTATCATCAACGATTAATACTCTCATAACTGTTGACCTCCTATTCGACAAGATTTGCCGGGTCAAAGATCAGCACCACAGAGCCGTCGCCCAGCACAGTAGCTCCAGAAATACCTTTAATGTTCTTGACAGTCCCATGAAGGGATTTAATGACCACTTCCTGCTGTTTTATCAGCTTATCTACAATCAACCCCAATTTTCTGCCTCCTGCATTCACAACAACAACGCAATAGAGAGGTTTGTCTTCCAGGCACCCTGCGCCCAACTTCTCTTTCAAGCTGTAAAGGGGGATAATTTCATCTTTAAGGAGAACTGCTTTATTATGGCCCATCGTTTTTATTTTCTCTGATGCGACGAAAAGGTTTTTAGTGATAGTTTCAGAAGGAATGGCGTAAGTTTCGTTTCCCACTTTGAGCAGCAGGACTTTGATGGTGGCCAGAGTCAAGGGCAGCCTTAGGAAAAATTTTGTCCCTTTACCGGGGATGGTTTTGACCTCTACCGTTCCGTTCAGGGATTCAATGGACGCTCTTACCACATCCATGCCCACGCCGCGTCCCGATACGTCGGTGATTTCGGAGGCAGTGCTGAACCCGCTTTTGAAGATCAGATTAATAATTTCCTCAGAAGACATTTTTTCGATTTCTTCAGGAGAAATAAGGTTTTTGCTCAGTGCTTTCTCTTTAATAACCTCCGGATCAAGCCCCTTTCCGTCATCTTCAACGCTGATGATCACACAGCTTCCTTCATGGCGAGCTTCAAGGATAATTGTCCCTGCAGGCAGTTTCCCGTTCTTTTGCCTTTCTTCAGGTGTTTCGATACCGTGATCTACGGCATTGCGGAGAAGGTGAACCAGCGGATCTCCGATCCGGTTTACGATCGTCCTGTCCAATTCGGTATCTTCCCCCCTGATAATCAGGTTTATCTCTTTGTTTTTCTCTATGCTCAGATCCCTTATCATCCGGGGGAAGCGATCGAAGACCTGCTTCACAGAAGTCATCCGCAATGCCATAGCTGCATCCTGTAAATTTGAAGTTATTTTTTCAAGCTGACTGAGAGCGTTTTTCAGCCTTTCGCTCTCAAATTGCTTGCCCAATTCGACCACGTGGGTGCGATTGACGAGCAGCTCCCCGACAAGGTTCACCAGAATGTCCAGCTTTGCCGTTTCTACACGGACTGTTTTTAATTCCTGGAAATTATTCTTCGTGCCGTTACTCTTCCCATTTTTTTGGATTTTTTGTTTTTCACCGGATTTATGTCGCAGGTCAGCTGTGTTCGTGAGAAGAATACCGACATCCTCGACCTCGGAGATTTTTTTAATCCTTTCTTGAAGTTCCTGGCTATCAAAGCTGCCGAGAACTAAAAAAGAAAATTCCAGCCCAAAGTTTTCATTTTCCAGCTCCTGGGCTTCCGGAAAGGTCTTAATGATTTCTCCGTAGTTCTCGGCTTCCTTGACGACCATGTAGGCGCACACAGATTTTAAAAGGGTTTCATCTCTTAACTGCACGCGAACGTAATAGACATTCTGGTCCTGAAAAGCTGCTTCTTTCAGAGTTTCCTTTTCAAATTCGTTCAGGAGTTCATTTAAATCGATGTTAACAGGGAAATTTTCGTTTTTCTCTTCTTGAACCCCCTGATTACAGCTTTGAGCCTGATAATTCCAGCTTTTTAGTTTTTTCCGGAGCGCCTCTGTTTCTTCCTGAAAGCTCTGCTGATCGTCAACATTATCGATTAAGAGCTGGATAGTATCCTGCGCTTCGAACAATAAGCTTACAAGCTCAGTGTTGATTTTTATCTCGCCGGAGCGAAGGCTCTCCAGCATGTTCTCCAGATCATGGGCGGTTTTGGCGATGGGAACATAACCCATAGCTCCAGCCATACCCTTTAAGCTGTGGGCAGCCCGAAATATTTCCGCAAGGTGTTCAGTTCTAGACGGATCTTTTTCGAGCTCCAGAAGGCACTCCGTCATGCCCTGCAAATAATCTCTGGCTTCAGCCAGGAAAATATCCTTATATTCCTCCATCCTTCAACCTCCCTAACCTGGACGAGCCAGAACCCAAAAGTTGAGTTTGAAAACGATCCCTTCTAAACGCTGAAAACATCGCTATTCACACGACAGCTAAAAAATATTTTGCCAAATATGTACAAGATTTCAGCTGTAAGGTACTAAACTCTGTCAGCACTTTCTTACAAGTTGAGTCGATAGCAATCTCCTGTATATTTCTTCAGGCCTTTTTTGCTGATGCTTTCAGCATAAATTTCCTCCTCGCCCCCAAAGGTATGTTCCATCAGTACATCAGGACTCAGGACCAGCAGCACGCGCCCGTTTCCCAGCACCGCAGCTCCCATAAAAAAAGGCATCTTCTGTAATTCCCCCTTCAGGGGCTTGACGATGACCGTCTCTTTGGTTAGCACGGCGTCCACAAGCAAGGCGGAATTCTGCCGCATTACCACCAGAACCTTGCCTTCCTGGGTTGAATCACTGCATTCCAGAAAAAGATGGCTCCGAAGTATGGGGATAATTTCACTGCGCAGTACAACGACGGGGCGCCCGCGCACGGTTTTAATCTTCTCCTCCTGAACCCGCACAGTTTCCCTGATGGACGATAAGGGAATACCGAAAACGCCCCCGCCCATCTGGACCATCAGCACCTCGCTGGTGGCCATGGTAAAGGGCAGGTTGAGGACAAAGGTAGTCCCCTTTCCAGGGGCGGATTGAAGCTGAACTACCCCTCCCAGGCTTTTAACCGCCTTTTCCACCGCATCCATACCCACGCCGCGCCCGGAAAGATCAGAAGACCCCTCCCTGGTGCTCAGGCCGGGTATGAAAATCAGCCTTAATTTTTCCTTTTCGCTCATAGAAGCCAGCTGTTCGGGGGAAACAGCCCCGCAAGAGAGAGCCTTTTCGGCCAGCTTTTCTGCATCGATGCCCCGGCCGTCATCCGACACGGTAACAAGCACCCTTTCTCCCTGCCTTTGAGCGGCAAGGCGGATAACGCCTGTCGGGCTTTTGCCCGACAGCTGGCGCTCTTCGATCTCCTCAATGCCGTGGTCCAAAGCATTACGCACCAGGTGGAGCAGTGGCTCATAGATCTCTTCCACGATGTCCCTGTCCAAACGGGTGTCGCTGCCAGAGATGAGCAGCTCTGCTTTCTTATTCAGCTTTTTGGTCGTTTCCCGGACAAAGCGGGGAAAACGGCCGAACACCTCCTGGATCGGCAGAAGCCAGATGTCCATAACCCTATCCTGCAGCTCTTGGGCAAGGCGGTCAAAATTGAGGTAGCGCGCTTTAAGCTCCTGCGCCTTATCCTTCAACCCCATCTCCTCCAGATCTTTTATCAGGTAAGGGAGGCTGTTTTTCGCTATAACCAGCTGCCCGGCCAGGCTCATCAAGGCGCTGGCGGTTTCCTGCTGAATCCGGAAGGAACTCTGCTTTTTCCCCTGCTGAGAGCTTTTTCCAAAAAAGGGCTGCCCTCCATCTTCCTCAGCGTTAGAAGGCGATGTTGTGGCCCCAGCGGCCGCAAAAGGCAAAAACTTCTGGCCTGGCAGAGGGTCCTCTAAAGGACTGTGCAGGTCGGAATCCAGGTCAGAAAGCAGTCTGGAAGTCATTTTCAAAAGAAGCTCCCTTTCCTCTTCTACCCCCGCAGCTTTACCCCGCTCCGCGGCAAGCCCCCGCTGCTCTGCCAGGCCTTCCAGGACCCTTCGTACCGTCGGCAGCAGCCCAGGGAGCACCTCTCCGTCGGCCAGCTTCAAGGCTTTCTCCTGCTGGCGCAGCAGCTTGGCGAAATAAGATGCCTTTTGGTCAAGAGTTGAAAAACTTTTTTGCCCGGGGAAGATTACATCTTCTCTGCCCTGATTGCCCCAGCTATTGCCCTGGACAAAGAAAGAGATTTCTTCCAGCAACCCCTCTGGGGGCTCGGGGTCGCTGCCGCCGGCCACCTTTTCTACAAGGTCCTTGATGCAGTCAACGGCTTTCAGCAGCAAGTCCACCATCCTGGCCCCGGCCTCTAGCTCTTTAGCCCGCATCTTTTGCAGGAGGTCTTCCAGCCTGTGGGATAATGCCGCGATTCCTCCGATACCGGCAACCCCGGCAGAACCCTTCATGGTGTGCACAGCTCTGAAGAGCTCTTCGAGCAGCGAAGGGGAAGACCCCCTTTCCAGCTCCAAAACCAGCGGTTCTATTTGGAGCAAAAGCTCTTCAGCTTCGTCCAGGAAAACTTTTTTCAGCTCGGACATTTATTCTCACCCCCACCGCACCAAGAGCTCCACGTAGGCCAGCAGCTCCTCGGTCTCCACCGGTTTTACCAGGTACATGTTGCACCCGGCTCGAAAACCGCGGTCCACATCGCCAACTCCGCTTTCCGTGGAAATCATCAGGACCGGGACCGGTTTTAAGTCGTCGGCCCGGCGGACTTCCCTAAGGAAGCTGTAGCCGTCTATTTTCGGCATGTTCACGTCCACCAGCAAAAGGTCAAACTCTTCCATGTATAACTTTTCCAGGCCTTCGCTGCCGCTGATGGCTTCCTCCACCTGGTGGCCGGCCTTCTCCAGCACCCCCCTGAAGTAGCGGCGCACCGTAGGGGAATCATCTACAATCAAGATCCTGGGCACTGCAGACCGCCCTCCTTCCTCTTTTGCTTTTAATTGCTCACGGCCTTTTTCAAGGTCTCGGCGATGGCATAGTAGGGCAGAACTAAACCGGCGGCGCCCCTTTTTACCGCTTCCCCCGGCATGCCCCAGACCACAGCCGTCTCTTCGGCCTCGGCTATGGTCAGCCCCCCGCTTTCCTTTATCTCCAGCATGGCGTCGGCCCCGTCATCGCCCATGCCCGTCAGCAAAACGGCCACGATGTTTTCACCAGGGAAGCATGACAGCGCGGAGCGAAAGGCTACATCTATTGAGGGCTTGTAGAGGGCCTCGGCAGGTCTGGGAGAATGCCGCAGCCGGAGGCCTTTCTCCCCGGGCCGGCGGTCTATTTTCAGGTGCACCCCTCCCCGGGCCACCATCGCCTCCCCGGGAAGAAGGGGCATCCCCTCCACGGACTCTTTGACCGTAAGCCGGCACTCCCGGTTCAGCCGCTCGGCAAAGGGGCCGGTGAAGCTGGGGGGCATGTGCTGCACCACCACTACGGGCGCCTCAAAATCTGGAGGCAGGTAGGGGAGGATCTCCATCAGGGTCTTGGGGCCCCCGGTGGAAACGCCGATAAGCACCAGCTTTCCGTTCCCGGCAGGGGCAGCTGCGGCCTTATAGGGGTTTGGTGGAGCAAACTCAACCGCAGGGGGTTTAGCCCTTTTTAACCCGGGCCCGTCTTCCAGCTTTAAAGTCCTGAGTTTAGCTCGCCGGACGGTTTTGATCTTTTCCCGGATCTCCCGGGCCGCGTCTTTGATGCCTAAGGATACCGTGCCGTCCGGCTTGGGAACGTAATCCACCGCCCCCAGCTCCAGGGCCTCAAAGGTAACCAGGGCGCCCTTCTGGGTCAAGGAAGAGACCACCAGCACCGGGCAGGGCCTCTGAACCATGATATGCTGGATGGCGGTCAGGCCGTCTATGCGGGGCATGTTTATGTCCATGGTAATTACATCGGGCTTAAGGGAAAGGTTAAGCTCCACCGCCTCCTGGCCGTCCCTGGCTGCCCCTACCACTTCCAGCTCCCTGTCTTCTTCGATGATTTCCCGCAAATATTTGCGCATCAGGGCAGAATCGTCAACGATCAGCACCCTCGTCTTCTTTTTCATCTGCTTTCACCTCTCGAACGTCACAGGACATCTGTGCCAATTCCATCCTTTCTGCGCTTTCTAAAAGCTCCTGCAGCTTTAAAAGCAGGATGATCCTTTCCGTACCGGCAAATTTAACAACCCCCTGCAGGTAATCCGCCTCCAGGCAGCTCTGCAGAACCCCGGGCACAGGGGCAATCTGGTCAGCGGCTATCTTGCGCACCTCCCGCACCGAATCCACGATTAGCCCGGTGGAAACGCCGTTTAAATCCACCACTACAATGCGGTTTCGCTCGTTCTTCTCTTCAGCAGGAAGATTGAGTTTTCTCCGCAAATTAACGACGGGGAGGATCTCGCCGCGGATATTGACCACGCCCTCCACGTAAGGGGGCGCCTGAGGCACCCTGACAATCTCCGGCAGGCGGATGATTTCCCTCACGCTGTTGATGGAAACGGCGAACTCTTCCTCCTGCAGAAAGAAGACAACATATAGCTCTTCGCCGCTCAACCCTTTCCCCCCTGACATTTTTTCTCCCTCTTCACCGGCGCTTTCCAGGCCTAGCTCATCTTCTTCCCCAATACTCCGGGAGTCCAGCAGGTAGATGATTCTCTCCCCTTCGCCCAGCTTGCAGACCCCTTTTAAGTTCTTGCGTATTTCACCCCTGAAAAGCTCCGGTAGAGGCTCAACATCCTCCTCGGCAAGGCGCAGGACCTCAGTAATGGCATCGACGCCAAAGCCAAGGACGCTCTTTTTTTCACCTTTGCTCAGGTTTAGAACCACGACCTTCGCCCGCTCGCCGTAGCTGTCATGATCAACGTTGAAATAGCGGCGCAGATTCAAAAGGGGCACGGTCTGCCGGCGCAGGGAAAACAGGCCGTCGATGTAGTGAGGCAGCCCGGGAGCGCAGGAGATTTGAGCCGGCACCCTGACGATCTCCTGCACCTCCTCGACGGGAAGGGCATATTCCTCCGCCCCCAGCTTGAAGCCCATGAACTGCTTTGTCCCCCCGCTGCCGGAAAGGGTCTCTTTTTCTTCGTGCGCCAGCTCCTGGACAGAAGCAGAAGAAACCCCTGTCGTCTCCTCTAAGCTCGGAAATATAGCTTCAATATCGACTACCATGATCATGGCCGTGCCGTCTTTCTTCTTCACTACCCGGGAGAGGAGTTTCTCCCGCTCCCGGGCGGTTTTCAGCTCGTCTTCGATAAAGCCCTCCAGGTCAACCACCTCTGACAGGCGGTCCACCAGGCAACCTGCCGTCTCGCCCCGGTGCTCCAGCACCAGAACCCTGACGGTATCGCTTTTCTTCGCCTCAGGCATTCCCAGCAGCTTGCGCCCGTCCAGCACCGACAGAATTTCGCCTCTTAAATTGGCCAGGCCGGAGAAATGAGCAGGGGCACCCGGCACCCTGACCATCTCCGGAAGGCGAATTATTTCCCTTACATGCTCCATTTCTATGCCAAAAAGCTCTTCATTGAGATGAAAAGTGACCAGCTGTTCACCGGCTTTCGTCATGCGACATCCTCCTTTCTACACCTGCTGTAGCTCGTCAGCTAAAGCGGCGATCTCTTCAATGGCCCGGGCGATCTCCTGCATGCCTGCTGCCTGCTGCTGGGTAGCCGAGCTGGCCTGCTGAGCAGCGGAGCTGGCCTGCTGAGCAGCCGAGGCGATCTGTTCCACCGCTTTTTTAGACTGAACCAATGCTGCAGAGATCTCTTCGGCGTTTTTCAAAATGGCTTCGGCTCCCTTCATGACGGCTTTCATGTCCTTTTCTACCTGAAGCAGGTCTTCCGTAGTCTTTCCAGCCTGCCTGACCTCCTCGGCGACTATGGCGCCGACCTGCACCACGTCATCGACGACCGTATCCACCTGATCCTGAATGGCCTTCACCAGGTCCTTGATCTGATCGGCATTTTTGGTGCTCTCCTGGGCCAGGTTGCGGATATCCGAGGCGACCACCGCAAAACCCTTGCCGAACTCTCCGGCCCTCGCCGCCTCGATGCCTCCGCTGACCGCCAGCATATTGGTCTGGATACCCACGTTCACGATATTGTCGACGGTCTTGTCGATACGGCGGCTGGCTACTTCCAGCTCCTTCATCTTCTGCACATTCTGCTGGTTGGCCTGAAGAGCATCGCTTATCCCCTGGATAAGGTCATCGGTGGAGGTCCTGTTCTGAGCCAGCATCTCCGCAAGGTTTTTGGTGGTCTCCAGGGAGCGCTTGGAGACTCCGACAACGTCGTTTACCGCTTTTTCGATGCTTCCAGCTGCCTCGCTTGATTCATCAGCAGCCTTAGATTGGCGCTGGGCACCGGCGGAGATCTGCTCTAACGCGGCCATGATCTGCTGTGCCGCTTGATTGGCTTCCTCTATTGCTGCGGAAAGCTCCTCGGCGGCGGCAGCCAGCTCTTCCGAGGATTTGTTGATATCGGTAGAGCTGCGCAGGGCGTCGGCCATATCGGAAAGCTCCGTAGCGGAAGAATTGATCTCGGTCATCGCCTTGGCCTGCTGCTCTATAGCGGTAAGGGACTCCTCCGCTGCACCGGCCTGCTCCTCGGCTGCGGCGGCGATCTCCTGGGCGCCTTTTTCAAATTTAAGGGCGACTTCTTCCATGGTATTTGCCAGCTTGAGGATCTCCAGGGCAAACTCTGCCACATTGGCCATTTCCTTAGCTACCTGGAGCAGGTTGTCGTTAATCTCCTTGCCCTTTACCGCCTCTCCCCGGGCGGTATCCGCCGCCCGGTTGATCTCTTCAGCGATGGCCTTTACTTTTTCCTGGATGTCGTTCACCAGGGCGCGGATTTCATTCGCCGATTTTTCGGAGGTCTCCGCCAGGGTGCGCACTTCGTCGGCCACCACGGCAAAGCCCCTGCCGTGCTCCCCGGCGCGGCCCGCTTCGATGGCGGCGTTAAAGGCTAAAAGGTTGGTCTGGTCGGCGATATTCACAACGATGCCCACGATATTGCCGATGTTCTCGGCCTGCTCTTCCAGCTGGGCCACCATTTTAGCAGACTGGGCGTTGCGCTCCGCCGAATCGTTGACTCCCTCGCCTAAGCGCTCGATATCCCTGGAGACCTCGCTCACCAGCTGCTGCACCTTTTGAACCCTGTCCTGAGCTTCTCCGCTCTCCTTGACGCAGACCTTGATGTTATTGACAATCTGGTTTACAGCTGCCAGGGACTCCTGGGTGGCCCCTGAGGCCTGCTGCGCCCCGCTGGAGATTTGCTCCATGGCGGTGCGGAGCTCCTCTACCGCCGAGGTGGCCTCCTGGATGCTGGAGGACATCTCCTCAGTAGCCGCTGCCAGCCGCTCGGCGATCTGCTGCTGCTTGGCGAAAGTCCGCGCCTGCTTCCTCTGCTGCTCCAGCTTCTTCTGCGCCTCCTTGTCTTCAGTTTTGCCGTTTACTTTGGTCACAAGCTGTACACTGCCCTGGGGCAGGGGGGACAAAGTTTTCTTTTCCATTTGTTCATGCCTCCTCAAAAAATTTTTTAAAAGGAAAATTTTAATACACTTAAGCGTAAACTTATTTTAAACACCATTCTTGCAGGCTTGGTATTTTTTAAATTTTATCTGCCTGCCCTTTATCACTCACCCCCTTTGTTTGAAACAATTCGAGCTTACCGCTTACAGCTAAACCAGCGGGCGCAATCACCTCCCTGCTGCTCCTCCTGATGACAGACGGCGCGTTTTTTCTTCATGAAACATATTTCTTCCGGCTTCCTGCAAACCGTCTTCTTTTTGGCAGGCAAAGCCCATCTTTGCCTCTGCCTATTTCTGATAAATAATTGCCTCTTTAAAGCGGCGCGGCTTGAAGAGATTGGTAATCCTGCTCATGGACTCGGAATGCCCGAGAAAGATGAAGCCCCCCGTCATCAAGGATCGGTAAAAGCTCAAAGCTGCTTCCCGCCTGCTCTGCTCATCGAAATAAATGAGCACGTTGCGGCAGAATATGACGTGGAAACCCTCCATGGCCTCCATGGCTGAAGCGTCTTTTAAATTTAGTGGATAAAAGCGCATATGCTCTTTAACCTGAGGCAGCACCCGGTAAGCAGCGCCATTTTTGCTGAAATACTTTTGCAGGTAGTCGCCGGGAACATCCTTGACGGAGCGCTCGTCATAGTAGCCCCTCTTCGCCTTCAGCAGAACGGAGGTGTTAATATCCGTCCCGTGCACTTCAAAAGAAAGGCCGGTGCCTGCCAGCATCTCCAGCAAAATGATTGCCAGTGTGTAGGGTTCCTCCCCGGAAGAACAGCCGGCAGACCAGACCTTTAACCTGCCGCCGTTTAATTTCTCCGTTAAAAGGGAGATAATTTCTTCGGCAAAGCACCTAAGCTGGTTGTACTCCCGGAAAAAGTACGTTTCGTTAACGGTAAGGGAGTTGATTAAAAGCTCCATCTCCTCCTCCGAGGGACTAAAGCGTATAAAGCTAAAATACCGGTTGAAACTGTCCAGCCCGAGGGCCTGCATGCGCTTTTCTACCCTTGTCGCTACGTAATACTCCTTGCCGGAAGCAAAGCGGATGCCGGTCTTAAGGTAGATATATTCAGACAAGCGCTGATACTCCGCCGGTGTCAGGTTAAATCCAGCCATAACTTATCCTCCGCTTCTTTGATCGTGAACAACAGGTAAGAATGTTCGCCCTTGCCTTCCAGCAGCGACACCAAACTCTTCAGCAGCTCGACATCCTCCCGTTCTCCCACCTCTCCCAGGCACTCAACTGCCGCTGCCAGGGCGTTTTCCGCATCCTTTTTCCCTCCGGCTGCAAGGCCTTCCAGACACCTGCGCAGATACCTGCGCACCGGTATCGCCGCTTTTTTGCTTTTAACTCCTGACAAAACGTTAAAGCAGAGGATCTTCAAATCCTGATCCTCAGCAAAAAGCAGCGCTTCCAGACGCTCCAGGTAACCGGCGCCAAGCTCCTGCAGCGCCTCTACGGCCAGGCCCCGCAGGTGCGCCTCAGGGGAGGAGAGAAGAAGGATAAAGTTGTCGACCACTTGGGGCGCTCCGCAGCGCATTAACTGCAAAAAAGCCGCTTCCCTGGCCGCCGGGTCCGCCGTTTCTGTCAACAGGGCAAAAATCCTCTCTATCTCCCCCTCGTCCGCCCATTGCTTGATCAGTCTCATTGCATCTTCCATACCCTTCTCACCGCCCTTTCCAGATCGTTTTGCAGAAACCCCGCCGGAAAAAAGCCGCACAAATATATCCACTACAGCAGGAGCAAACTGGGTTCTAGCGCCTTTTTTTAATTCTTCCAAAGCCTCCGCCATGCTTAAAGAAGCCCTGTAAGGCCGGAAAGACGTCATGGCATCAAAAGAGTCTGCTGCCGCCAGAATCCTCGCAAACAAAGGAATCTCTTCCCCCTGCAGGCCTGCAGGGTAACCAGAGCCGTCCCACCTTTCGTGGTGGTGCCTTACCCCTTCAATGACAACCGGATCGATTTTGTCAGCGCAAACTTTTCGCAAAATCTGGACGCTGAGCAAAGGATGCAAACGGATTAGCTCCCATTCCTTTTCCGTTAAAGGGCCCTGTTTCTGAAAAATATGATCCGGGATGCCAATTTTGCCGATGTCATGAACTGATGCTGCCAAAACCGCATCACTTTCCCATTCGGGCAAAAAAACAGAAGCAATTTGCCCCGAGTAAAAGGCAACCCTTTTGTGATGGCCGAAGAGCTCTGCGTCCATTAAAAAGGAGAGGCGCTTCAGCAAGCTGGGCTCATCCATAATGTTCCTCCTGACCTTTTTCTTCGCCCTAAAAGTTACGGAGCAATACTAATCAACGGCTTCTTTATTCTTCCGGACGGTCAAGAACAAAATCCGGAAACAGGGAAATAAGCAGCGGTAAGCAACTGGCTCCAAAATTCTCTTTGGCTATAGCCCCGTCAAGACAAACCTCCTCCCGATTAAGCCAGGGCAGCAAAAAGTCCCCCTCCTCCTGAAAGATATTGAGGACGATGATCTTTGCTCCGGGAAACTTTTTTTTCAGCATCCGGCAAAAAGAATAGCCATCTTTTTCCAGTAGTTCTCTATTTAAAAAGATAACCTCCGGACGCATACTGCAAACCTTTCCCTGAGCCTCTTCGATATCAGCAGCCAGCTCTACAGCTTTTATCCCTTGATAGCGAAGGAGAAAGTTCCTGGCGCTTTTGCCAAACATGGAAGCATCGTCAATGATTAAAACAGAAAGAGAAGACAATACCCAGACCTCCACCAAATAAATTTATTTTTTCCTTTGGCAAAGATTTGCCGGCAAATTTGCGCAGATAAAAAACCGGAAGGTTATCGGCGCCTTTCTTTTAGCATAGGGTAAACCCGCCGTGCTGTATATGGGGAAGGTACCCAG
Organism: Desulfovibrio sp.; assembly: GCA_020060185.1. Taxonomy (GTDB): domain Bacteria; phylum Bacillota; class Dethiobacteria; order DTU022; family UBA8154; genus UBA9862. Next base: position 1,907 of record JAGVAS010000006.1, on the reverse strand, counting down.
TAAAACGGCGAATGATCCCCATTTAAAAACAAAAAAACCCCATTTTGGGGATTTAAAGATCTCACCTTGCGACAATATTTTACATAATTCTTTTCATCAAATACGGCAAAAGCAAAGAGCGCTTTATTCCTCACCGACCATACCGAGCATCCTAGCAATCTGCAAAAAGCCGGCATCTTCTGCGATATTCAGCTTAACCTTCAGGTTTTCCCTGTGCCGGTCAACCGTTTTGGGGCTGATGCAGAGGAGTTTGGCGATCTCCTGGCGGCTACTCCCCTCAGCCAAAAGCTGCAGGATTTCCCTTTCTTTCAACGTAAGCTTTTCCATAATTCTACAGGCTGCAGGCAGGGTAGATGAGCTCACGTACTCGTTTATGAGCAATTGTGAAACCCCTGTCCCGATGAAAGTTTTGCCCTGTTGAGCGGCTTCCAGTGCCAGCGCAAGCTCCTCATAAACGGCGCTTTTTAAAACATACCCGCAGGCGCCTGCTTTTAAGGCCCTGTAAAGATAGCGGTCATCGGCATACATGGATAAGATAATCACCTTCACCTCAGGTAAGCGTTCCCTGAGGTGAAGAGCGGCTTCCAGGCCGTTAAGCTCCGGCATGGCAATATCCATGATTGCGGCATCGGGACGTGTTTTTTCCGCCAGGGTTAATACATCCCTTCCGCTGGCCGCTTCACCAACAACTTCGAATTTACCGCCGGCCGTCAAAAGGGAACGCAGGCCCTGGCGAACGATGGCGTGGTCATCGGCCAGGATTACTCTCATTACTTTTGCTTGCCTCCTTTTCCTCTTCGGGCAGGGGCACACGGATATCCAGCAGCGTACCCCTACCCGGGCGGGAATTTATTGTTAAGGTGCCCCCGAGAAGCTCCACCCTTTCCTGCATCCCGATAAGACCTATTTGCTTAACCGATGTCCTTATGGACTCTGGCTTAAACCCCTTTCCATTGTCCTCGATCGTCACAGAGATCTCGGTGGGGTTCTGCTCTATGCTGATCTCCACTTTTTCAGCCTGCGCATGCCGGCCTGCGTTGGTCAGCGCCTCCTGGACACAGCGGTAAAGAGCCGTTTCGAGATCGGGAGGGAGTCTTTTCTTTAAATTACTGTTGAGCTCCACGAGAATATTGGTACGGCGGCTGAAGCCCTGGGACATGGCATGGACAGCAGCAACAAGCCCGGCTTCATCTAGGGCTGGCGGACGCAGGGAAAAAGCTTCGCGGCGCACGTTGCTCAAGGTATCATCAACCAGGGCAACCGTGTCTTTAAGCCTTTCCACTGCAGAGGGAGGCAAAGCTTTAATCTCCTCCCTGAGCAACTGCAAGTTCAGCTTAATAACGGTCAGCGCCTGGCCGATTTCGTCGTGCAGTTCCCTGGACAGCCGGACGCGCTCCTGCTCTTGCATCCTCAACATCCTTGTCGAAAGAGCTCGAAGCTTTTCGTTGCTGCTTATTAGCTGCTCTTCGATCTTTGTGCATTCGCCAATATGCACACAACCGAAAAGATTATCAATAAACGGGCGACACTTGTCTTTTTCCAACGACATCGGCATTTGCCCCCTCAGAAGAGAATTTTTCCCAGCAAAAACTTAACCTTTGACCACATTGAAAGAGGAGCCTGCTTTCCAACTCTCCCAAAAATCGGCATTTTCCTCTATTATTATATTTCTCTCAGACAGCGGGTTGAATTTTGTCCCTGCAGGCAGATTCATCCCCCCCTCTCTTTTTCAGCCCTATCTTCCAAAAACAAGAAAAACCCAAAAGAGTTTTTACATCAACTTTTGGGTTCCACATGATCGTAAGAATATTACCAATCTCATGTTCCATACCCTGAATAATTATATATGTATATATATAGAAGAGAGAGAGAGAGAGAGAGAGAGAGAGAGAGAGAGAGAGAGAGAG
>JAGVAS010000188.1 GCA_020060185.1 Desulfovibrio sp. | reverse complement strand
TTGAGGTATGGGGACACACCCCTGATAAAACGTCGGGGAATGTCCCCGATCATAATACGGTTTCTAAAAAAGATCATTTTCATCCGTTGTTGTGACCCGCAGGGTCGTGGGCGTTAGTATGTACCGAATCCATCCCTTGACACTCTTCTGTAGTAAAGGTATTATTTCCTTAAGTGTATTTTAAAAACCTTTTGCTAAAGCTGGCAATTTAAAGGAGGTGCCCTTATTGGTAAAGAGAACTTATGAAGAGATTAATGCTAAGATCAGGGCCGGGGAAGCGGTTGTAGTGACTGCGGAAGAGGTAATCTCCATGGTCCGGGAAAAGGGGGTTGAAGAAACGGCGGTGACTGTAGATGTGGTTACCACCGCAACCTTTGGACCGATGTGTTCTTCAGGAGTATTCTTTAACCTGGGGCACACCAAACCTCGTATGAAAATGAGCCGTGTTTTTTTAAACGGTGTGGAAGCTTATGCCGGCCTGGCCGCAGTCGATGCCTACCTGGGGGCCACCCAGGTCTCGGAAACAGATCCGGGCAATAAAGCTTTCCCCGGTGAATTTAATTACGGCGGTGGACATGTTATTGAAGAACTGGTTGAGGGAAAGGAAGTACTCCTGGAAGCTGTTGCCTATGGAACCGACTGCTATCCCCGAAAAAAACTGGAGAAAATGATCCGCCTGGAAGATATTCCCCAGGCTATACTTTTTAACCCCCGTAACGCCTATCAGAATTATAACGTGGCTGTAAATCTATCCGATCGCACTCTTTATACTTACATGGGTATTCTCAAACCCAACATGGGAAATGCCAACTACAGCACCTCCGGGCAGCTATCTCCCCTCTTTAATGATCCTTTTTACCGGACTATAGGCATGGGAACAAAGATCTTTCTTGGGGGCGGTGTTGGATATGTAAGCTGGTACGGGACGCAGCACCACCCTGATGTTCTCAGGGGTGAAAACGGTGTTCCCCTTTCTCCAGCGGGCACCCTGGCTGTAATGGGGGATCTCAAGCAGATGTCTTCCCGCTGGCTAAGGGGAGTGAGTTTTTTGGGCTATGGTGCCTCCTTGATGGTGGGAATCGGCATCCCTATTCCTGTTCTCGATGAAGAGATGTTAAAATATACTGCTGTTAGCGATGAGGAGATCTTTGCTCCCGTTGTTGATTACAGTGAAGCTTATCCCCAGAACCTAGGAGAGACCATAGGGCAGGTAAGTTATGCCCAGCTTAAAAGCGGGGAAATAACCATTGGCGATAGAGTTGTCCCTACAGCTCCCCTTTCCAGTTATCATGGGGCCAGGGAGATCGCCATGATACTAAAGGAATGGATTAAGAACGGGGAGTTTCTCCTGACAAAACCTGTTTTTACCCTTCCCCTTTCCGGGGAGAAGATAAACTTCAAGGGGCTGGCCTAGCTCTTCTCCAGGTATGAGTCAAATGTCGAAAGTCAAAAGTCAAAGGTCTTTTTAGATGACTTTTGACCTTGGACTTTAGATTTTAGACTGAGTAGTTACGTTGAAATTATCGTTATGTTTAAATACGGGAGGTGTGTACTCCGTGAAACAAAAAATGGTTTTATATTTTCCTTCCACCGTGACAGAGCAGCCTTTTACCTATTATTTAATAAAGGATTATAACCTTATGGTCAATATTCTGAAAGCCAATATCAATCCTCGTAAAGAAGGCCGTGCCGTAGTTGAGATCAGCGGGGAGAAGAAAGATTTTCTTGCCGGTTTGGATTTCCTGCAGTCCCGCGGGGTAAAAATATTCCCCCTTGAGCAGGAGATTGTCTGGGTGGAAGAGCGTTGCACCCACTGTGGTGCCTGTAGTGTAATCTGCCCCGCCGGGGCGCTTGTTCTGGAACGTCCGGAAATGACGGTAAAGTTTCATAATGATAAATGTATCGTTTGCGAACATTGTATCAAAGCCTGCCCCTCCAGGGCCATGGAGGCCCGCTACTAAAGTGCATTATACCAGGAGAAATTACCGGCAGGGGCTTTGTCCGGCGGGAATGGAAACTTTTACTGTGGCTGTCAAGGAGACGGACCTGTGGCTGGCGGTTGACGGGAGCGCTATGGTTCCGGGTTTGCCGGAAAAAGTGGAACATTTTGTCTGGAAAGAAAGGCGTCTTCTGGAGCGTTATATTGAGAAAGACCCTGTCTTTTTGCAGACCCTGGATCCTTATGTGGTGAGTCCGGGGGCGCCGCCTATCGCTGTTGACATGGTGCGAGCCGGCAATATGGCCGGGGTTGGCCCCATGGCTGCCGTAGCGGGAGCTTTTGCCCAGTATGTGGGTGAATGGTTACTCAAGCTGTCATCCCAGGTAATTGTGGAAAACGGCGGTGATATTTTCTTGCGCTGCGACCATCCCGTGAAAGTAGGAATATTTGCCGGGAAATCGGCTTTTAGCCAGAAGCTGGCTATTCGGATTGGACCCCAGGCAGAGCCCCGGGGAATCTGCACTTCCTCCGGATCCGTTGGCCCTTCTTACAGCCAGGGACGGGCAGATGCTGCGGTTATCCTGGCAACAAGTGCCATTCTTGCAGATGCTGTGGCGACGGCTGCCGCCAATATGATTCATACCCATGAAGACCTGCATACAGCTGTCAAGTTTGCAGGAGAGATAAAGGGAGTTAAAGGCGCCCTGGTTATTTTGGGAGAAAAGCTGGCTGCCTGGGGCGAGATTGAACTTCAGGGCATTTAAATGTATAAGTGACAGGAACCGGTGCCTGTTTTTAGTTTCCGGAACAACCGGGTAGGCGGATTTACTCCCTAATCAGGGGGACAAAGCGGCAGCCGCAGAGATTTTGTTCTTCAATGTCTTTCTCATCTTTAATGACAAGTACCAGATTTTGCACTAGTATATCTCCAACGGGGATAACCATACGCCCCCCTGTAGACAACTGCTCTACAAGGGGAGAAGGAACGCTTTCCGTCGCTGCGGCTACAAGGATTACGTCAAAAGGAGCCTCCCCGGGCCATCCCTTGGTTCCGTCTCCGACCTTGAAACTGATGTTGTTGTACTCCAGCTCCTGCAATATTTTTTTTGCTTTTTCCGACAAAAAAGGGAGCCGTTCTATGGTATAGACATGTTGTGCCAGTTCGGCCAGGATAGCGGTCTGATAACCGGAACCAGTACCAATTTCCAGGACTTTTTCATGTCCTTTGAGTTCCAGGGATTGGGTCATAAGAGCTACAATATAGGGTTGGGAAATCGTCTGCTCCAGTCCGATAGGCAGCGGATGATCACCGTAAGCAATGTGCCGCTGGGCAGGATCCACGAACAAGTGGCGCGGTACTTTGTAAAAAGCCTCCAGGACCCGCTTGTCTTTGATCCCCCGGGGAATTAAATGTTTTTTAACCATATGCTCACGTTGTCCTTGATATTTTTGTTCTTCCATAAACGTATTTCCTTTCGGTTAGGAAAATAAAGGTTTGCTCCAGTGATTTGAGTATACATGAAAGGAACTTCAATTGCAATCGCGGGGGAGAGAGCGAACTAACTGCCACGACCCTATAAGGTAAGGGGACATAAGGTAAGGGGACATAAGGTAAGGGGACACACCTCTTGTAGAGGAATGTCCCCATTGGTCACAAAAATAGATGAAAATGATCTTTTTTAGAAACCGTGTTATGATCGGGGACATTCCCCGACGCTTTATCAGGGGTGTGTCCCCATACCTTAAAAAAAGGTGGCGCAAGGTTATGGCGAGCGAAATGTGCAGCAAGAGCCAAACAGGTTCAGCGAAGCGGCGGCCTGAAATGGCCCGGCGGACATGAATGTCCGCCGCCGGACAGCGCGAAAAACATGACCGGGGTTTAGATCCAGTACTTTGCAGCGCTTTGCTGTTGGCGGAGTGACTTGTGCAGCGAGGAAACAAGTTCACTACGAAACGAGAGCTGGAGACGACCCAGCTGACAGGGGGTCAGAAAACGAACTTGGACCGATATACTTTTTTACACCCTGGGCGGGAATGTTACCATTGCTTTAAATCAGCAAGTTCTTAAATTAAAAAGCACGAGG
>JAGVAS010000060.1 GCA_020060185.1 Desulfovibrio sp. | reverse complement strand
AAATTTTATCAAATTACAAAGGAGAAGGAGAGACCCTTTATCAACTTTATTTTGATTAGCATTTCTTTCTTTTAGAGATAATAAAGTGCTAAATAACAACCAAGTCACTCCGCCAACAGCAAAACGCTGCATCTATGGAACAATGGCGGAAGCTAAACCCGGTCATTTTCATCCATCTTTGTGACCCGCAGGGTCGCGCCGGTAATTATATAAGGACTTATTTAACGAGTTGCAGCCCGGCGCGGGCTGCTATTTTTTTTGCTTCCCGGTATTCTTCGCTCTTTAAAGGGCGATCCAGGGGCGGGTACAGGTGTGCTTTATAAGCCGGGTAATACTGGTCCATAATGTTTACGGAACAACGGGGTGATATCTCTTCGGCCAGGAAACGGACAACTTCCCTGGTACCTGCCAGGTTGCCGGGAAGTACCAGGTGGCGGACCAGCAGTCCGCGGTAAGCTATTCTCCTGCTGTCTGTCTTTAAATCCCCCACCTGTTTCTGCATTTCCTTAAGGGCTTCCCTGGTACGCTCCGGATAGTCGGGTGGCCCGGAACAGCGCCGTGCTGTTTCCGGCTCCCAGTACTTGAAATCGGGCATGTATATGTCAATAATCCCCTTAAGCAGTTTCAGTGTTTTTAAAGATTCATAACCCCCGCTGTTATAAACAAAGGGGATTTTCAGGCCCTGTTCCACCGCCAGGGGGAGAGCTTCCAGTATGGCGGCTACGTGAGGTGTGGGCGTGACCAGGTTAATATTGTGGCATTTCTTTTCCTGCAGGGTTAGCATCAAGCCGGCCAGGGTTTCCGGCCCCACTTCCCTGCCTTCACCCTCGTGGCTTATTTCCCAGTTTTGGCAGAAAAAACAATCCAGGTTGCAGTGGGTGAAGAAGATGGTTCCGGATCCAAAATGACCTACAAGCTGCGGTTCTTCTCCGAAATGAGCATGGTAGCTGGAGAGCACGGAGTTGGCTGGAGAACGGCAATGGCCCAGTTCACCCTGGAGACGGTTGACATGGCATTCCCAGGGACAAATGTAACAGGAAGCCAGCCGTTTTTTTGCTTCGGCTGCCCTTTCCTGAAGTTCCTGCAGGGAAAGCTTGAGGTAAGAAGGAGTATAATCCATAATATTTTTCGGCTTCGCGAGGAAACCTGTACCTCCTCCGTATGTAAATCACGCAGTCAGCGCTGGGGGCGGAACTCCAGGTTTAGCGCAGCAAGTTCTACTGCCCAGCTCGAGCTTCCAACGGTCTCCCCGGCTGAATTCCCGTCCTGGTTATACCCGGCTGCTGGCCTCCATGCCAGCAGGACCGCCTCCAGCCCTCGCTTCGTTGTGAACTTGTTTCCTTGCTTTACAAGTCACTCCGCCAACAGCAAAACGCTTAAGTCTATGGAACAATTACGGGAACTAACCCCGGTCATTTTTATCCATTGTTGTGACCCGTATAGATATTATACAGAATCCTTCATAATTATTATACCGATAACAAGGGTAGAAAAATAAAATTAAAAATGTAATTTCCTGGTAGAAACCAACTTTAATTGTTTAATATGTGGATGTTGTTATAAGGGCAATTATTTTACAGCTATATTTTTATCTTTTACACATAAAATATTAAAGCCACCAACATAAAAAAATTAAAAAGGAGTTGAAGGTTTATGCCTAGAAGAAGGCGTGCCGGCATTATGTCTGATGCTCTGAAGTTCGAGTTGGCAGATGAGCTTGGTGTCGGTGAAATCGCCCGCAGGGAAGGATTTGGTGAGGTAACTTCCCGCAACTGTGGTAACCTGGTAAGGAAAGCTATCGAAAGGGCTGAAAAGACCGTCTCTCCTAAGCAATAAGGTGGCAGGGTATACCTTTAATGGTATACCCTTTTATATCATGGAACAGGTTTAGGTAAGTTAATATATTCTCAAAAAGGATTTTACTGTACAGTTGCAGAATAATTGTCTAAGGAACTGCCCAGTACTTACATTAATTTCCTGAATAAATTTTTGGAATGGACAGGCATAAAAAATTGCAGTAAATTAACCAGCTTTTACAGAGGGGGATATCCAGTGAAAGAATTAAAGGGAGTAAAAGATGTAAGGGAGTTTAAAATAGAAGAAGGACGTATATTTCACAGCGCAACACACGAGGAGATCATAAGCGGTGCTACTTCCGATCTTTATTTTGTGCGCACCAGGGAGCTCCTGGCTTATGCCGGCAAGGAGAGAACTCCTGTTGTGGCCGAGATTTTTTGCAGCAGGCCGGGTGTTTTGGCAGGAGTTGAGGAGGCTTTTAATCTTTTAAAAAATAAAAATGTTTCTCTCTGGGCTGTTCCCGAAGGAAAAGAAATGGAACAGAAAGAAGTGGTAATGCGCATCAGCGGACCCTACGACGAGTTCGGCATGTATGAAACAGCTCTCCTGGGAATGCTGGCCAGTGCCAGCGGCTGGGCTACTGCTGCACGGGCCTGCCGGGATGCTGCCGGAGATAAACCTGTTTTTTGTTTCGGTGCCCGTCACGTTCATCCTGCCGTAGCACCGGTAATGGAAAGGTCTTCTATTATAGGAGGAGCCCGTGATTGCAGCTGTATTATGGGTGCCAAATTACTGGGGAAGGAACCTGTCGGTACGGTACCACATGCGGCCATATTGATAATAGGTGATACTGTAGAAACGGCACTTCTTTATGATAAAGTTATGCCTCTGGAATCTCCCCGTATCATCCTGGTCGATACTTTTAAAGACGAGGCCGAGGAGACCCTCAGGGTTGCGGATGCTTTAAAAGATCGGGTTTATGGAGTAAGGCTGGATACTCCCGGAGAAAGAGGCGGTGTGACGCCGGGGCTTGTCCGCGAAATTCGTGCACGCCTGGATATGGCCGGTTATTCCCATGTCATTATTCTAGTATCCGGGGGAATAACAGCTGAACGCATACCCTTGCTGGCAGAGGCCGGCGCTGACGCCTTTGGAGTGGGCAGCTATATTTCTGCGGCACGGCCTATAGATATGACTATGGATTTAAAAGAAATAAATGGACAGCCTATAGCTAAACGGGGACGAATTCCGGGGATTACAGATAATCCCCGGTTGGTACGCTACCTTTAAAATATTTGGCGCAGCTTTAGCGGTATAAATGGAGTTGATGCAGTGCGCCTGGAATTAAAATCCCATGCCAAAATTAATCTTACCCTTGAAGTTCTTTATCGGCGGGAAGATGGATATCACCAGTTAAAAACGGTTTTACAGGAACTTGCACTTCACGATACTCTTTTTTTGGAAGAGTTCCCCGGGGGAAGCCTTGAACTATTATGTGACGATAAAACTTTACCCCGGGGAGAAGAAAACCTGGCCTACAGGGCGGCTCTGCTTTTACAATCCCTTTATGCACCTGGCAAAGGGGCCAGGATGGAGCTAATTAAAAGGATACCCGTAGCGGCGGGATTAGGTGGAGGCAGCAGCAATGCCGCGGCGGTACTTACAGGGTTAAATCAATTATGGAATCTTTCCCTGGAGGTGGAAACTTTAGTAGAACTGGGGGCCAGGTTGGGTTCCGATGTTCCTTTTTTTATTTATGGAGGTACTGCCCTTGCTGAGGGACGGGGGGAGCAAATTAAGCCCCTCCCTTCTTTTCAGCAGGCAAAAGTATTGCTGGTTGCTCCTAAAGGAAAAGGTCTTTCTGCCGCCGAGGTTTACAGCTCTTTAAATTTGGATAAAATACCCGGAAGAACAAACACCAACAGCGTTGTAGAACTTCTGGAAGAAGGCTGCCATTCCCGGAAAGACCCTTTCGGGGAACTGCTCAAACTTATCTGTAATGACCTGGAAACGGCGGTTTTTACCCTGGAGGAAGATGTTTTCTTCTTAAAGGAGCAATTATTAAGAAAAGGACTGGCGGCTCTTGTTTCAGGAAGCGGCCCTACTGTTTTTGCTCTTTCCCGGGATGAAAAAGCCCTTAGGGAAGCGGGAAAAGAATTATCACTGCAGGGGCACAGGGTTATTTTTACGGAGACAGTTCAGAAAAAAAAGTATATAATAGAAAAAAAATACAAGGATGGCGATACTGGATGGTAGATTGTGTTATTCTGGCTGGTGGTATAAACAAAGAACTCGATAAACCTGAAGAAGTTCATAATAAGGCTTTAATTAAAATCGGTGACAAGGAAATAGTGCGCTATGTCCTGGAGGTTTACCGCCAGGTGGAAGAAATCGGGCGTATTGCCCTGGTGGGACCAGTAGAGAACTTTGCCTTTTTAAAGAATGATTTTTCCGTGGAACTTGTTCAGGAAAGCGATTCGATTTTACAAAACCTTATCGAAGCCAATTGCTATTTACAAAGTAAAAATCATCTTCTGATCAGTACCGCGGACATTCCCCTCATAAATCCCCCGGCGGTTAAAGATTTCCTGGAGAAGTGCCTTCCCTATGATTATGATTTTTATTATCCCATTGTCAGCAAGGAAGACAGTGAGAAAAAATTTCCCGGTGTAAAGCGTACCTATGTTAATTTTCAGGAAGGAACCTTTACAGGCGGCAACATCTTCCTGGTGAACCCGGATAAAATTGAACCTTCTGTTCCCATCGTAAGGCAGTTTATCGAATATAGAAAAAAACCCATGAAAATGGTATCTTTATTGGGGACAGGATTTGTCCTGCGTGTTATAACGAAGAAAGTAACGATTCCGCAGGTAGAAAAGCGTTTTTCCAGCCTGTTAAATGTTAAAGCAAAGGCCATTATCAGCGATTATGCCGAAATCGGTTTTGATGTGGACAAACCCAGCGACTTGGAATTAGTCCGTCAGGTTATAGTATGCAAATAGCGCAGCGTTTGCTGGTGGCGTAGTTCCGGGTTCTCGGCCAAGTTCTACTACTCACCTCGAGCTTCCGGCGACCCATGGAAACAAACCCGGCATTTTCATCCATTATTGTGACCTAAAGTGCCGTGGACGTAAATATGTATTCCATGGGGGACATTCCGCTGAAAGAGGTGTGTCCCCATACCTTATTCGTCATCACCGGCAGCTGACATCCTGTCAGCTGGGTCGTCTCCAGCTCTCGTTTCGTAGTGAACTTGTTT
>JAGVAS010000120.1 GCA_020060185.1 Desulfovibrio sp. | reverse complement strand
TTGTTACAGGGTTTATACATGGCTGGCGGCACAGCTGCAGCATTACAGCTTGGCCACCGGAAATCGGAAGACTTTGATTTTTTTTCGGCTGAGCTACATCCGGAAACCCTGGCAAACAGTTTGTCAGCACGGGCACAATTTGAGACATCTTCGTCTACAGCGGGATCTTTGCACGGCTTTATTAACAATGTGAAAATAAGTTTTCTCTTATATCCATACCCGCTGCTCTTTCCCACACAGACATTTATGAGTGTTCCTTTAGCTGATATAAAAGACATTGCTCTAATGAAAGTTGTTGCCATCGCAAATAGAGGCACCAATAAAGATTTTGTCGATCTCTATTTCATTTGCAAGACATCCATATCTCTCGAAGAACTGCTATTAAATTTGTTTCCAAAAAAATATTCAGGCCAACGGTATTAGCTTTATCATATTTTTCGCAGCCTACAATTTTTTGAGGATGCGGAAAAATCCCCCCCTTTAGAAATGATACACAACGTTGAGTGGAATATTGTCAAAGCCTTCTTCATGGAAGAAACAGAACGCCTAGCAAAAAAAATTTTGCCAGACGATAATTAATTAGCCGGCCTAACACAACTGGTCATTACATCATCAACAACTGTTCAGTAATAATAAAGTTTTATACCAAATGTGCCGTTGAACCTTGTTTTTTCAATAAATCAACCAATCTGTTACAGTTAGTTGTATACTGAATTTACTTTTACTGGATTGAAAAAGCAGTTTAAAACGTATTTTATAAATAATAAAGTTATAAACTTATTTGTAAAATTTTACAACATAGCTTTCATGCAATTTCACAATTACGCTTCTATTACAACTACAACAAGGCATAATACAAATTAACTGGAATAAAATTACTTTTAAGAATACAACATTATTATTTGGTTTATAACTTTATTATTCAGTTTACAACTTTATTGGTATTGATTGAACAACAACAGCTAGGTCACCGTCCCTCCCTACTCCACCGTCACGCTTTTGGCCAGGTTGCGGGGTTTGTCGACCGGGCAGCAGCGGGCTACGGCGGCGTAGTAGGCCAGGAGCTGCAGGGGGACTGCGGATAAAACAGGTGCCAGGAAGTCCTCTGTGGAAGGCAGGTAGAAGACCCGGTCAACTTCGTTCTCCAGCCCTTCAGTGCCCTCCTGGGCAAAGCAGATCACGTAGCCGTTCCTGGCCTTGACCTCCTTGATATTACTCAGGGATTTCTCCATGATGTGCCTTTGGGTGGCCAGGGCAATAACGGGAATCCCCTCTACGATCAGGGCCAGGGTGCCGTGCTTGAGTTCGCCGGAGGCGTAGGCCTCGGCATGAATATAGGAAATTTCCTTGAGCTTCAGGGCTCCTTCCATGGCCACGGCAAAGTCCAGGTTCCTGCCGATGAAGAAGGTGCTTTCCCAGCGGCTTAAGTATGCGGCCATCTCCCGGATCTCCGCTTCCCTGCCCAGGATATGTTCAACCTTGGCGGCGAGGTTAAAGAGAGCTTCTCCGGCCTTCTCCAGCTCCTGCCGGTTCAGGAGGCCCCGCTCCTGGGCCAGGTAAAGGGTTAACATGTACAGGGAAAGGACCTGGGTAAGATATGCCTTGGTGGAGGCCACGGCGATCTCCGGGCCGGCCCAGGTATAGAGAACCTTGTCGGCCTCCCGGGAAACGGAGCTGCCTACCACGTTGGTAATGGCCAGGACCTTGTTGCCCCTGCCCCGGGCCAGCCTGAGAGCGGCCAGGGTGTCCGCCGTTTCCCCGGACTGGCTGATGACGATGACCATGGTCTTTTCGTCCAGCAGGGGGTCGCGGTAGCGGAACTCCGAGGCCAGATCCACTTCCACGGGGAGGCGCAGGATTTTTTCCATGGTGTACTTGCCCACTAGGCCGGCATGGTAGGCCGTGCCGCAGGCGACGATATAGATTCTGGAGATATCGTTTATTTCTTCCGGGGTAAGGTTTAACTCGGAGAGGTTGATCTCCCTGCCCCCGTTCAGCAGCCGCCCCCGCATCGTTTCCCGCAGGGCCCGCGGCTGCTCCATGATTTCTTTGAGCATGAAATGCTGGAACCCGCCTTTTTCGGCGGCGACGGCGTTCCAGGTGATCTCCTGCACTTCTTTTTGCAGCATGGTGGATTCTGCAGAGAATACCTGCACGGAAGAGGCGGTGATCACGGCACACTCCCCGTCTTCCAGGATGTAGATTTTGCGGGTATGGTTCAGGACAGCGGGGACATCGGAGGCGATAAAGTTCTCCCCTTCCCCCAGCCCGATAATCAGGGGGCTGTCCTTGCGGGCGCAGACCAGCCTGTCACTCTCTTCCTTGCACATGACCACCATGGCAAAGGAACCTTCCACCTTTTTGATGGATTCCTGCACTGTTTTAAGCAGGTCTCCGTTATAGTAATGCTCGACCAGGTGTGCCAGGACCTCCGTATCGGTTTCCGATGAAAACCGGTGCCCCTCGCTTTCCAGCCAGAGGCGCAGGGCGCGGTAGTTCTCAATAATGCCGTTATGGACTACCGTAAATTCCTCGGTACAGGCACAGTGGGGGTGAGCGTTGATATCCGAAGGCGCCCCGTGCGTGGCCCAGCGGGTATGGCCGATGCCCACGTTCCCAGCGGGAAAGGACTGCCCCACTTTTTTCTCTAGGACGGCGATTTCTCCTTTGGCCTTTACCACCTTTAAACCTTCCTGGCAGAGTAAGGCCACCCCGGCGGAATCGTAGCCCCGGTATTCCAGTTTTTTAAGGCCCTCAATGAGAATGGGATAAGCTATTTGCCGTCCTATGTATCCAACAATTCCGCACATGTATATAATCCTCCAGTTTTGAATTATTTCTCTGCTTTTTTACCTTATTGGTATGCTTTAAACCGCTATTAAGTGCCATCTTTATACTAATTCCCACAACTCCATTTACATGACCCTGGGGGTCACAATAATGGATGAAAATGATCTTTGTTAGAACCTGTCACGACCCTTCGGATCACAATAATGAACTAAAATGACCGGGTTCAGATCCCGCAATTTTTCCATAGACGAAGCATTTTGCTGTTGGCGGAGTGACTTGTGAAGCGAGGAAACAAGTTCACTGCGAAGTTAGAGCTGGAGACGACCCAGCTGGCATGGATGTCAGCTGCTGGTGATGACGAATAAGGTGTGGGGACACACCTCATTTTTTCGAGGTCTGGGGATACACCTCTTGCAGAGGAATGTCCCCAATGGAATGTCCCCATGGTATGCATATTTACGTCCACGGCACTTCAGGCCACAATAGTGGATATAAATGCCGGGTTTGTTTCCAGAGGTCGCCGGAAGCTCGAGGTGAGTAGTAGAACTTGCCGAGCGAACCCGGAACTACGCCACCAGCAAACGCTACGCCATTTTTATCCTGAAACACCCATTTCCTGCTCAACGGTCGCCGCCAGCTCCCGGGAGAGTTCCTCCAGGAGGGAGGTGTCTTCTCCCTCCAGCATGATCCTGATGAGGGGCTCCGTACCGGAGGCCCTGATAAAGACCCTGCCCTTGCTGATCTTCTCTTCCGCATTTTTGACAGCTTCGGCGATGCGCCTGTTTTTTTCCCAGCCCTCCTTGTTTTTGACACGGCAGTTAACCAGCAGCTGGGGAAGGCGCGGCATGATCGCGGTCAGGGTGGAAAGGGGCTCACCTTTCTGCACCATCACCTTTAAGAGCTGTAGGGAGGTTAAAAGCCCGTCCCCCGTGGCCAGCACATCGGAGAAAATAATGTGCCCGGACTGCTCGCCACCTAAAACATAATGCCC
>JAGVAS010000002.1 GCA_020060185.1 Desulfovibrio sp. | reverse complement strand
TTTCAATGGATTCCAGAACATCCAGAACCATTTTTATATCGCCGTATTCCATTTCCGGCGTTACAAAAAGAGGCTCTTTTTTTAGTTGAGCATTATAAAAGTTAAGTAATTCGTTGTAGTAGCCTCTTTGTGGGGTATAGGGAATTTGTTCCTTTGAACCATTGTTATAGAAAATATTTATAGTTCCACAGTCTCTGTCCTCAAGGTAGATCATTCCCTCAGTACCGAATATTCTCAGGCCGATAAAGGGTGATTGTGCCTCTTTACCGGCACAAAAGAAAGAAAACGGTCCGGTTATTCCATTTTTAAAAAGTATATTTACATTAACCACAGAATAAGGGGAAAAGCTGGCCTCCTGAGGACGGCCAAAAGCATGTAATCTGTCTACAGCGCCGAAGATATGACGCAGGGCTGCAATATCGTGGATTCCGATATCCAGAACTGCACCACCGGGAAAGTCAGAATACTGGCGCCATTCCCTGGCAGGGAATTTATCCTTAGTCATTTCTTCGGGAAAATTTACTACGCGGTTATAGATGAAGTAGAAAATATCTCCGATTTTTTTGTTGAGTAGCATGTCTCTAATTATATTGGTTTCATCGTTATAGCGGTAATTTTCCGCAATAAGAACCGGTACATTATATTTGGAAGGCAGCTCCCGGTGTTTTTGGGCATCTTCGAGATTGCTCGCTGCAGGTTTTTCACAGATTATTCCCTTGCCGCTTCCGGATATTTTTTGGGCTATTTCTGCAGTAACCTCGTAGTTAAGAGGAATTGGAACCATGATGTCATAAAGGTTTATATCTTTCCGGTGAAGCATTTCCCGGAAGTCTTCATAAACATTTTCCGTACCAAGTCCAAGGATTTTAGCCCAGTGCAAGGCTTTTTCCCGAACAATGTCGCAGAGGGCAACAATTCGATATTTATCAGCGAGCTGTTTAAAGGCTGGATAATGTAATTTTTCAAAAGCCATACCTGTACCGATAATGGCTACATTTAATAAACTCAATTTATTCACCTCATATCAAAAAAAATAATATAAAACGAATTCAGCTTTCCGCTACCCATTTCAACCTGATTTCTTTTCCCGGTTGAAAATTGGGAAGAAGGTAATCTTCTAGGTCATGGCTCATTAAGCGAACGATCCTTGCTGTAGTAGGTGAAATTAACTCTACCTCAATAAATCCCCTACTAAACGGTATCTGCAGATAAGATGGTTTATGCTCTTCAGCGCCCTTCATAACTATTTCCGGTGGTAAAGGGGTATATAATATCACTTTTCATTTTCCCCCTTTTTGCGTTCGTTGATCATTTCTTTAAGTATTGTTACCGCTTTTGATAGCCCACCGACCTCGTCTATTAACCCTATATCCACGGCCTCATGTCCCACCAGGACTGTACCGATATCTCTCCCCAACTGGCCGGTGTTAAACATCAATTCTTTAAATTTCTCCCTGGATATTCTGGAGTGATTTACTACAAAATCGATGATCCTCTCCTGCATTTTATCCAGGTACTCGAAAACCTGGCTTACGCCCACTATTAAACCGGTTAACCTGATGGGGTGAATAGTCATGGTGGCGGTTTCAGCAATTAAGGAATAACTGCAACCGCAAGAAATAACAACGCCTATGGAGTGACCTCCTCCTAATACCAGGGACACAGTAGGTTTAGAAAGGGTATTTATCATTTCTGCAATGGCCAACCCCGCTTCCACGTCACCTCCGACGGTATTAAGGAGAATTAAAGCTCCTTTAATATTTGGATTTTGTTCTACGGCTATTAGCTGAGGAATTACATGCTCATATTTGGTCGTTTTGTTTTGGGGAGGCAGGACCATATGTCCTTCTATCTGTCCGATAATGGTTAAGGTAAAAATTTCATGATCCGGCTTGGGCAAAGATATTACACCCAATTTTTCAATGTTTCTTTCAGAATCACTTCCTTTTTCCTCCAGGGAAGGGTCAAATTGTTCTTTTTCGAGTGGTTCCTTTATTTCTATTTCAGGAAGGTTTGGGGTAGTAAAATCCTTCAAATTAATCTTCTCCTTTCTATTAAAAATATTTTTCCCCAAGCATAGTTTTATTATCAAAAGTAATATAAGCCGATTTTCTAATAAGGGTTCTATTTGCCAGTTTCCTTAGATAAAATCATATGAAAAAGTAATTTAAAGGGAAGAAATCCGATGGCTTTAAAAACCGCGGGACAATTTCTTTTGGCCCTTATTTTACTGCTGGGAGGAATTAAAAGTGTAAGTAAAAGTTTGCGGGAAATTACCGGGGGAATACTTCATGATCTATTAAGAGTTTATACTTCAACACCCTTAAGGGGCTTTTTACTGGGAGCAATTTCAACCATATTTTTACAGAGCAGCAGCCTGGTAACCGTCATGGTTGTCGGCTTTATCAACGGTGGTTTTTTAACTCTGCAGCAGGGTTTAAGTATTGTTATCGGAGCGAATTTGGGTACAACGATAACTTCTCAACTCTTTTCTATGGAAACCACCCAGTTAATAGGACCTCTTATTGTTGCAGGGTTAATTATTTATGTCAGCGAATTAATCCTGAAAAAATCCCTTGGAGGAAAGGTTTTACTTGGCATAGCATTGGTTTTAAGCGGTATCGAATTACTTGTGATTACCCTGGAGCCTTTATCAAAAACCGCTTTTTACAGGGAGTTGTATTTATTTAGTAGAGGAACACCATGGAAAGGGATCCTTACCGGGACTTTATCGGCTGCGGTAATACAAAGTAGCAGCGTAACCATAGGAATGGTGGTTTTACTTTCAAAAGAAAAAATGATAAACTTACCAGAGGCCCTGGCCATGATTTTAGGGGCTGATCTGGGGACCTGTGTTACGTCAATGCTGGCGTCACTGGGCACAATTTTACCAGCCAGGCGGGTTGCCTGGGGACATCTTTTCTTTAATATGGTTTCGATATTAATTGTCTTACCCTTCTGGCGACATTTTTTGTGGTTAATAAATGCTACTTCTCCAGATTTTCCCCGCCAGGTAGCAAATGCGCATATGGTTTACAACTTGCTGGGAGTGGTTGTTTTTCTGCCCCTTGTTGACAAATTTGCTTATATACTGGAATATATTATCAAAGAGAAAGATGTGCACCCGGAAGTCACTTTAAGAAGGAGAGGAATGTTTAAATGAGCTGCCTGGAAGCGATGATGCTGGGCTTGTTACAGGGCATGACCGAATTTTTGCCTGTAAGCAGTTCAGGCCATCTCGTTATCGCCCAGTACTTCCTCGACATAAAACAGCCCGGAGTAACTTTTGAAGTAATGGTTCACTTTGGAACATTAATATCGATTATCTGGGTTTTTCGTAAAGATCTTTTGTCATTGTTTAGGGGTTTTGTATCCAAAGTAGAGGAGAGAAAGCTTTTAGTACTTTTAGTTATTGGAGTAATACCTACTGGCCTTATGGGAATTATTTTAAAATCTTTTTTTATGGAGATGTTTGACAAGCCCTTTGTTGTGGGATTTATGTTACTTATAACCGGTTTTATCGTTCTAGCTATTTCCAGGGTCAATATCAAGATCAAAAATATTAAAAATATGAGCATATGGGACGCCTTAATTATCGGTATTTTCCAGGGAATAGCTATCATTCCCGGCATTACCCGCTCCGGTTCGACAATCCTGGGCGCCCTGTGGAGAGGATTAAACAGGGAAACTGCCATCAGGTACTCATTTTTACTGGCATTACCGGCAATCGCGGGGGCTACATTACTGGAGTTAAGGGATTTATTAAAGCTTGGTGGAAGGCCAGAACTTTTATTGTCAAATATTTTAGCTATGCTTACGGCATTTATTTCTGGAATTTTAGCGATAACTATCTTTATTAATCTTCTAAAAAGAGGCAAGTTTCATTATATCACTTATTATTGTTGGATATTGGGAATTTTAACGGTTGTTTTTTCCTTTTCTAACGTTTTTTAGAGTTCTAAAGGTATTATAGAAAAAATGTCGAAATATTAATAAGAGGTGTAAAATTATTTAATGAGTACCAGAAAAAAAATAAAAAACCATAAAATTAAAAAAAGATTTCAAAGTGAAGCAATGAATAAACAGATTAAAGCTATTTTCCTGGTAACATTGGCTGTTTTCATCTTCGCCGGAATCCAATTTACTGAGCAAACCGGGTTTGTAGGAGTTTTTTTAAGCGGTGTCTTTAGAACCCTGCTTGGAGAGGCCGCTCTGGCATTTCCATTTATGCTAGGAGTGATAGCTTTAAGCAATCTCTGGCCCTTTGAAATTGAAAATTTACAATATCGTTTTACAGGCCTGATGATCCTTTTTTGCCTGTTGTCCATAACCTTGCATTTAATTCGTTCTGAACCGGATCTTCTTGTCGGAGGTGATATTTACCAATTTATGTTTTACCTGGGATGGCAACATCAAGGAGGAGGATTGCTGGGCGCAGTATTGACGATTATCCTTTTTTTCCTGTTCAGGGATATTGGCAGTTATATTGTAATTAGCGCTTTGGGCATTCTTGCCTTGTTGCTTATCATAAACAGTTCTTTAATCGACATTCTGACGGGTATTTTAAGGTTCATCAAATATATTCTGCGGTATTTTAGCCTATTTAGTCACAATATTTTTGGAAAATTCCCCGAGGAAAAAAATAAGGGGGCAGTGGCTGAAAGTTATACCATAAAGGAGTATAATAATTTTAAAGTTAATATACCAAGAGAGGAGGAAAAAAAAGAGAAAGCCGTTAAAGATGTCTATAATAAAGAGAAGTTAAATATCTTGACTCCTGCAGAGGATTTAAAGGATAACGTTACTTCTGTGACTGCGCAGGCGATGGAGGAAGATGCCAGGCCTCTATCTCATTTTATACAGGAAAGCAAACCTTTAGAGGATTACATCATACCTCCAGTTAATCTTTTAACCAGAGTTAATAAATTACGAGACTACCAGCAACAAAAAGTAATTCAGGAAAGAGCACGGGCTCTGGAAAGTACGTTTGAAAGTTTTGGTGTAAATGTCAGAATAAAGGAGGTTCAGGCAGGTCCGGCTGTTACCCGTTTTGAAATACAACCTGACACAGGTGTAAAAGTCAGCAAAATTTTGAGCCTGAGCGATGATCTAGCCCTGAATCTGGCTGCCCCTGATGTTCGTATTGAGGCTCCGATTCCCGGAAAAGCAGCCATCGGTATTGAGGTTCCAAATAAAATTATTTCTCTCGTTTATTTAAGAGAGGTACTGGAAGACCCCTACTTTAATACTTCTCCTTCCCCTCTTACCATCGGGCTTGGGAAAGATATAACCGGTACCCCCGTTTTTGCCGACTTATTAAAAATGCCCCATCTTTTAATAGCCGGCTCCACTGGTTCCGGCAAAAGCGTCTGTATAAACACTATTATTTCCAGCATTCTTTTAAAGGCGAATCCCTGGGTTGTCAAGTTCCTGCTAATCCATCCCAAGCTGGTGGAATTGAGTATCTATAATGGTATTCCTCATCTTATTTCCCCGGTCATAACCGAAGCCAAAAAAGCTGCTATGGCCTTACGAAGTATGGTCAAGGAAATGGAGAGGAGATATGATCTTTTCGCCCAGCAGGGCGTAAGAGATATAAGCAGGTATAACGAGCACTTCAAAAGCAATAACAACCATGATGATGGAATAGAGAATCCTCTTCCATATATCGTAGTGGTCATCGATGAACTGGCCGATTTAATGATGGTAGCTCCTTCCGAAGTAGAAGATTCTATTGTCAGATTATCGCAGATGTCCAGGGCGGCCGGGATTCATCTTGTCATTGCCACACAAAGGCCCTCTGTAGATATTATTACCGGATTAATTAAAGCCAATATTACCTCGCGTATTGCCTTCGCAGTATCTTCTCAAATAGACTCCAGGACAATATTAGATATGGGAGGAGCTGAAAAGCTGCTGGGAAGGGGTGATATGCTTTATTATCCTATCGGTGTTCATAAACCCCTGCGGGTACAGGGTGCGTTTATAAGCGAGAGAGATATATTTAAAATAGTGGAATATATTAAACAACAGGAAAGCCCGTTGTACCAGCAATCTTTTTTTACAGAAGAGGCTGGCGAAGAATACCTTGAAGAACAAAAAAGTGATCCTTTGTTACCGGAGGCAGTTGATCTTATCATCCAGACGGGACATGCTTCCATATCTCTTATCCAGAGAAGATTCAGGGTAGGTTACACAAGGGCAGCTCGTTTAATTGACGACCTGGAACGTATTGGCATTGTAGGTAAGTATGAAGGAAGTAAACCGCGTAAGGTTTTAATGACCATGGATCAGGCTTTGGCAAGCCTGAGAGAGAAAATGAAAAAAACTGAGGAATAAAAAAATGTTCAGCTTGAAAAAGAAAGGAGGAAAAACTTGAAAGAAATAGGTAACTTGCTGCAACAAGCCCGTGAAGAAAAGGGAATAAGCCTCGATGACATTAGCAAGGAAACCAAAATTCAAAAAAAATATTTGTCTCTCCTCGAAGAGGGAGATTTTACTTCATTCTCCGGGGAAGTATATTTAAAAGGTGCTTTACGAAATTATGCGGAAGCTGTCGGTCTGGAACCTGCAAAAATTATTTCTCTTTACGAACAGTCTGTAAAACCTAAAAAGATTTTCGAAGAAAAAAATGATAGGGAAGAAGAAGAAAAAAAGAATAAAACGTCGCCTGTTATCGGAAAAGAAAAAAAACCGCTTCCTGTTACAGCGCTGGTCTGGATTATTTTACTGGTTTTTATTGCCGGCGGAAGCATGTGGTACCGCTATCAGCAGGTGTACAAAAATGAGCAGAAAATTCCCTATCAAAATAGTATTTTAAATGAAGAAAAAGAAGAAAGCCTGGAAAAACCCGATAATAACGAAGTTTTACCTGTTGATGAACCGGTAAAAGAAAGGAAACTAACGAGGATCTCAAGTGATACGCATGAAATAATTTATCTGCTGAGCGGTGTGGAACAAAAAGAAATTATTCTTTCTTTTACGGGTAACTGCTGGATGAGGATTGAGCAGGATGGAAGACTGATCGAAGAGAAAACCTATCGATCCGGCGATACTAAAAACTTTGGAGACAGTACTGAAACATGGCTACGTTTGGGATATCCCCCGGCTGCAAGCATCAAGGTAAACGGGTTTGAAATTGAAGATTTAATTCAGTTTACCGATCCCGTCAATATTACAATCCGAAAAGAAAGGTAGTTCCGTTTATCAGTAAATGTTTTTCAGGGGAACTGACAGCAATTAACATGTTAAAAAAACAGAAATTTAGTCTTATCTCCCTGGGTTGTGCTAAAAACCTGGTTGATTCTGAAGAAATAATCGGCAGCCTTATTAGAAAGGGCTATCAACTGGAGCAGGAAGTAAAAAATTCCGAGCTAGTTATTATCAATACCTGTGCTTTCTTACATGAAGCCCGCTTGGAAGCGTTAAGTACCATTAAGGAAATGGCAGAGATTAAGAATTCTGGAAAAAGCAAGCTACAGAAGATTGTTGTAGTAGGTTGTTTTGTCCAATACTTCGATAAACAAAAAATAAAAGAGTTGGTTCCAGAAGTTGACCTGATCGTTCCCATAAAAGATTATGGGAAAATCCCTTTTCTTCTAGAAAAAAAAGAAACTGTCGGCTGCAACGGCCTAGAAAACTCGCTTATGCAAAAGAACCGCTTCTTAAGCAGATCTCCACACAGCGTTTATATAAAAATTGCAGAAGGCTGTAATAATAGATGTTCTTATTGCCTGATCCCATTTTTAAGAGGTGAATTGCGCAGCAAAAAAATTGAAGATATCCTTTCCGAGGTAAAGGCCGTACGAAAACTGGGTGCCAGAGAAATCAATCTGATCGCCCAGGATACCACGGCTTATGGCCTTGATTTATACGGAAAACTCATGCTGGGAGAATTACTGCAGAGCTTATGTAAATTGGAGGGGATTGAGTGGATCAGAATTTTATATACACACCCGGCCCATATTACAGATGATTTATTGGAAGTTATACAAAAGGAACCCAGGATATGTAAATATATCGATATCCCTATCCAGCATATAAGCAATAAAATCCTTAAGCTTATGGGTAGAAAAACCAGTAAAGAGGATATTATCTCTTTATATACTAAAATACGCGAACTAGTACCAGGGGTAGTAATGCGCACTACCGTTATGGTAGGTTTTCCCGGAGAGGGAGAACATGAGTTTGCCGAGCTCCTTACTTTTTTGCGACAACATCCTTTTGAAAGGGTGGGCGCTTTTGTCTTTTCACGGGAAAGGAAGACAACTGCTTATAAGTTGCCAGGCAGGGTAAGTACAGAAACAGCAAGGCAAAGATTAAATCAAATTATGAAACAACAAAAGGGAATTTCCCGTAATTTTAACAGGATATTACTGGGCCGGGAGGTAAAAGTTTTAGTTGATTTTTATGACCGCATCAAAAATAGAGCCTATGGAAGAATAGCTTCCCAGGCTCCGGAGGTGGATGGAAGAGTTATCATTACGAGGGTTCCTGGAGTCAGACCCGGAGATTTAATAAACGTAAAAATTACCGGAACGGGATCATATGATTTAATTGGGGAGAATATTGCAGATGAATACGGCTAATAAGATAACTGTGATATTTTGAAAGAAACCCTGAAAAAGAAAGGGTTTTTTTATTGCTTTTCCGGCAGTCTATTTGTTATAATGTATTATGTAAATATATTATGTTAACTATGGGGCTGGTAATGTGCGTCTTCATTTAAAATGGCCTGTTGTTATCCTGGCGTTTTTACTTACGTTTGCTTCAATTTATGCTATTAACTATTGGCGACAGCAACGTTTAATAAAAGAGCCATTGAAAGAAGCACTTTTAGAAATCGAAGCAGTAAAAGATGTAAACATAAAAAATAACAAGCAAAATACTGAAGTCCTGATAACATTAAACAAAGTGGGAGATCTTTCCAAAACTTATAACAGCCTGGAAGAAGTTTTGCTTTTAACCTATGCCGAAAATTCTTTTAAAATCACCTTAATAGACAAAAGAGACACCTACCTGGAATCACTTTATGGAAAAATACAATTTGCTTTAATGGAAGGAGAAAGGCTGGGAAATTACACTGAAATGAGCAAAGAGATCTCCCGGTTGCTTGAGCAGGAACAGGACCTGGAAGATTACCGGCTCTGGGTAGATCAAAAAAGGATATACTTGCAGCTATCGGCAAAGGATAATTTTCTTTACGAAGTTATTCCCTTAACTTTCTCAATGGAGGTAAGTAATGCTTAAGGAAGTTGGAGTAGGGGTTGCCCTGGGAGTAATAATCAGCCTGATCTGGTTAGGTTTTAATATTTATCCCGTATTATTTTTGCTGGGTATTTTTTTTCTTTTATTTAAAGTGTTGGATGTAAGAGGTGGTTTAAAGGAATTTGCTCCTTTAAAAAGTAGTAATAATAAGATAAAGACAAATATCTCCTTTGAAGATATCGGCGGTCAAAACTCGGCCAAAAAAGAGCTGCTGGAGGCCCTGGATTTTATTAAGATTCCGGAGAAGATTAGCCTGATGGGGATAAGGCCCTTAAAAGGAATTCTTTTGGTCGGCCCTCCGGGAACAGGAAAAACACTCCTGGCGAAAGCTGCAGCTTCTTATACAGATTCTATCTTTATAGCAGCAGCAGGCAGTGAGTTTATTGAAATGTATGCAGGTGTTGGAGCGCAAAGGGTCAGGCAACTTTTCCAACAGGCCCGAAACACAGCTAAAAAAAAGAATAAAATGAGCGCCATAATTTTTATCGATGAGATAGAGATCCTGGGTTCAAAAAGAGGGAGTCACAGCTCTCACCTGGAATATGATCAGACCTTAAACCAACTCCTGGTGGAAATGGACGGTCTCAGTCTCGATGATGATATACGCATACTGCTGATCGGGGCTACTAACAGGTCTGACCTTTTAGATAACGCTTTATTGCGCCCAGGGCGCTTCGATCGTATTGTTCAAGTTGATCTTCCCGACATGGAAGGAAGGTTGCAGATATTAAAACTTCATACTCGTAATAAGCCGCTTGCCAGGGATGTTAAACTAAAAAAAATTGCTGCTGAAACCTTCGGTTTTTCCGGAGCCCACCTGGAAAGCCTGGCCAACGAGGCAGCTATAGCAGCTCTTCGCGAAAAATGCAGTCGCCTGGAAAAAAGCCATTTTTACGAAGCCATTGACAAAGTAATAATGGGAGAAAAGCTGGACAAACGGCCGGAAGAGGAGGAATGCAGGCGCATTGCCATTCATGAAATAGGCCATGCCCTTGTAAGTGAATCCCTCAAACCGCATTCTATTTCTACAATTACTATTATACCTCGGGGAAAGGCAATGGGATATATCAGGCAAAAGCCTGAAAAGGATAGTTATATTTACACCAAGGAATACCTGGAAGGGCAAATTGCCATATTACTGGGAGGAGCGGTAAGTGAAGAGGAACTTCTCGGCAGCCGCAGTACCGGTGCAGCAAATGATTTTCAACAGGCGATAGATCTGGCGAAAAAAATAATTAATTCCGGTATGTCTTCCCTGGGTATTGTAAGTACCAAGGATCTTCCCAGCGGGGTTTTGCATCAAAATTTAAAAGAAATTCTTAACAGCCAGGAAGAAAAGGTTCGGGGTTTAATCAGAGATTGTAAAAATATAATTGAAAAGGCAGCCGGTTACTTGCTGGAAAAAGAAAGAATCAATGGTGATTACCTGCGGGAACTTCTCAAAATGGAGAAGAAAAATGAATTTAAACAAAAAGTTATTTAATATGGCTAAAAAAATTATTTTTAGTTTGTTGTTTATGGTTCTGGTAATACAATTCCTGGGCCCGGCAACTTTTTCTGCCGGGGCTTTTGAGTTTGAGACGAGTTTAAAATTTTGGGGCAGCGGCCGGACTTTAATTCATTTTCCCCCCCTCGGTAAAGTTGTTGCTCCCACACATATCCCACCTCTTGATTTTCATCTTACCCTTAAAAACATTAACCTGGAAGAAATGGCGGAATATGTTAGCAATTTCTCCCAAACAGGTTTCTGGCCGAAAAAAATTATTCAGGAAATAAAAATAAATATTATTAAATATATGACTTCTCTTTTGCTTTTATCTTTCTTTTTGGGTATGGCAAGTATGCTTTTATGGACGCGTAAAAATATTAATAAAAAAGAGATGTTTTGGGCCGGATTGGTCAATTTTCTGGTATTGTTGTTTTTTTTAACGTCCGCATTACTTTCTTATAATATTACAGCATTTTCAAGGGCTGAATATGAAGGAATACTGGAAGCTGCTCCCTGGGTTTTAAGTGCCCTGCAGGAAGGAATAGGTGTTATTGAAAATATCGGAGGACAGTTTATGGAGGTAGTTGAGAATATATCTTTCTTACAAAAAGAAATGGAAAAAAATACTCCACCGGTTGAAAGAAAAGATACTAAAAGGATTCTCCATGTTTCAGATATCCATAATAATCCTGCTGCTTTTAACTTTATCCAACGCATCGTGGAAACGTTTGACGTAGAAATAATTATTGATACGGGAGACCTGGTAGATTATGGAACATCACTGGAAATGGAATTGTTTTCACAAATATTTGCTAACATCGACATTCCTTATGTTTTTATTCCGGGGAATCATGAATCCCCTTTGGTAGTAGAGCAGCTGAAAAAAATTAAAAATATAACCGTCCTGGAGGAAGGTGTAATTGAGATAGCAGGGCTTAGAATAGCAGGCATTGCCGATCCGGCATCATATTCGACAGCTATGGTAGTAGCAGATGAAACCACAATGGAGACAACAGCGCAGAAATTGCAGGAAATCGTTTACGGGGCTGAAAGGGCCGATATAATAGCTGCCCATAATCCTGAATTTTTTAAATTTATTCGTAACAATAATTATATTCTTCTGGGAGGGCACCAGCATACACCTTATATTAAAAAAGCAGAAAACTATCTAGAAATAAATGCCGGAACTACCGGAGCATCAGGTATTAGAGGTTTTAAAAATCTTGAAATTAATTTCAGCCTAATTTTGCTGAATCTTCAATATTCAGAGACAGAAAACGCTTTGGTCCCTTTTAGTGCGGATTTAATCAAAGTAAAGCAATTTCCCCTTAATTTTAGTTTTGAACGCTTTATATTTCAGGATTAATCGCTTTTACAAGTAAAAGATTTTTGTACATAATAAAATGTATACTAAAAATAACAAGAGAGGTATCTTATGCGCGCTTTTTTGGCCGTTAACCTTGATCGTAAAGTGAAGGAAGAGCTTGCTCAAATACAGGAAGAACTTAAAAGGAAA
This sequence comes from Desulfovibrio sp., assembly GCA_020060185.1. Taxonomy (GTDB): domain Bacteria; phylum Bacillota; class Dethiobacteria; order DTU022; family UBA8154; genus UBA9862. Next base: position 9,392 of record JAGVAS010000002.1, on the reverse strand, counting down.
ATAAAAGGGATTAGATGGGTTAACGCCCAGCTCTTACATATAACTTTAAGATTTTTGGGAGAAATAGATGACGATCTGGTCGCGATGATGGAAGATTCTTTAAAGGAGCTAGGTGAAAAAACAGCTTCCTTTCGGGTTTCTTTGGCCCGTTTAGGTGCTTTCCCCTCTAAAAAAGAGCCCCGGGTTATCTGGATAGGTATGGATGAAGGAACAACAGAGCTTAGCAGTTTGACAAAAGAGATCGAGGAAAATTTAAAAAACTTGCATCCTTCGCACCCTTCCTTTTATAACAAGGATAACTCCGGGAAGATCAAAAGAGAAAAGTTTCTGCCTCATTTAACCATAGGAAGAAGAAACAGGAATGAAGCTTTTGAGGCGGACGCATCTATTTTTAATGAGCGCTGGGAGTGCAGGAACAGGCTTCATGTAGAAAGTTTTCATCTAATAAGAAGTATACTGCGACCAACCGGTCCGCTCTATACACCCCTGCGAGAATTTTTGTTGAAAAAAATGTAAAGCAGGCAGGAATTTTCCTTTGAATAAAGAAATAAAAGAAAAGAAAGCAAACAAGTGTTTTATACAAGGTTAAGGAGGCAGTTGCGAAACATGGAAAAGCAAAAAGCATTAGAAATGGCCTTGCTGCAAATAGAAAAACAATTTGGAAAAGGTTCCATTATGAAGCTTGGTTCTGAAACCAGGGCTAATATAAGTGTAATTCCCACGGGAGCTTTATCACTGGATATTGCCCTTGGAGTTGGAGGCTTGCCAAGGGGGAGGATTATTGAAGTCTTCGGTCCTGAATCATCCGGTAAAACTACGGTAGCCTTACATGTAATTTCCGAAGCGCAGAAAAGAGGAGGTTTTGCAGCATTTATAGATGCTGAACACGCTCTTGATCCGGTTTATGCTAAAAACCTGGGCGTTAATATTGATGAGCTGCTGGTTTCACAGCCCGACACAGGTGAACAAGCCCTGGAGATCGCTGAGGCACTGGTTCGCAGTGGAGCAATTGATGTTTTGGTTGTTGATTCAGTAGCTGCTCTTGTTCCCAGGGCTGAGATTGAGGGAGAGATGGGAGATATGCATGTAGGATTACAGGCGCGTCTTATGTCCCAGGCCATGAGAAAACTATCCGGAGCTATCAGTAAATCACAAACAACGGCGCTCTTTATAAACCAAATCAGGGAAAAAGTAGGGATCATGTTTGGCAATCCTGAAGTTACACCCGGTGGCAGAGCTTTAAAGTTTTATGCCTCCGTAAGGATCGATGTACGGAAGCTGGATACCTTAAAACAGGGTAATGATATGATCGGTAACCGGACCAGGGCAAAAGTCGTTAAAAATAAAGTAGCTCCACCTTTCAGACAAGCGGATTTTGATATTATTTACGGGCAGGGTATTTCCAAAGAAGGATGTATTCTTGATCTGGCTATTGAAAAAGAGGTTATTAAAAAAAGTGGAACATGGTATTCCTATAAAGAAGAAAAAGTGGGGCAGGGAAGGGATAATGCTAAAGAGTTTTTAAAAGAAAACAAGGAAATACTCAATGAAATCGAACAGCAAATTCGCAAGGTGTACAACCTGCCGGCCGCTACAAAAGAGGAAGAAAGACAGGGAGGAAGTCTCTTTAAAGCCGGCAGCAATGAAGATATTTAAATTCATTTTTTAGAAAAACTTTTCTTACTTGACATAACCCTATAAAGAGGATAAAATTGTTTCAAGAAATAGTAAATCCCGTTTTAAAGGTTTATTTGCCCTTAAAATAGATGTGACCATTGAGTGATGCCAAAGCTACCAGCGGCATTTTAGATAAATCCTTTGGTAAGTAAAAGTGCAGATCATTCTGATCATTCTTCAAAGAGTGAAGATGGTCATACTATTTTAAGCTGTGAAACCACACAGCTTATTATTTTTGTTGTGAACAACTTTAAGGATTAAATAACAGGAGGTGAGTATATTATTGCAATCTTTAACAGTTATGACAGGAATCATTGGCTTATTACTAGGGCTTGGTGCCGGTTACTTTATTCGTAAATATTTTGCTGAGGCTAAAATAGTATCTGCTGAAGAAGCTGCGAAAAAAATATTAAAAGAGGCTGAAGAAAAAGTCCAGACGTTAAAGAAAGAAAAAGTATTGGAAGCTAAAGAAGAAGTTCACAAGCTGAGGAACGAATTTGAAAAAGAAATAAAGGAACGGCGTTTAGAAGTACAACGTTTGGAAAGACGTATTCTACAAAAAGAAGAGTCCCTGGATAAAAAAACATCTCAGCTGGAAAAGAAAGATGATGAGCTAAAAAAACGTGAGGAAGAAATAATTATTATTCGAGAAAAATTAACTGATACCTATAAGAAACAGCTCCTGGAACTGGAAAGAATTTCCGGGTTATCTACAGAAGAAGCAAAAGATATTATTCTAAAAAGGGTAAAAGATGAGATACAACACGAAACTGCCCAAATGATTAAAGATGTCGAGCAACAGGCCAAGGGAGAAGCAGAAAAGAGAGCAAGAGAGATTATTACGCAGGCTATACAACGCTGTGCTGCTGATCACGTTTCCGAGTCCACAGTTTCTGTTGTGAACTTGCCCAACGATGAAATGAAAGGACGTATTATAGGCAGGGAAGGAAGAAATATTCGGACTTTAGAAACACTAACAGGAATTGATTTAATTATCGACGATACACCGGAAGCAGTAATTTTATCCGGTTTTGATCCTATTCGCAGGGAAGTAGCACGTATAGCTCTGGAAAAATTAATTGTCGATGGCCGCATACACCCTGCTCGTATCGAAGAAATGGTGGAAAAGGCCCGCCATGAGGTTGAAGCGCAGATACGTGAAGAAGGGGAACAGGCTACTTTTGAAATAGGTGTACATGGACTTCATCCGGAACTGGTGAGGATGCTCGGCAGATTAAAATTTCGCACCAGTTATGGCCAGAATGTGCTTAAACATTCCCTGGAAGTTGCCCATCTTGCCGGTATCATAGCTTCTGAACTGGGCCTGGACGTTAAAATTGCCAAGAGGGCAGGCTTGCTTCATGATATAGGAAAAGCCCTGGATCATGAAATTGAAGGGCCCCATGTTATAAATGGAGCGGAACTGGCTAAAAAGTACCGCGAATCCCTTGAAATAATAAATGCCATTGCAGCTCACCATGGAGATGTTGAACCCCAATCCCTGGAGGCGGTTTTAATACAGGCTGCTGATGCGATTTCTGCGGCAAGACCCGGGGCCAGGCGTGAAACACTCGAAGCTTATATTAAGCGCCTGGAAAAACTGGAAGAAATAGCAGATTCCTTTGAAGGAGTGGAAAAAGCGTACGCTATACAGGCGGGCCGGGAAATACGCATCATGGTTAAACCTGATAAAATTGATGATTTGACAGCAGTACAGGTAGCCAGGGAAATTACGAAAAAGATTGAGAGAGAACTGGAATATCCCGGCCAGATTAAAGTGACCGTTATCAGAGAGACAAGAGCCGTAGAATATGCCAGGTAATAATATAAAATAATGGTAAATAGTGCCGTAAGGCACTTTTTTCTTTTGTTAGAAGGAATTTATAAAGTTATTATGGAATATTAAAATTTATTCATTTCCTTTTTATGAATCCCTGCAACATTTTGCTATTGTCTAACGTGTCAGCTTATACCCATCGGGTAACTGAAAAACGTTAAAGATCAGGAGTGATATTGTGAAGCTTAAACAAAAATCAGAGGAATTATCCAATGTTAGTTTATTAATTTTTTTGCTTGTTCATTTTCCTCAAATCTTTACTATAAATTATAATTTGGTTGAAGCCAAATTTAAGCTTTCTTTTATGTTAAAAATAAATATAGAACATGAAACGTACATAAAATTTAAAAAAAGATTTTATGAATGCGTCAGAGCATATAGTGAAATTTCAAATTTAGCTAGCATTCCAAAAATAAATAGGAAAATAACTAAATCATGGACCTTATTACAGGTTACTTTTAATGGAAGAAGTATTACTGTTGAAGAAGTAAACCTTGTCAGTAATTTAATTTTGAGTCAATTTAAAAATGATGTAATTATTGATACACGCAACGGTAGTTATCTGGAAATGGAAAAAACAAATAAGGAGGAGTTTATTGAATATCTACTGTCCAGAAAAAAAGAAAATGAAGAAAATTTACTTGCCTTTCGTGAAGCAGGAAAAGTGTATGTTTTTGATAAATAATTAAGGTGGGGGAAAATTTGCATATTTTATTTTTGGGGGATATTGTTGGAAGCCCTGGCAGGAAAGTCGTAAAAAATTTATTGCCAGAATTGAGGGAATATTATAAAATAGATTTGGTTATAGCCAACGGTGAAAACGCTGCCGGTGGCAGGGGTATAACCCCACCTGTTTTGAATGAACTGTTTAAGAGTAAAATAGATATTATTACTACAGGTAATCATATTTGGGACAGGAAGGAAATATTAGAGGTTATCAATGAAGAAACAAGATTACTGAGACCGGCTAACATGGCCCTGCATGCCCCGGGAAAAGGGGTAGCTCTCATTCCGTGCGGTAATTATTTCATTGGTGTGCTGAACATTATGGGCCGTGTTTTCATGCCCCCTGCTGATTGTCCTTTTCAGGCTGCTGCAAGGGAAATTACCCTGTTGCAGAAAATTACACCGAATATAATTGTAGATTTTCATGCCGAAGCGACTTCAGAAAAACTGGCTATGGGATGGTTCCTGAAAGGCAAAGTCAGTGCCGTTATCGGTACTCATACCCATGTACAAACTGCAGATGAAAGAATTTATGCGGAAAAAACAGCCTATATCAGTGATGTAGGAATGGTAGGTCCTTATAATTCCATTTTAGGTTTAGATCCGGATTTGGTTTTAGAAAGATTTTTAAAAGGCTTACCAATAAACTGGCAATTGGCCGGTGGGGAATGTATTTTAAACGGAGTTTATCTTCAAATTAACCCATTAAATGGCAAAACTTTGCAAATTGAGAGAATAGTTAAGAGATATAATATTTAAAAGAATATAAAAATTTTTTTAAATTAAGGGAAGGAAATTTTTAAATACTAGAGAATATAATAAACAAAGTAACTATAAAGTAAATAATTTGTCTAAAGGAGGTACCAATTAATTAATGGAAGTATTAAAGGTTTCAGCAAAATCCAATCCTAATTCCGTGGCCGGGGCTCTAGCAGGGGTTTTACGGGAAAGAGGCGGAGCAGAAATCCAGGCAATTGGAGCAGGGGCACTTAACCAGGCTGTAAAAGCAGTAGCCATAGCGAGAGGATTTGTTGCTCCAAGTGGTATGGATTTAATCTGTATCCCTGCTTTTACGGACATTCAAATTGATGGAGAAGAAAGAACAGCTATAAAGTTAATTGTTGAACCTCGTTAAAAATGTTTTTAAATACTTATATTAATTTTATATAAAAATACACCTCTTTTTATTAAAGGTGTGTTTTTTTATGTAAGGTAATACTGTGATATTATATTTGTAGAATGATTTTGAAGGAGGAATATTCTTGGATATTTCAAAAAAAGAGGAAGGAGAACTTCTTATTTTTAATGAGGGGATTATAGATGCACATTGTGATACAGTTCATTATTTTACACAAGAAAAGGGTTCCTATATTTTTTCAGAAAGAAACGTTCTAGCACAGGTAGATCTGCCAAGAATGGAAACCGGGAATATAAAGGTGCAATTCTTTGCCCTGTATATTGAACCTGAATATAAACCATGCCATGCCCTGAAAAGATGTTTGCAGTTGTTAGATTTATTTTACAGAACAGTGGAAAGCTGTATTGAAAGGATAGAAGTTGTATACAGTTTTAATGATTTAATTCGCGTGAATAGGGAAGGAAAAATTGCTGCAGTTATTACTGTAGAGGGAGGAGAAGCTCTGGAAGGTGATCTAGGATTTCTAAGAATCTTTTATCGATTGGGAATAAGGGGGTTGGGTTTAACCTGGAACCAGAGAAATCAGATTGCTGACGGTGTCTGGGAAAGAGAAGCAGGCGGAGGCCTGACACGCTTCGGAAAGAAAGTAATTAAAGAAATGAACGATGTGGGAATGATTATTGATCTGGCTCATATTGCGGAGAGGGGTTTTAATGATGTTTTGGCGTTGACTACACAACCGGTAGTCGTTTCCCATGCCAATGCCAGGGCAATTTGTGATCATCCTCGCAACTTAACGGATCGCCAGCTTAAGTTACTGCAAGAAAACGGGGGCGTAGTAGGACTGTCATTTTATCCTGCTTTTATTTGTCCGGAAAATCCTAACCTGGAAAAGTTACTTGATCACTTTGAACATATTGCGGAAATTGCCGGTATCGATCACCTGGGCATTGGATCAGATTTTGACGGCATGGAAGGTAACTTTTTAAAAGACCTGAATGATGTATCATCTCTACATTTTCTTATAGAGGGCCTTCTGTCAAGAGGTTTTAAAAAAGAAGATGTCAGTAAGGTATTATGGGGGAATTTTTTACGGGTTATAAACAGGGTCTGGAAGCAGTAAACTAAACGCAACGACCCTACGGGTCACAACAATGGGTGAAAATGTCCGGACTTAGATCCAGCAATTTTCCCATAGACGAAGCGTTTTGCTGTTGGCGGAGTGACTTGTGAAGCGAAGAGAACAAGTTCACTACGAAACGAGAGCTGGAAACGGCACAGCTGACAGGATGTCAGCTGCCGGGATGACGAATAAGGTGTGGGGACATTCCTCTGAAAGAGGTGTGTCCCCATGGTATGCATATTTACGCCCACGGCACTTCAGGCCACAATAGTGGATATAAATGCCGGGTTTGTTTCCATAGGTCGCCGGAAGCTCGAGGTGAGTAGTAGAACTTGATGAGCGAACCCGGAACTACGCCAACAGCAAACGCTCCGTAGAAGTACGCTGCCTGCTGGAAAAGCTTAAAACTGTTAAGGTAAAATGAAGTTATGGAGGTTAAAAATGGGACGGGGATACGTAGATTTACATATCCATACCACCTTTTCAGATGGACTTTTAAATCCCTGCCAGGTAGTGGAAGAAGCAAAAAAAAAGAAAATTACTGCTATCGGTATAACCGATCATGATACCATGCAGGGAATAGCCTGTGCAGAAACAGCAGGTAAAAAGTATGGATTGGAAATAATACCCGGGATAGAACTCAGTACCAGTTATGAAGACAAAGAACTTCATATTTTAGGTTACTTTTGTAATCCTGAAAATTCCTTGTTGGAAAATACACTTGAAGTTGTTAAAGCAAGCCGCTATGACAGAATGCGAAAAATGATTGATAAATTAAAAAAACTTGATATAAATATTGCGCTTTCCGAGGTACTGGAAAAAGCCGGGGGAGATATGCTGGGCAGACCTCATTTAGCTCTGGCTATTTGCCAGAAAGGCTATAGCAGAACAACTGCAGAGGTATTTGCTAAATATATAGGGAACAGCTGTCCTGCCTACGTAGAGCGTTACAGATTATGTTTTCAAGATGCCCTAAATTTAATCCTTGGGGCGGGAGGCATTCCGGTTTTAGCCCATCCGGGCCTTTATAAAGCAGATCAGTTAATTCCTTCAATGGTTAGGATGGGACTTTTGGGAATTGAAGTGTTTCATCCCGAGCATCGAATCGTTGATCGTTACCGGTATATAAAAATTGCCAGGAAGTATGGTCTTTTAATTACCGGTGGGTCAGATTACCATGGGAAGGATATGGGTTCGTCGGACTTTATAGGTACTGTAAGGTTGGATTATAAATATCTTCATAAATTAAAAGAGCTAAAGAGTGTTTTATTTTAAATGATTTAAATTCTAGGAAAAAAGGGTTTTAAAGAATTAATAAAGAATAGTTTAGAGGTGTAATGATGGTTTTTTTTTGTCTTTTACCCGCAAGGAAGTGGGAAAAAGTATCAAAATGTCATCTGAGAAGTAAGACAACAACAGAACGGGTAAAAATAAACGAAACCTGGTATAAAGGCTGCGGGATTTGTGTGAAATATTGTCCCAAAAAAGATAATGATTAGATATGTAGTCCAGATTCAGAGTTATGGGCCGGAAAGCAAGGGGAGGTGCCAGCCGGGCGGAAATTATAATTAGTAATAGCTCTATAGATTTTTTAATGGTTGAAGAAGACGATATATTTTTAGCCTTATCACCGGAGGCCTATACGAAATACTGCTACCGTGTTAAACCCAGAGGGATTATAGTTGTGGACGAACAAGTTAATCCGAAGTTATATATGACAAAAGTGACTGTTTTTCCGATAATTAGAACGGTAAAGGCTGTGAGTTAGGAATGGAGCGTGTAAAATCGAAGGAGGTGGAGAAGATTTAAATATTTATGGAATTATTATAGAAAAATGGGGGGAGGTTTAGGAAATGCATAACCTTATCTTTGGTTTAGAGATGTTGGCAATCGGACTTTTAATAGTTATGACATCACTTCTGTTGCTAGCTCTTATTTTGATAGGTTTTAACAAGATATTTTATTATAAATCCAACAACAAAATACAGGCAAAAAGTACTGCCAACAATACTGTTCAAACTGGCGGTTCAGGTGTTCAAGCACGGCCTCAAGCAGCACTGAAAATAGCCTGTACTACAAGTAATACAGCACAGGCGGCCGTTAGGCCGGAAATAATCGCCGCATCCATGGGAGCGCTTTTGTTTGCAATGGATGAACAGAACTCCTTTGTAATTGGAAATAACATACCCGGACCGGCAACAAATATGTGGGCGCAGGCCTGCAGGGCCAGAGCATTAAGCATAAGACAAGATTTTGTATTATTAAGAAGGGGGAAGTACAGATGAAAAAATATAGAGTTTATGTTAATGGTGAACCGTTCGAGGTTATGGTGGAAGAAGTAGGGGGTTCCGCAACCTCATTTTCACCAGTTGTTACACCCATAACGCCGCAAACTGCAACACCTAAAGCACAGGATACACCGGCAGCTTCTCCTGACGCCCCCAAAGAAAAAGCTGGACCGGCAGCCGGGGGCGGTTTTCAGGTTACTGCGCCCATGCCCGGCTCTGTGTTGGATGTTAAGGTAAAAGAGGGCGACAGAGTCAAAGAAGGAGATACATTGCTGATCCTGGAAGCGATGAAAATGGAAAACGAAGTAACTGCTCCTGCTTCGGGCGTTGTTAAATCAATCCATGTAACAAGCGGTGCAACCGTAAATACCGGGGATCTTATGTTAGTTATTGAATAAGTCAGGGAGGGGTACAAAATGCTTGCAAAGCTAGGGGAATTTATACTTTCAACAGGATTTGCTAACCTGACCATTCCTCAGCTAATTATGATTGTCATTGCGCTTTTCCTTCTGTACCTTGGTATTGCCAAAAAATATGAGCCTTTACTAATGGTACCTATTAGTTTTGGAATGTTGCTGGTTAATTTGCCGCTTGGTGCGCTGA
>JAGVAS010000126.1 GCA_020060185.1 Desulfovibrio sp. | reverse complement strand
TCTTAAATTAAAAAGCACGAGGAGCGAAGGTTAAGTCGGCCAACTGTCTGAGCGAAGCGAGTTGTTGGCCGACTCCTTAAGCGACGAGTGCTACCATAAATATGAGTTGAACTTGCCTAAAGCAATGGTAACTTTCCGCCCATCTAGAACTTGCCGAGCTGAACTCGGAACTCCGCTAACAGCAAACGCTGGTCATAAAACCTGTCTCAAGCGAACCCTTAAGCGAGCACTAACCTTCGCCACCTAATTTTCATACTAAAAGTCCCGCCGGCTCCAGAGGAAAACCCCTGTTTCAAAAAGGATCCAACCTATTACCAGGAAAGTTAGCAGCGGGATAAAGGGGCTCTCCCCGAAAAGCCAGTACTTTACAGCCTTCATCTGGAAAAAAACTGAATACGCTGCTGTACTTTTAAAATACCCGGGAACGGAAGCCAGCAGCCAGAACAGGGCTGCGGCTACCCCTGCCCTGACCGGTTCTGCTATCAGCACGGAAAAAACGGCTGTCCCCAGGTAGATCACCACGGCTCCACCGAAAGCGATTACGGTGGCAACAAGAAATATCCCCCTGGCAAAAGCAAAGCCCTTTAGCCCTGAGACTAGTATAAAGATAAAAGTGGAACCGAAAACAATACCGGCAAGCAGAACAGTCCCTGCTGCAATTTTGGTAATAAATATTTGCCGCCGGCTAAGAGGCTTGCTGAGCAAAAACGGAGCGGTACCATAAGCGGATTCCCCGGCTAGGGAGCCCATTCCCAGCACAATTGCCGAAAGAGTTGCCAGCTGGGTAAGGTTTTTCGCCGTCCACTGGCTCCAGGCATAGTTGCCATAGTCTGACCAGATAAAGCTCAGCTCCCGTGGATCAATAAAAGAGGATAAGTCCATGTTACGCAGGATATCCCTCGTCAAATCAAATAACAAAGGAATGGCAATGCCCAGGATTCCCAAAATCACGAACATCAAGATAAATTTTACCCTGTTCTCCCAAAGTTCCTTGACCAAAAGAGCAGGATTAATCATCTTCATTTCCCTCCTCCGTCACATAGCGTAAAAAAATCTCTTCCAGGTCGGTACTTTTTACCTCCAGGGTATAATGGGGAAAGGCGTCAAAAGACTGCCATATTTCTTCCAGCCGGTCAAAAACGGCAACCCTGTAAGCCCTCCCTTCACGGAATACCTGCCACACACCCGGCTGTTCAAACAGCTCCGGAGGAGGTTCTTTCTGAAAAACAACGCGGATCTCCTTTTCCTGTGATTTCAGTTCATCCAGGGAACAGGTACGCACCAGGCTTCCCCTGTGCATCAATCCTATCCGGTCCGCAACCCGCTCCACATCATCCAGCCGGTTAGTGGCTATTAATACCGTCTTCCCCTCAGAAACCACTTCCCTCAGAACGGCGCTGTAAAAAAGGCGCCTTTTAACCGGATCAAATCCCGCCGTCGGTTCGTCAAGAAGCAACAGCTCCGGCCGGGGAGCCAGGGCCAGGATCAGGGCCAGCTGATTTTTCATTCCCTGGGAAAGCTCATGTATTTTGCTTTGAGAAGGCAGCTGGAATGCCTCCAGGTAGCGTTCCACCAGCCCTTCATCCCATTGGCGGTACAGGCCCCGGCAGAACCTGATTGCCTGTTTTACGGTCATATAGCCATAGAGGTGGGGTTCCTCACCTAAGTAGCCCACCTTCTCGCGGACCTGCATGCCTCTGGCAAGAATGTCCATACCCAGGCAAAAGCCGCTCCCGGCGGTAGGACGGGTAAGCCCGATAAGCATTTTAAGGATGGTGCTTTTTCCGGCACCGTTAAGGCCCAAGAGAGCATAGACGCTGCCTGCAGGAACCTCCAGGTTAAGATCCGCAACAGCCCTTTTAATCCCGTAATTTTTACTTAAAGAATGAGTGCGGACCGCACAGTCCATTCTCTTTCGCTCCTCCTTTTCATCTTTGGAGACGATTCTCCCAGGCTTTTAAGCGCTCTTCCCAGATAGCATTAAGCTGATCCCCGGTTATCCGCAGGTTAAAGGCCTCTACCAGAACCTTATCGATCAAACTTTTTATTTGAACCTGCCGTTCCTCTTCCCTAAGCAGGGGTTCACCCCCGTTAACAAAAGTACCCCTTCCCTGCTCGGCACTTAAGATACCTTCTCGTTCCAGTTCACTGTAAGCCCGGGCGACAGTATTGGGATTCACCGTAAGAGCCACTGCTAATTCCCGCACAGGGGGCAGCTGGTCCCTGGGGCGTAAAGCACCGCCCGCCACTGCCGTTTTAATTTGTTCTTTCAGTTGTAAGTACATCGGTATACCGCTGCGAGGATTCAAATAAAACCAGTTCTTCAACAATAAACCCCCAATTTGTATCAATGTTTTAATACAATTTTATTATACACTACCTTTATTTAAATTACAAGTCAGGATTCAAAATTTAGAAGGCCGGCAGTGCCGGCTTTATGTTTTAGCGTAATTTGCCGTGGACTGCCAGCCATATACAAGATGGGTTATCGGTAGTCCACTCCACCCGGTGGCGCTCATGAGCGAGGATAAAGATCCAGTCTCCGGGATCCATTACCCGCGATTTCCCGTCTTCCCAGGATACATGCTATGTTTTTCTTTAACTGATGTGCGAAAAAACAATGGCCTACTGCATTTATATCAGCCTTTTTCCCCGGGACAGCATCAATGATATAAACTGCCTTGCTGTAATCAGCCTCTGAGAAACTGTACGCCAGCGGCGAACCAGAATAATATACCGGGCAGGGCGCGTTCTTGATCTGCTGCGGCCGGTGCAGATGCCCCAGGGCAATAAAGTGGGCATTGGAAGGCAGCACCCCCGGATCAACCGTCAGCGCTCCACCAACCTGCAGCGTCCTGTCCATGACGTCATAAAAAAGTTCCTCTGCCGCGGCAGAGGGATTGTATGTATCATAAATATCGCCGGCTACAAGGACCAGGTCAATTCTCTGCTCATCCACCATTTTGCAGAGCCAGTCAATAAACTCCCGCTGCTCCTCGATGCGGCCGATCTGTTCCAGGGGCTTACCCAGGTGCCAGTCGGATGTATGTAGTATGCGCATGGGTGACCTCCTTTGGCAATGCTTTTTGAGCGCTTACCAATTTCTCATTATTGTTAATTTCTATAATAAATAATTGTAATCCTTCACATTTTGTGAAAGGATTGATGACTAATGAAGTGTAAACATAGATTTTCATAATAAAAGATAACCCTAACCCGATAAAAAATATAAATGCCAGACATGTCATTTTATGCTACATTTTTTTGGTTCCGGCCCTGGTGCAGATTTCAATTAATTACAGGG
>JAGVAS010000177.1 GCA_020060185.1 Desulfovibrio sp. | reverse complement strand
GGTATAATAGCGTCCCCGGTGGGAGTAGCTGGTATGATATGAAAGCTCCTTGAGCTTGCGCAAGACAGTGAGGTCAGCATCGGTGCCCAGGGCCTGCTTGAGCTGCTCCATGGTGGCAATGTGCTGCCGTAGCAGCAGATCTCGAAGTTTTTCGGCATGATAGCGGACAGGGGGAGACATGTTAGAGTTACACCTCCTATGGCGTAATTCTAACATATTAACCAACTCCTGTCAAATCCAATGCAGACCGTCAAATAAACGATACAAACGGGTTTTAAGCTGCTTTATCGTGTTATCTTTACTGTTAATACATGCTATTATTTGATAGAGTAGAGCTTAGTAAAGGTAATTTATTTTTGAGTGAACGCTAAGTCTATTACTAAAGAAAGCAGTTCTTGTTATAAAGCCAAATATACGGCTCAAGAATCTTCACTTGTTAGCAGAAGAATTCAGGCCGTGGTGTTGCCGGGATGCCTTAGAAGTAGCAAAAATGATAATCGAGGAAAAGCCGGATTCTCTTAAAGCACTGGAGGAGCTGATTAAGGCCACACTGCTTAGGTCGGCTGGTCATATTGATAAATTAATCATCCCCAAAGACCTTGAGCACGTCTATGATTTGCTGCTCATCGTAGCCAAATCGGACTCATACCTGCGCTGGGGTAGAGGGCGCGAATTTGTTTGATTCTTGCAGGGAGCTTGCCGATGGAATTGTTAAAGGAGTTTCACGAAAAAGCTTAAAGTTGTACTTTTCCTAAAAGAGGAAAACCTTTAATTTTTGCCGAAATTAAATGAAAGAGGAGACCACCTTCCCCTGCGACGTATACGAGCGGGATTTCGCCCTGGCAACCCTCCTTGCTTCGGAGGTGGGTTACCGGCTGCGCTCAAAAGGATTAAAAGCCAGGACCATCTGCTTAAAGCTTAAGTTTCCCGATTTCAGCACGAAAACCAGGTCCGTTACTTTGACGGAAGCTACCGAAAGCGACGAAAGAATCTACAGCATCGCCGCGGAGCTTTTTGCTCGCTGCTGTGATAAACCACCCTGGTGCTTAGTCGGCGTTCGGGCCTCCGGGCTGGAAAGGGGCAGTCAGCTTTCACTTGTTTTTGCAGAGGGTGTGAAAAAAGAAAAAATCACACCGGTTTTGGACATGCTGTGGAGCAAATTCGGCCGGGATGCCATTTTAAAGGCAAACGGCTGCTTCTATTCAGCAAAAATGATTTTTAAGCCGGTTTCTACAATCCTGAAACTGCTTTAAATACATTATAAGGAAAGGATGCTCAGAAAAAGGTTTCAAGAAATTGTAGAAGGCCCGGAGAATAAATTTAAAGGAGTTATTCGCCCACCTGCGCTTTAAGGACACAAAAACGCCCGAAACGGAATTCAACATCCTTACTCCCAGCTTGTTATTGAACTCTTCCCTGGAGGGCATTATTACTGTGGACCGCGACCTCCATATCAGAGAGATAAACGACGCGGCCTGTTCCCTTTTAGAATGTACCAGGGGCCCGGATTAAAGAAGAAAAGCGATGATGCCTTTTCCGAAACAGCCTGGAGAGGCTAGCAAAAATCAGCATTGCTTTGGAGGTTGGTATCGATGCCAAATAACGGCGCTTCTTCGGTTCCTCACCGGCCTTATGAAAAAGAAAGAAAAACTGAAATGGAAAGATCCCTGGCTAAAGTGCGCCTTTTTTACATAATTTTCTGTTCCATGTTGCTGTTTGCTGCCTTTAAACATCTTTCGGTCCCGTTATGGAAAATGATATTTTTTGCGGCGGTTTCTCTGTGTTACGGCTTTATTCGTTATTTTAAGCCCGCAAACGTACTGAAAGGAAACCGTCTCCCTCCAGCGGCAGATCTTCTAGACTTTGTTTTTGTAGGTGTGCTGATCTATTTAACCAGCGGCATCAAAAGTTTTTTTCACGTAGCTCATGCCTTACCTATCTGCGGGAGTGCGATACGCTATGGGGCCTGGGGTGGGATAACCGGTTATATTATCGCTTTAGCAATCACAGCGGCAATGTTCCATATCGGCAGTACTACCGGCTCGTTTCCTTTACAATTTCACATTATTGCCGGTATAGGCACTCTTGCTTTTGCCACCTGGCTGGTAATAATCTTAACTGAAAAAGAGCGGCAGCTGCGTAACGGGCTTTACCTTTCTTCCATTACAGATAGCCTTACGGGCCTGTATAACTCTGCCTACCTCAGGGAAAGGGTAAAGGAAGAGATCCGCCGTTACTACAGAGAGGGTGAAAGCTTTACCCTCGCCTTTCTTGACCTGGACAGTTTTAAGAAGGTAAACGACAAGCATGGTCATCTGGCCGGCGATGGGGTGTTAAGGCAAGTTGCAGAGCTTTTAAAGAAAAACACCCGCGGACAGGAACTCCTTGTTCGTTACGGCGGGGATGAATTTGTATTACTCATGCCGGGGGCGAATAAAGAAGAAGGAGAAAGAACGCTTATGAGGATTAAGCGGCTGGTCCAACAAGCGAAGTTCCCTGAAGCACAAGCTAAAATCGGCATCAGCGGCGGCATTGCAACCTTTCCCGATGACGGAACTGAGTTGGACCAACTTCTCGTGATTGCTGATGAGAGAATGTACGAAGCAAAAAATAATGTTTTAAGCAATCGGGCGAATGTGCAATTACCTTTCCTTGAAGGATAAGTCATGTTGGATTGAACCTTGTTTTTTTCCCTGCAGAACATAGGGCTTTACCACACTTCGGCTGCCAATGCCGGGCTGATCCAGGGAAGCATCCCGGTATTTACGCTCTTATTTTCCGTACTGCTTCTGGGAGAAAAGATTACCTTTGCCCTGGGCACATGCGTTATCTGCTCTGTAACGGGGGTATCACTGATCGTCCTGGCGGGTGCCACACCCCAGGCCGGTTCCCTTCCCCTTCTGGGCAACCTGCTGGTCCTGGGCAGCGCTGTGGCCTCGTGCGTTAAATGCGCATTAAAGGCACCGGAAAGGGCTTGCTGGGTGGAAGGTGGCAAAGCTCCGAGCTTTTGTCCAACGAAGCAGATGACAGCTGCCCTATTATGAAAGATTTTTAAAAGCTCAATCTGCCGGAACTGTGATTTTGAAAGGGGAGATGGAAATGCCGCTTTACGAGTACGAGTGTCAAAGCTGCGGTAACGTCTGGGAGATACTTTCCTCAAGTTCTCAGGTGAAAGCTGTGGATTGTCCCCGGTGTTTTAGCAAGGATGTTCAGCGCCACATGTCTCTTCCTTACGTTCATCGGATCACTTCGAAATCCTCGGGACAAACCTGCTGCGGAAGAGAGGAGCGCTGCGAGTCTCCACCCTGCTCAACAACAAACGTGTGCAGGAAAGGGTAAGGAAGCCATTATATTTAGCAGACAGGGCTTCGAGGTCTTTCAAATACTCAGCTGCAGGTAGTCCTCATTTGTTTTAAATTATAGGGAATAAAAGGTGACGATTGGTGTTGAAACTGGAAATCCCGGGCAGAAAAACATTTTTCATAAGCAAAATAGTTTTGGACTTAAATGGCACCCTCACAGAGGATGGAAGATTGCGCGAAGAGACTCTTTCCCTTTTAAACCGGGTTGCCGGTATTTTACAGGTTTACATTTTAACTGCCGATACTTTCGGGTCCGCTGCTCAGATTAACCGGGAGCTAAAGGCGGATATCCATGTCCTTTGCGGTGAGAACACCTCTGCTGCCAAGGCTATGTTCTTGGAGCATTTAGGACCTGAACAAGTAATAGCGGTTGGAAATGGCAGCAATGATGCCGGGATGTTAGAGAAAGCGGCCATCGGTATCGCGGTTCTTGGCCCGGAAGGCTGCTCTGTGGAAGCCCTGCGGTGTGCAGATCTCCTGGTCAAAAGTGTTAACGATGCTCTCTTAATGGTTCTTAAGCCACAGCGGCTTGCTGCTACTCTCCGACGTTAAAATTTTACCTTGGGGGGAGCTGGAACATGACGGAAGCTCGCGTTATAGCGGTATGCGCTTCTTTAAAGCGCGCAGTGCCTAAGGCAAGTATATCTTCCGGTTTCCTGAAAGCAGGATACGGCCTTTAAGAAGAAGACTTAATTCTCGCCGAGAGGGGAGCAGCCATTGTGGGCATGGAGATTCTGCGCGAGAAGACGGACAAATTTGAAGAAGAGGCCCGCCACAAGGCTGTTGGGCTGGCCATGGGCACACTTTCTTATTCCGAAATGGAGGCAGTGGAGCAGGTATTCGAGGAAATTACCGGTGATGAAAGCTTGCTGATAGCCAGCAAGATTGCCGATGAGCTGGGTATTACGTGCTCGGTTATCGTCAATGCGCTGCGCAAGCTGGAAAGCGCGGGGGTACTGGAGTCGCGTTCCCTGGGGATGCTTACATCAAGGTGCTCAACCCTTACCTTTTTGAATACCTGGATAATAAGCGTCCATGGGGAACAAACCAAGCTAGCTATTTGTAAGGAGGGATGACCCCTTGAAAATTCTCCAGGAAATTATTTCTACCCTGAGAGGAGATGCTCCCGTAAGGGAGGTGAGAGTAGGACCTTTCTGGACGGCGGTCTGGAGCCGTTACTGCGGTCTGGCCTCGACAGCTTTCGAGCACGAACACAGCACAGAACCTCCTGTTCTGGAAGCAGGCAGCCTTACGGATAAATCCGCGCTTGAGCTGTGCGAATATGCGCTTAGCGGCACCCTGCTGGAGAGAAGCATCGGGCTTGCTGCCATCAACTCGCTTCTTGAAGTTAACCCGGCCTGTTTACGGCAGGTCAACGCAGCAGATCTGCTCTTAGAGCACGGCAGGGGAAAAAGAGTCTGCATGGTAGGTCATTTCCCTTTTATTTCCCGCTTGCAGGAGGGAGTAAAGCATCTGTGGGTCCTGGAAAGACGTCCCCGCAGAGGAGATTTGCCCGCAGACGAAGCAGAGCGCGTGATACCAGAGGCCGATGTGGTGGCTGTTACCGGGACAGCGCTGATTAACGGCACAATGGACAACCTGTTATCCCTCTGCCGCAAAGACGCGCTTGTGATGGTCTTGGGACCCACCACCCCGCTTTCGCCGGTATGGTTTCATTACGGCGTAAGCCTGGTATCAGGAACGATAGTAACCGAACCGGCAACCGTGCTCAAGCTGGTTTCGGAAGGTATTGTGTTCAGCCAGTTTCACGGAAGGGGCGTGAGGCTGGTTGCTCTGGCCGGGGCTGCTGTGCCGGGATATGAAAGAGGTTGCGATGTTTAAAATTCAGTTTAAGGAGGAAATGGACGATGGCTTTTGAGTCTGTTAAGAAGCTGGCGGCTGAATTTGCTGTGGAGAAGGCCATAAATTATATTACCAGGCTTTTGACAAGGTTATAAGGGCCATAGACCTCCTCAGGAAAAGGGGGGGTACAGGTGCTTCGTTGACAGTGACAGGGCAGAATATCCACGAGCTTTTCAGCGATAAATTTATCGATTTCCTGGTGGAAAAAGGGGTGGTCTATATCTGGTCCTTCCACTACATTCCGGTGGGGAGAAATCCTAATGTGAACCTAATGATCACACCGGAGCAGCGGCTCTGGCTGGTGGAAAGGGTCAGGGAACTGATTCATACCCGCTCGCTTTCTCCCGAGCAAGCCATTGGGAAACCTGCCCACAGGGATTACCCCCTGTTAAAAGGTAAGGAATTCCTTACAGAAGCCCTGTTTAACGGTGTAGCCGGACAAGCTTACAGCAGCAGCGGGGGTGATTACAAGGGGAACCTAGCCGAAATATTGGAACTCCCGCTGCAAAACGACCGTGAAAGGACCATTTTCATAGCTTCATTAAATGCGACCCTGCGTTACCTAACTCATAAATATGGTTACGGCCTGGTTGTAAACCCGGTAAAGATATCAACTGCCACAGACCTGCAAAAAGAGGGGGTAAGGCTGGGATGTCCCCGGGAAGGCAGTGCTTCCGATGTAGCACTCCACCGGCTTATCGACAAGTACAACCTTGATAAGGCCAAAATCATCTCCAATACGTTGCGTTTAAGCCCTGCCAAGCAGGTACTCTCCCTCTTACAAGAAGAACTGGATGCGGCAATGTTGCCAGAGCATTATGCCTCCATGGCAGAATCATGGGGATACAGGATGCTCCTTTCCGGCTCAGAAATATGGCCTGATATGCAGGGAAGTGTAGTGGTGGTCAAAACCGAACTGATCGTGGATAACCCCTCCATGGTAAGAGACCTGGTGAGAGTAAGTAAAGCGGCAACTAACTGGGTAAACGAGCACCCCTACGAGGCAGCAACCATCATGCTGCATTACTTAGAGATAACGAATGAGGACCTCTCTCCCAGAAACAGTAGTGTATTAGAAAAATTAAAGTTATCGCCGCAAACCCTGCAAAACTCCCTGAAAAACCTGGAATACCGCGTTGAAATTGATATGGCGGAGGTGCAGGAAGCTATAGATTACCTGGAAAGCCTTGGCTACATACCTGAGTCCTTTAGCGCCGAGAAGATTTTAGACCTCACTTTTTTAGAAGAGTGATGTTATGTTGAAAAAAGCGATCTGTCTTTTTTATAGCTTAAAATCTGTTTTTTTCTTACTGCTGAGCTGGGAGATTATTGTACGCTTTTTAATTCCGGAACAGACTTTGCTACCGCCTTTTTCGCAGGTACTTGCAAGCTTCTGGTTTTTGATAAGGGAAAAGGTTCTTTTAACGCACTTTATCGCCAGCTTCATGCGTGTAACTGTGGGGTTTACCTTGGGTGCCTGCACCGGCCTGGTGCTGGGTATTGCTATGGGATGCCATGAAACTATAAGAAAAAACTTGAACCCGGTAGTTCATATCCTTTATCCTATCCCTGCTATTGGCTGGCTGCCCCTTTTTATGCTCTAGATAGGTATTAACGAACTGTTACCGATAATGATTATCTTTAACGGTTTAAAGGCAAGAAACTTTTCCCGGGAGCTAATAAGTAGCCGTGTTTATGAACTTATGGAGATGCTTGAAATTAAACAGCTGGAAGAGCGCTATCCCGCAAAGTTAAGCGGGGGAGAAAAGCAAAGAGTAGCGCTGGCCCGAACCCTTGCCCCCCGCCCAGAAATTTTGTTAATGGACGAGCCTTTTAGCAGCCTCGATGAGCATATTGCCTTCCGGCTGAGATACCAGCTTAAAAAGCTTCAGGAAGAATTATCTATTACTACATTTTATGTTACACATAGCCTCGATGAATGCCGGGAAATGGCTGACAGGGTGTTTTATTTAGCTTAGTCATTTACATGTCATTGCTCCCTTTGTATGCCTGTTTGCGTACGAAAGGCGCTCTTAAAAACCCTTCCATCCCCGTGTTAACCCCGGGCAGATCGAAAACCCGCGCAAAAAGACATTTAGCCAGTTTTTTTAACCCTCTACGGGACTTCTACCCGTCCCTGTTAACGTCAAAAAGGTCATACATGCTTATCCAGCCGGGTATTTCCCTGCTATCAAAGAGAAAGATTCTCATTTTCATATTGTTATCTACCGTCATTTTCTCCTGCTATCCGCTTCTTAGGGGTTAAAGCGGTCCAAAATGGTATTTGACAT
>JAGVAS010000169.1 GCA_020060185.1 Desulfovibrio sp. | reverse complement strand
TGGACATTAAAATCAAGCTTACACTGTTAATAATTCCATAAATGACCAGTTCCATGGCGAATAATTTCCTCCTTATATAATGCTTCAGCGAAGCTTGCCTGAAATTTTCCATACTAACGTCCACGACGAACCCGGAGTGAACCCCGGCGCCTACAATTTCTTTTTAACCTAACCTTCCTATAATCCGGTATCCGGCAAGAAACCATGACCGGCAGCAGGAGCGGTCCAGGATCGGTCCAAAAGGAGCTTTTTTCTCCCCCGTAAACAATTCCTGCCGCCGGTGAAAAGCATGGTCAACTATTCCATTTATAACAAAAACAACTTATTACTCCATCCACGGAGGAAGTTTAAGCTGGATTGTAGCTATAGAAGGCGGAAAGACGGTTTCCCTTTTTCCAGCGATCCACTGTATGAGCTGCGGAACAGCTCCCTCAGCCGGATCCAGGCTGGGAACAACCTGGTGTTGCTCATCAAACCTTACTCTTCCATACACTCCAACCATATCCGTTTCTTCAAGAGCAGCGATAACAGCATCCGGATCGATGCTTCCTGCCCGCTCGATAGCATCAGCCAGGGTATAAACAGCCTGATAGCTGGAGGAAGTCCCGTAACCTTCCGGCTCAATGTTCCATTTTGCTTTATAAGCTTGTGCAAAATCCATGGTTAAAGGAGTCGCCTGACAGGGAGCATTCCCGGCATTGACCAGGTGAGCCACAGCATATTCACCCTTGCCCGCCGTTGCTTCCCAGAAACCGGGCTGCTCTGCAGCACAGATAAAGCCGATGGGTAGGGCAGGAAGCTGCATATCACGGTAATCCTTCAGTAAAATAACGCTTTCCGGCATATCCATCCAGATGAATAATACCTGGGCGCCAGAATCCCTGGCTTTAAACAAGCCGTCTGAATAATCGAGCGTTCCTGTGGGGTAAATCATAGGCCCGACAACTTCCCAGCCCCTGTTTTTAAGCTGATCGGCCATGATATCGCCTCCGGCACGGGCGTGGGCAACATCCTGCACCATAATAGCGGCCTTGTTAAAACCATGTTCGTCGGTTAAATATTTAAAGACTGCGAGCATCTCACCCACCATGGTTTTGGAGCTGCCTGAAATTCTAAAGCTGTATTTGTATTTCTCATAATTTTCTGCTACCAGCTCCTGGAACTTGGGTGATAAAAATCCCGTAGTAAAAATAGCCACTTTCTTATGCCGGCTCATTAAATCCATAGCAGCCAGGGCAGCTTCGGACCGAACGGGGCCACCGATGAAAAAGTCCGCCTTTTTCTCCAGAATCAGTTTCTCCACAGCTAACAGCGCATCGCTTACAGGCACTCCCGGTTCCAGGTCGCGGGTATCCAGGACTTCAACCTTAAACGGGCGCTTCTCACCGCCGACATTTACTCCCCCCTTGGCATTGATCTCATCAACGGCCAGCTTTATGGCCTTCTCAGCATCCCAGCCGTACAAAAAACCTGTGGACAGGGCCGATCCGATAACAATAGGCTCGGCCGGCTTAGACTGGGTTCCCTCCTGAGTTTTAGGAGCACACCCCCCCATCATAAATAACGACGCCATTAAAGAACCAATAACAACAATACTTACCAGGGCCAACCAAAAGCGTTTTCTCATAACTCGAGCTTCCCTCCTTCAGTTATTTAGTTAATTTATACTTAGTTATAATTGCAATTATTATGCCAAGAGTATTACTTAACTTAAAATACAGAAAAAGACGGCACTTAAATAATCTTAAAAAAATGATAAAACAAAGTATTGTCTATATTTTTTTACAAATTAACTACTTTGTAAAATAATTTTTACACTAAACTATATACGAAAAACTTTTTAAATACATGGTCTAAAATTTTGTAATTTAAAACAGCTGTTTGTTTGGCTTGACATCTATAAAAATTATATTATATATTAAAAAAAGAATTATATATCTTAAAATTATAGTAATATTTTAGTAAAATTTAAATTAAATTAGTTTCTGTCCCATTTAAAGAGCGTTGAATCATCTAAGCAAAGATTCAAGAATAACAAGTGAAAGGGGGTGATTTTATCAAGCCGTCAGGGAAAAATCAAGAGGGAAAAGCCGCTTGGGAACTTGAAACTATCAGAAAACGCTATATTGAAATAGATACTGCTCTGGAAAATTCTTTTGACGGAGTTATGATTACCAATTGCAAAGGAATTGGAATAAGGGTCAATCCGTCCCTACTCAGGTTGACGGGGCTGGAAGAAAAACATTTTGTAGGTAAAAAGATTGATCATCTGACAGAAAAGGGTATTTTTGCTTACGAACCTATTACTATTAGAGCTCTTCGTGAAAAACGTATTATTACAGGTGTTCAAGAGATAATTACAGGCAAAGCAGTTACAGTTACCGGCGTTCCTGTTATGGATGACCACAAAATGGTTATCAGGGTTATAACTAACGTTCGCGATCTGGTGGAGTTAAACAGGCTTAAAGAGGATATGCGCAAATCCCAGGAATTGTTAATGCGATACCAATCAGAACTGGCAGCCCTACGTTTTGAGCTGATGAAGTCACAACATATCATTGCCCAGAGCGAAGAAATGATGGGAGTTCTGGAGACCGCCTTTCATGTGGCCAGTTCTGATGCAAATGTGCTTATACTTGGTGAATCCGGGGTCGGCAAGGATATTATCGCCCGCCTTCTTCACAATAATAGTTCCAGGCAGGGCAATGGAGGGTTCATTAAAGTAAACTGTGGCGCTATTCCACGTGAACTTATGGAGTCTGAATTCTTCGGCTATGAGAGAGGGGCCTTTACAGGTGCACGTCGTGAAGGGAAAAGAGGCTTTTTTGAGCTGGCCGATGGGGGAACGCTTTTTTTAGATGAAATAGCCGATTTACCAATGGATCTGCAGGTAAAGCTTCTGCGTGTTCTAGAAGATAGAGAAGTAGTCAGGCTGGGTGGAGAAAAGCCTGTTAAGGTAGATGTTCGTATCATAGCTGCGACCAATAAAGACTTGGAAGTCATGGTGGCTGAACGAAAATTCAGAGGGGACCTTTTCTATCGTTTAAATGTAATTCCTATAACTGTTCCTCCTCTTAGAGAAAGGAAAGAAGATATCTCAGCACTTTTAGCTCATTTTTTAGCGAAATTTAACCAGAAATACAATGTTTACAAGTCTTTTTCACCAGAGGTGTTGCAGATCCTTTTATGTTACAACTGGCCTGGCAATGTGCGAGAATTGATTAACCTGGTTGAGCGCATTGTAATTACCACCAGGGACGGAATTATTAAACCTGAACACCTTCCTCAAAGCATGATTACTTTTTCAAAGGATTCCCCTCCCTCTGCTATATTATTTTTGGAACAAGATTTTTTACGTGAGCAACTGCGCTCCAAAAGTATGAGGCAAATTCTGGATAAAGTGGAAAGAAAAATTCTGTTACTGGCTTTTCAGGAATACAAAAGCTCAAGAAAAGTTGGAGAAGTCCTGGGGATTTCCCATTCTACAGTTATTAATAAATTACGCAAGTATGGGATAAGGTATAGCTAACTTATGTAAAAGATTCTTTACATGTTATTTGATTCAAACTAAAGTTTCTGGGTATTATTCAAGTATTATTTTAGTGAGAGTTCTCTTTAACAAAACGTGAACAAGGGTTGGATTAATCTTTTATTAGGCCATGCTTTCGAAGCTTATTAATAACCGTGGCATGGGAAATTCCCAGGAGTTCTCCCACTTTCCTGGAACTACGGCATTCCCTGTAGGCCAGTAAAATAATTTTCTTTTCTACTTCATCCATGATCTCCTTCATACTTTTAGAATGAAGCTGCTCCCGCAGGTAATCATGTTCTAAAAGAAGCGCAGCAGAAATAATATGATCTTTTATCGACAGGAGCATGCTTTCGGGAAGATGCTCCGGCAATATAACACGGAACCTGGTAGTGATGACCAGGCGTTCCACCAGGTTGATCAATTCGCGCACGTTGCCGGGCCATCTGTAACCAAGAAGCAGCTGCAGTGTCTCCCTGGAAAAGGACTTGTCGACCCTGTATTTTTCATTAAACCTGGCCAGGTAATGAGCTAACAGGGCCGAAATATCTTCGGGTCTCTCCCTGAGAGGCGGAACCGTAATGGGAACCACATTCAGGCGATAAAAGAGGTCATCGCGGAAGCTTCCATCGACCACCATAGCTTCCAGATCCTTATTTGTTGCCGTGATGATACGTACATCCACCTTGATAGGTTTTTCTCCACCCAGGCGCATTATTTCCCTGTCTTCCAAAACACGCAGAAGTTTTACCTGGAGATTGAGGGGCAAATCGGCGATTTCATCCAGGAAAAGAGTTCCTTCATGAGCCAGCTCAAAAAAACCTCTTTTACCTTCGCGGCGTGCTCCGGTAAAAGCTCCTCTTTCATAACCAAAATATTCTGACTCCATCAGTTCATGGGGAATAGCTCCGCAGTTGACCTTTATAAAGCTGCCGATTTGCTGCCGTGAGCTGTTATTATGAATCAGACGGGCAATTACATCCTTTCCGACACCTGATTCACCCAGTATGAGCACACTGACATCTGAGCCCGCCACATGGAAAGCGGTTTCCAACACCCCGAGCATTTCCTCGCTTTGCGCCACTATCTGTTGAGATTTCATCAACTCAAAGCGCAAGGCGGCCAGCTCTGTCTGGTAGCGAACTAACAGTTCCTGCGATTTACGCATGTCTTCTTTTAACTGGTTCAATTCCACCAGGTCGCGCACATTGGTTATGACCCTGAGCACTTTTTTATGATCGTCCAGGACGGGAACTCCGGTAACTGTAACCGCTCTGCCCGTATTAATTTCCTGTACACCGGTAACTATGCGTTTCTCCCGAAGGGCGCGAATAGTAATGGGCTCATAAGCAAAAATACCCTTTTCGGTAAGATGAGCAATTTTCTTTCCTACAAAATGATCTTCTTTTAACGCCGTTAACCTGATTATAGCAGGGTTTACTTTTAACCCTATTCCTTTGCTGTTGGTGATCATAACCCCGTCAAAGGAATTTTCCAGGGCCGAATTTAATTCCTTGTAACGCCTTTTTAAAGTTTCCACATCCTGAATGGTATCAGCGTTTCCGTTATTGCCACCTGTGTTAATGAGAACCTCCCCCTCTTCTAAGGTGTAAAATATAAAGCAGGTTCCCTGGTGTAATATATACTCAAAAGGACAGTTAGAAAAATTACTAACATTTAAATCATAGTATAAATTATTTAAATATTAAAAAGATTAATTTAAAATTTTATTTTAATTATATCATGCTTCCTTTAAAAAAAATATACCAATAAAAAAATATTCCATTAATCAGGAAGCCGGATGAAGATGAAGAATG
This sequence comes from Desulfovibrio sp., assembly GCA_020060185.1. GTDB lineage: Bacteria > Bacillota > Dethiobacteria > DTU022 > UBA8154 > UBA9862. The sequence goes on along the minus strand of JAGVAS010000169.1, from coordinate 421 downwards.
GCTTCCAGGACACCACCAGCTACCGCCCTGGCTTTATCGGAGAGAGTATCGCAGTCTATTTCCTTACCCCTGGGGTCAATATCTCCCACTTTCATACCTTCTTGCTTTATTAAAACCCGTATTATGTTCCGCAAAGGCGGCACAAGGCTGAGCTGAACTCGGAGCAAGCACCAGCCTTCGCCGCCTCATTTTCATATTATAGCAATGCGGGGAAAGTTTTCAATCCCTGTCGCTGGTTAATATAAAAAGGCGGAAAGCTGGCCGGATATATAGTAGGTTAAATTTAAACCTATAAAAATCCGGTAATCTCTCCGCCCTTACTTTTACACCCAGCGCATGCAGACCGTCTTCTCGTCCATGAACATCCTCATGGAAGCCATCCTTGATTTAGACGTGCCTACAAACGACTCTCTCCTGGAAC
>JAGVAS010000059.1 GCA_020060185.1 Desulfovibrio sp. | reverse complement strand
TGTTAAGGGGCTTTTGCCGCCTACGGAGATCCTTCCCGAGGTGGGGGCGGGAGTGCCCGCCAGAAGCCCCGTGCTGATGATAAGCTTGTTTTCGGGACCCAGGGGATCGCACCCCGGGTTTACTTCGTCGTTCAGTATCCTGGCGATAAAACCGCGACCGCCAAAATACTTGTATTCCTCTTTTACTTCCTCAAAGCTTACCGCCCGGGAAGACATGTTCACCCGCAATATTTTGGACATGTTTTACCCTCCTGTTTAAAATATATTTGCAAGCAATTGATCTAATAATCTCAAGTAGTTAATCAATGCTAAGGAGGGTAGAAAGAAGGCACAGCTTTTACCCTCCTTAGCTTTAAAACGATGAATAAAACAGAGTTTAATATTATTCAAAGTTTCCCTGGTCCCCAAAACCGTTAATGGCTTGGTTTTATCATTACATAGAAGGCCTTTTTAACCAGATACCCAGGATAAATCCAACTGCACAAACCAGAACTGCCAGCATAATAGACCACATAAAAGATCCTGTCATGTCAATAAGCATACCTCCGAGGAATAAACCTAGAGCACCTCCGATTGTTCCAAATCCAAACCACCAGCCAACCATTCTTCCAACGATTTGCGGAGGATAGGTCATAGCGATATGAGCACTAACAGCACCGTTCATAAAGGGAATCCCAAATCCTGCGATAAGTAAAACAACAACCAGAAGAGCAATATTACTTATCACACCTGAAGCTAATATGAGCACGGTAAAAATTCCACCGATGGCAAAACCGATCATAACTGAAAGCTTGGAGTATCCTTTAAAGACCCTGTCAAAAATAATACCTCCGACAACCATTCCCACAATACCTGTAAGGGTTACACTTAAAGAGACTTTTCCGGCTACAATCTCCCCGAGGTTTACACCTATGGGATGAGCTAAATAACCTGGAACAAGATTAAGAAGTACATACAGGTTCCATGCATTAAAGAAAAGGATAAATGAACCTAACCAGGTAATGGGCATTTTGAAAGCCTCACCAAAACTCATTGCCCTCCCTGCATGTGATACTGTGGCAGCCATTTCGGGTATAGCAGGAGGGGTCTTCTTGGTAAAAGCAAGTGCCATAATAATACCAACTGCAGCGGGAATGCTTAAATAGGCCGAAGTTACCTGCCAGGAACCAGTAGAGGCCAGAATTGCTGGAGAAGCCACAACACCGATGGCTGATCCTGCACTGAGACTGCCGATCATTAATCCCCCGGCTATTCCTCTTTCCTTTAAGGGGAACCATAAAGCCAGCACAGGCCCGATACACGCAAAAATAAAGCCAACGCTGGCACCCTCAATTAAGCGGGAAATAAAAACAACACCATAGCTGTAGCCTATGGCCGGCTGTAGAACTGCAGGTATAAAGGCACATAATAGCCCAAGAACCAGTGCTGTTGTGATTCCATACTTATCGGCTACTAAACCGCCCCACATGAGAAAAATAGCTACGGCCAAGACAAAGCCCATCATCAAATTAGTTGCCGCTCCCATGGTGACATTTAAATCCGCAGCAATGGTTCCTAGTATGGGAGAAAAAGTTATCATTACAATATATATGGAAGCTATGGCCCAGCAGACAGTACCCATCATTACCCAGCGATAAGGTGAATAATTATCTTTTACCATTTCTCAATAATTCTCCTTTTCAATATTTTTTTATTGCAGGCATTCGGGATCTCTTCTAAATAATTCACCCGAGTAGTAAACACTTACAGCAGGGCATCCCCCACCACAACTCGTAAAGTGAGTACATTCCAAACATTCCTTGATAATTTTTGTCCTAAATTGTTTAAATACCCGGGAATTTCGCCATATTTTGGAAAGTTTTTCCTGCCGGATATTACCGGCTCTTTCTTCATCCATTAAAAAGGCACACGGATATACATCACCATTAGGGGCAATAGAACAGGTCATAGCGGCTGCACCGCACGAATTCATACTGTTAAGAGGTTTTCCCAGTACAGAAAGGAAGAAAAACGAATCTCCCGTGGAAACATCCGGATGTTCCTGCAGCCAGCAGTAAAGCTGCTTGTTTTGCTCTGTACTGAGACGATAATTCTCGTAAAACGAACGCGCCATACCAGAAGGCCTTAACCTGGAAACTCTGAACGCTGCTCTGTAACTCTTGGCCAGCTGGTAACAACTTTCCAGATCGTGAAAATTTAGATTTGTAGCTACAAAATTTACCGATGTCTCAATACCCCGGGAGGAAAGTAATTTGATGGCATTTAATGCTCCCTCAAAACTACCGCTGCCCCTGATTGTATCATTGAGCCTGGAACTGGAACCATCCAGGCTGACCTGTATTCTTATGTCTTCCATTCTGCTTAAAAATGCTGCTATTTCTTCGTTAACCAGCGTGCCGTTTGTACTCAATTGCACAGGAAGTTTTTTCTGATCGGCATATCCCAGCACATCAAGAATGTCTTCTCTCAAAAGAGGTTCTCCCCCACCGATGTTTATATAAAAAATATCCATTTCTATAAAGTGATCTATGAGAGCTATAGCTTCTTCGAAATTAAGATCATGGGTTGAAAAGGCAATTGAGGAAGAAAGACAGTGCTTACACTGCAAGTTGCATTTAGATGTAATTTCCCAGGTTACACATATGGGAGACTTTAAACCTGTTCTTTGCCATTTAGCTTTCAACCGGTTAACCTCCGCTTTTCAGGAATCTGACCAGGCGAAACTATGAAAATTGTATTCATCAATTCCAGGGATTTATCTTGAAAATTAATTTTTCTATTGATAGGATTATAGGTGGGTAGAGGTTGCCTTTGCTGCATGAAAAATCCCCTTAAAATTTCTCCAAGCAAAGGCAACCTACCCATTCCTGAAGGAGGGTCCTCTTTCAGGAATTACATGCATTGCCTTAAGAGATCTTTAATAATTTCCCTGTTAAGATCCCTGGGATTTGCCATTGTACAAAAATCCCGGAAAGCATATTCAGCTACCTGGTCTATGTTGTCCTCCTGTAATCCCAGTTCGCTGAATGTTTCTGTAACCTCTAAATCTTTAATCAGCTTCTCCAGTTCATCTACAGCCCGCTCCGCCGCCTGAATCGTTGTCATGCCGGTGGTATCTACCCCCATGGCCCTGGCAACATTGGCGAATTTTTCTGGAGAAGCAATGTAGTTAAATCTCTGTGACGGAACCAGGGCAATGGAATTGCAGAGCCCATGAGGACCATCCAGCAGACCTCCCAGGGAATGGGCAATGGAGTGGACCACACAGGCCGCCCCGCTGTTTATGGCATGACCCCCGCAGTACTGAGCCCAGGCCATGGCCTCCCTTGCCTTGGCATTGTTGCCATTGGCAAAAGCATCCCTTAGATTTTTAGAGATTATCTCAATGCCATACAATCCTATGGCCCAGGAGGTAACAACATTTAGTCTGGAGGTATATGCTTCCAAACAATGAACAAGTGCATCTATACCCGTAAAGGCCGTTAATTTGGGCGGCAGGGATCTCATCAGGGCCGGGTCCACCAGTGCTCTCGTGGCATACGCGCTGGGTTCAAATATAAGCATTTTAAATTTTTTATCCGTATCCGTAATAACACAGGCATAAGTAGTTTCTGATCCTGTGCCACAGGTGGTTGTAATAGCCAGATGGGGAATATTTACGGGTACTTCGAAGTCATTTACACCGTTGAAATCCCTGATTGATTGCCCTCCTTTGGTTTCTACAATTCTTACGGCCTTGGCACAGTCATGAGCACTTCCCCCACCTACAGAGACAAATCCGTCGCACTTAGCTTCTTTGTAAACCTTATAAGCATCATGTACTTCGTAATCCTTAGGGTTGGAGGTTACCTTGTCAAAAATTGTTACCTCCACGCCCGCATGATTCAACACACCTTTAATCTCATCAATAATACCCGTTCCCTTAAGGCCGGTGGTTACCAGCAAGGCATGCTCGATGCCTATTCTCTTAGCTTCGACCCCTGCCATCTGGTATGCTCCCCAGCCAACCGTAGCCCGCGGGGTAGCATGGAATACTTTTAATGGAAACTCATCGCTAACAATATTAATGGCCAAATTAATTTCCTCCCTTTTAAATGAATTAAATGAGCCTTTTAAAAAAGTATAAAAATCTTCCGTTTAACTTGGTATTCACCACCTCCTGTTCAGAATTATGACACTTTTCTTATTGTTTTAAGCTACCTCTTGTATTTGAAAAACCACCCCTCTTTTTATCTAAATTTGATTGATAAAATCAGCAGATTGTATTGCCTGTGTTTCAGGCAACCGTAAAGAAATCCCAGGCTATAGGCAAGCATTTCCAGAAAATAACAGGCAAGGAATTGCGGGAAAGACAGCCTGTAGGTTATTTTATACTCTAAAAGTGAGGATATTAAGGGAACCAATAGAATAAACCAGCTTCCTGCCGGTAATATGGCGGTAATCAGCAGTAAAAGCCAGAAGTAATATCTTGTGAGTAGTGCTGTTGAAAAACGAAAGGTAGTATAGTAGCTGTGCATTATGAAAACGAATAATTCTATGCCTTGTACAGGGATATTTTTCCTTTTTAGTTTGAGGTGCTTTACAAAAAGCTCCAAAAAAACCATACTAAAAGTTACGGCAAAAACAATGTAAAAAATCTTAAACCAAAAAGCGAACAGTAATCCAGCCAATAAAGGAATATGCCAGAAGGGAAAATGGAGAGCCTTATTTAAAGAATTGTGCCTTTTGCTTAAGATGGACTCGGACGCTGCATACTGGGCCCTTCTTTTAAGAAACGGTAAAAACTTATTCCTGTGGTGATGCCAGATACAGCCCTCGGGCACATACCAGCCTTTATATCCTTCATTTAAAATTCTCCAGATAAGGTCCACATCCTCACCGACATGCAGGACCTCGTTAAACCCTCCTATTTTTTCAAACACTTTTTTACGAACTAACAGGTTGCAGGTGGGAACAAAAGGCACCTCGCCGTTTTTTTCCATAGGTAAGATTTTATTTCCCTTAAATAGCGGCGAACGGTACTCTTCATAGTAATCGAGAAGGGTCTCGAACCTGTTCGTATAAACACCTCCTCCCACAAGGGCAACCTGAGGATCGATAAAACACCTGGACAAAATAATAAGCCAGTTGGGACTGACTACGCAGTCGCTATCAGTGAAAGCAATAATATCTCCGCGGGCATGCCTGATGCCGATATTACGGCAAGTTGATTGACCCTGGTTGACGGACATTTCAATAAGTTTAACGGGATATTTTGCGGCAGCTTTGGCGGTTTCCCTGTCGGCGCTGCCATCATCGACCACGATTACTTCCATTTTCTCCGCCGGGTAATTACAGCTAAAAATAGAATTTAAGCAGGAATCAATTTCCTGAGGCCTGTCTTTTACCGGAATTATAACGGATATATAGGGAGTAAAAGACGGAGGTGATGCAGGAATTTTTCTTACGAGGATATTTAAGCCGGCCAGGTACTCGGCAAAATGAACAACCTTCGGCAAAAATTCCCCGGATATGGTCATACCTGATTCCAGTAAACGGAGCAGCATCAAGGAAAGTGTCGTTAAGCGAAAAATACGCAGCGGGAATTTTTTTACCAGGACACGCTCCTGTAGCATATAGATATCCTCACCCAGTTCATACTCCCACAAAAAATGGACTTCGGATTTGCTGTTCATCTTTTCCTCCTGTTTGCCAGATGATGTGCGTCCAAAATAGCATTTTCAACTCTCCTGGGTGCCAGGCAGTCCCCAATGCGATAAAGTTCCTTAACTTTCCCCTTGAGCAAGTTATAAAGCTCGTCATTGGCAATTGAATGACCTGCCACTACCACGCTATCGATATCCTCAAGAATAATTTCCCGCCCGCAGTAATGATCCATTAAAGCAACCCTTTTCTCCTTTACTTCATTAACAATAACATCGTTTATTATGTGCATGCCTTTCCTACAAGCGTTACGGTACCATAAAGGCAAATCCTGGGTGGGTCCCAGCCCACTACCGGCGTAAAGGGCCGGAGTAGCCAGGTATACTTCCTTTCCCTGTTCCAGCAACCATTCCGCAATACTGGTGCCAGGGTGAAAGTTGGTTAAATCCACAACTAGCACTCTTTCTCCCACTTCGACCCCGCCTCCCAAAAAAACCCTTACATCGAAAACATTTGCATTGTCGTCTACTTTAAAAGGAGGCGGCAACGGACGGGAACCCGTGGCCAGGATAATAGTGGCATCCTTCCAGGAGAGGGCTTTGCTCTCATCTATTTCTTCTTCTAGTTCGATTTCGACCCTAAGTTTTTGCAGCTGAAAGAGCTGGTTTCTCGTCAGGTCAGCGAATTCTTCACGACCTGGTACTTTAGAAAAAAGTGTCACCTGGCCGCCCAAAACAGTGCCTTTTTCATGAAGAATAACCCTGTCTCCGTTTTCAGCAATTATTTTGGCGGCTTCCATACCGCCCGGCCCCCCACCTATAACGTGTACTGTTCTTCTTTTCCTGAAAGGTGTTCTTACACACCTATTGTTTTCTTCTTCCCCGGCTTCCGGATTTTGTAGGCAGCCAAGAGTAAAATTTAAGCCCATCCTCCCCGCACAACACTGGTTGCAGGCAATACATTTACGAATGTCATCGAACTGTTCAGCCCTGGCCTTATGGGAAAAATCGGGGTCACATATTTGTCCCCTGACTATGCCCACCATATCGGCATGGCCGTCGCTTAAAATCTGTTCCGCCTGGAAGGGGTCATTGATCCTTCCTACGGCAAAAACAGGAAGTGTAACAACCCTGCGCAGAGACGAGGCCAGATATACTGTATAACCCAGGGGCATCCTCATAGAGCCCTCTACTAAAAAAAGATTGTGAAAATTGGCCAGGCTTGTATTGATATAATCGGCCATGCTGGATTTCTCCAGGGCAACAACAACCTGCTGTGTATCCTCAATAGTAAGGCCTCCTTCTACGAACTCATCGACGCACAGGCGAACACCGACACAGTAATCTTCTCCAACAGCCTTTCTTATGGACTGCAGCACTTCCAGTAAGAATTTAAGGCGATTGTTAAAATCACCTCCGTAGCTATCTTTCCTGGAATTGGTTGTCCTCGAGAGAAACTGCCTGATGAGAGAGCTGTGTGAAGCCTGGATTTCTATTCCGTCAAAACCCCCTTTCACAACATAACCGGCGACCCTGGCATAACCTGCCAATACCTCGCCTATATCCTCCTCTTCCATAGCCTTGGGAACTTCTTTAAAAATGGGGTCGGGAACAGGCGAGGGGGCCCAGAGCTCCCTGCCGGTATACATACCTGAACCCTGGCTGCCGTTATGGTTTAACTGGGCAAAAATTTTCGCACCATAGCGGTGAACTTCCCGCGTTAGCTTATTATAGCTGCTGACAATTTCGGGCTTATAAGCCCGGATGAGTTTTTCGTAAGGATGGTCACTGGGATGAACGGATTGTTCTTCTGTAATAATCAAACCGGCTCCTCCCCGCGCACGCCGGGTATAATAGGCGATATGTTGGGACGTTAACTTTCCTTCCCGGCCAAAATTGGTCATATGGGCAGGAAAGACAATACGGTTTTTTATTGTTAATTTTCCTAGTTGCAAGGGCATGAATAAATATTTGAAGGAACTCATACGCTTTTACCTGCCTTATAACCCTCGTAGACGGCGTTGGCAATTGTCCTGGGAGCGACGCAGTCTCCGATACGGTAAATTCTCCCAAATTTTTCTTTTAGCTGTAAATAAAGGTCTTCCCGGGGCAATCTGGGGTAACAAAAAATAACAGTATTCAGATCATCAACTATTCTCGGCACTCCGCTGTAGCGTTCCTCAAGGGTCACTGTTTTTCCGTTAATCTCTTTCACTCTATGATGGGGAATAAAGGTTACCTTCTTTCCTTTGACCCTTTGGTTCCAGAATGTTAACTCCTGCGTCTCCGTTAACTTGTAACCTACAAACATCTCGCTTGTAACTACAAAAACGGCTTTGTCTTTTTGGGCCAGCAGTTCGATTATGCCGGTAGCCGGGTGAAAACCATCTTCGTCAACCAGCAGGACCCGCTCTCCTACTTCTGCTCCTCGCCATACTTCTTTCCCGCTTAAGAGTTGGAGGCCATGGACCCCTGGAATTTCCGGTATTCGGTCCCTGGAGCCGGTTGCCACAATAAGGGCATGATAAGCTGAAAAATCCGTATCTCCGGTAATTTCACAGTTAAAATGGAGCTGTACCCCCAGGGAATTCAACATTCCTGTATAATAGCTGATTAGCTTGCCTATTCCTTCCCGGCCCGGGACCTTGCCAGCCAGCAGCATATTTCCTCCCGGTAAGGATTCTTTCTCAAAAAGGTGCGCTTCGTAACCCCTCAGCGCTGCCTGAAGGGCCGCTTCCATGCCGGCCGGGCCGCTGCCGACGATGGCTACCTTTTTTCCTTTCTTAACCTTCATATTTAACTTTGGCCGCAACTCCCTTTCCCTTCCTGCCTCGCTGTTTACGGTACATTTCAACTGCTTGTTAAGGAAACCGTCTAATTTACATCCCTGGTTACAGGCCAGGCAAGGTTTTATCTCTCCTACAAGGTTACGGCGAATCTTGAAAGCAACGTTTGGATCAGCTATCAGGGCTCTTGTCATTTCAATTAAGTCAGCCTGCCCCTCGTTTAAGGCCTTTAAGGCCACGCTTCCTTCGCTAATTCTCCCCCCTACCATTACGGGCAGCCTTACAGCTTCTTTGAGTTTTTCCCCATAAGGGAGGGTAAATCCGGGAGGAATGGCCATTGAAGGGCTGGTCATATGCAAGGTGTAGATACTGCCTACGCTTACGCTTAAATAATCCAGGACCTCAGTGCTTTCCAGGTATGAAGCTATTTCCAGGCCCATTTCAGGGGTTATGCCTGCCCAGGGAGCATACTCATCCATGGTAAGTCGCAATCCTACCACAAATCCTTCACCGACCTTCCGGCGAACTGCCTCGAGTACCTGCCGGCAGAAGCGCACCCGGTTTTCCATGTTTCCCCCGTAATGATCGCTACGCAAGTTGGTCAGCGGGGATAAAAACTGTCGTATCAGGGAATGCTGGCCTGCGTTAACCTCCACGCCATCCAACCCGGCCTCCTTAAGATGGCCCGCCGAGAGCGCGAAACCTTTAATGACAGCATCGATGTCTTCCAATTCCATCTTTTTAGGTATTTCACCGGTGGCTGCCAGTGGAGACGGCCCCCAGATTTCCTTTTTATGAAGGAGGCCGGTACCCTGGCTTCCCCAGTGATTTAAGCATCCAAAGACTTTTGCTCCCTGTAAATGCATTTCTTCAGCAACTGTGGCATATTTCTCTACCACAGCCGGCTCATAAGCAAAGATGGCGCGCTCATATGGATAGTCGGATGGGTGGACAATTCCTTCTTCGATGATGATTAACCCTACCCCGCCCCTGGCACGTTCCCTGTAATAATCTATATGCCGCTGTGAAGGTAAATTATTTACGGCAAAATTAGTGCGGTGCGATGCGAAAACGATGCGGTTGGGAATCAGTAGCCCCTTTAAATACAGGGGCTCAAAAAGTGCTGAATAGTGGTTTTTCATTTTATTCGCCTTTTATATGTGCTCATTTTTAATAAACTCCACATATGCAGTCCACGGTAATTTCTTCCACCAACACCTCTTCATCTTCAAGTAGTAGCTTTTTAAGCAACTTCAGGTCCACTTTTTCACCCGGCTTTTTTCCCTCGTTTACTTCTGGACATTCTTTTGTTTTTAGAGCCATAAATATTTCTCCCTCACTTTTGACTATTTTAGTGTAAATATATTTAAATAATTGACTAGCAAAAAACATACCAATTATTTTAAAAAGTTATTAAATTTCATCAATCCGGAGTTGGGCTTGTATCAGTGCAGTTACTTCCCATATAAAACACGTACATAGAAAAGTGGGTAGTGCTCAAAAGATGAGCACTACCCACTATGGGTTAAGCATAATACATTATTAATACCCCAAATAAAAATAAAGCTTAACAATGCGCAATTATTGCACATTGTTAGTTTTTTGAGCATTATTTATTCCCAGTTTATTCATTTTATTGTACAGGGTATTCCGGGCAATATCCAACATTTTGGCCGCTTCGGAAATATTCCCTTTGCATTTACTTAAAGCGTATAAGATGGCCTGTCGCTCAAAGTCACTAAGTGTTTCCAACCTGTCATTCTCTTGCCAGAACCTTTTTGTGCTGCCAATGGATAATTCGGGAAAATGCTCCAGTAACAACGTTCCCTCTACGGTAAGGTGCATGGCCCTTTCCAAGAGGTTTTGCATTTCTCTGGCATTACCCGGCCAGGAGTACTTTTTAAACAACTCCTTTAACTCTGCTGACATTCCCGTAATGTTTTTATGTAATTGTTTGTTAAGCCTTTCAATGAAATGCTCTGCCAGCAAAAGTATATCTTCGCCCCTATCACGCAGGGGGGGCAAAATAATAGTCAGGACATTCAAACGATAATAAAGATCTTCTCTAAAGCTGCCTTTTTTTACAAGTTCTTTTAGATTTTTGTTAGTAGCCGCAATGACACGTACATCTACAGGAATAATCCTGTGCCCACCAAGCCGCGTGATACATTTTTCCTCCAGGACCCTGAGGAAATTAACCTGTAAATCCAGCGGCATATCACCAATTTCATCAAGAAAAATACTACCCCCGTTAGCCAGTTCAAATTTACCGGGATATCCCCCTTTTTTCGCCCCGGTGAAGGCACCCTCTTCATAACCGAACAATTCACTTCCTACGAGTTCACGCGGAATAGCTGCACAATTAACAGCAATAAAAGGTCCTTTTTTCCTTATACTGTTATTATGAATGGCTTGAGCAAATAAATCTTTTCCCGTGCCGCTTTCCCCCTGGAGCAGGATAGTTGAGTCGCTAGAGGAAATCTGTTTAGCCAGATAAACAGCCTCAGTGAACCTAGCACTTTTACCAACAAGATCGCCAAAAGTATAATTGGCATTTGCTCCAACTATATTGGCAACAAAACGGTGCACCGCTTTAATTTCTCTTAATATGGCTACCGAGCCGGCTATATTACCGGAAGTATCTTTAACGGGTACCGCGGTCATCATAAAACTGCCCATAGCTTTGTTATTGTCAATAAGAATTTCCCGGTTAGAAAACCCTTGCCCCTTTTGTAAAACCTCTGTTAACTTTGACAGGCAGGGATCCAGTGTTGTATTAACCTCCGTATCCCGGTAGTTTAAAATTTTCCTGGCGATGGAGTTGATATGAGTAATCCTGCCCTGGGCATCCACGGACAAAAGACCATCGTAGATTGATTCCATTATGGTGTTGGAATATTCATAGGCCATACGCAGTTCCTGATATGTTTCATCCAGCCGGAGTTCATTTTCTATGGCCTTCACTGCTGCCACGATCATCCCCAGGGTATGGGGATGCACCCGTTCGTAATGGCCGCTGACGTTCAACACGCCCAGCAGTCTTCCTTTATGGTTAAAAATAGGGGCGGCAGAGCAGGTCCATTCATGAAATACCATACAATAATGTTCCCTGGCTACCACCTGCATGGGCACTCTCTCTACCAGGACGGTTCCCAGGGTACTTGTCCCCATTATTCTCTCACTAAGATTTGCCCCCAGTCCAACCTTAGAGTGTTCAGCCAGCCTTATTACTTCCGGGTCACCTGTCAGTTCCAGGACGACACCGTCCTCGTCCGTTAACAACACCAAAAAACCCGAGCCGGCTACAATTTCATACAAAGTTTTCATAAAAGGACGTGATACTGTTACAAGCTTGCGGCATCTGTTTAATTTCTCCTGCAACTCCTTATGCGGTATGACCTCCTGTCCTTTAATTAAAAACGGGTTAACCCCCATTTCCCTGCATCTTCGCCATGAGCTGGCAATTAAAGGACGGACAATACTTTCCATTTTACCCTTGTTTACAAACTGTTCCCAGGCATGATTCATTTTTTCTAAATTCTGCCTGTCAACCATTTTAACCCTCCCGCAAGTACCATAGATCACCTTCATTCTACCTCCAAAACCAGGCCTTTAGCTTGCAGGGTATTTAGCAGGTCTATTACTTTAGAAAGAGCAATTTCGTCGTTTTTTTTACCCAGTACTTCTGCAACCGTTTTTTTTCCTTTTTGTTCGAGTATGTTTATTACCATTGTATTATATATAAAGGTGATTTTCCCCGTTTTATGATCATAAAGAGTACCACCGAATTGTTCACGCCTCATGCGTATTCCGGGAGCAAGGCATAATCTTTTTTGCAAAAATTGCATGACAAATACTCCTCCTTGACAATGTAAAACTGTTAAAAATATTATGGCACATTAAGGCCTTATCAGCTAAAATAGTTTTAAGAAGAATTTTTATACTCTAATTATAGCATATGTTAGGAATATTTGAAGAGTTTTATATACACGAATTAACAATAAAGGTAGAAACTTTATAAAATTAGATTTTGAAAAAGTAAAACAAAGACTTTAAGCAATCATAAATAGTATAATGAGGCCAGGGAGAAAGGTATTCCTCTCAGCCCGGGGATATAACCATTGCCATTACAGGCCGTTATAATTCACATTGCCTTCAATGCAAAATATGGATTGGCCTTTTAGAGTTTATGGAATTAAAGAGAAGAAAACATTTTTATAATATCATTTTCCAAAAGGGTTTTTGCAAATTATTATAAGAGTTTCTCCGGCATATATTTTAAATTATAATTATAAAACTAAAAATATTTTTCATACCAGCAGGAAGATTGTTTCATGAAGAGAAATTATTTTTATTACATAAATGTGTGATAGGGGTTTTGTGGTCAAAATGCATAAAGAAATATGGGTCTTTGCTGAAGCATGCAATAACAGCATTGAAAGGGTTTCTCTGGAACTTTTAGGGGAAGTAAGAAGATTGTCGAAAAATGGCGCACCTACAGCGGCTGTCCTAATCGGTGCGGGCATTTCTCCCAGCTTACGGCAAACATTGTCGCAATACGGGGCACAAAAAATATATATAGTTGATCACGAAAAGCTTTTGTACTACCAATCAGAAATATACACCCATATTCTTACACAGCTGGTCAGACAAAAAAAGCCGCAAATAATACTCCTGGGAGCAACTCCCAACGGCAACGACATGGCCTCGCGAGTAGCCGCTCGACTCAGGGTGGGGTTTGTAAGCAACTGCACCGATTTAAAACTCAACGATGAGGGAAGGCTGGTTCTCTGGAAAGCAATACGGGGCGGAAAAAGTCAGGCAGCATTTATGACAGTAGGGTCCCCGCAAATAGCAACTGTTTGTCCTGACGTAATTGGCCTGGAGAAAGTGGTACCGCTTCAAACAGTCCCCGTGGAGCATCTTGACATATCATGGGATAAAAACATGGAGAAAGCAGAAGTCATTGAATTCTTTAAGGGCAACCCTGCCACCATAGATATCACCGAGGCTGAGATTATCGTAGCAGGCGGTCGGGGAGTGGGGGGGGTGGAAAAGTGGCCGTTAATCGAAGGATTGGCAGATGTTATCGGGGGAGCGGTTGCGGGAAGTAGGATGGCCAAGGACCTAGGCTGTATATCCAGAGATAGGCTGGTAGGTCAAACGGGAAAAAACGTCAGGCCCAAATTATATATGGCCCTTGGTATTTCCGGTGCCAGCCATCATGTCAACGGCTTAAAAGAGGCTGAAAAAGTAGTCGTGATAAATAAAGACAGGCATGCTCCTTTTATAAAAAAAGCGGACCTTGCTGTTATAGCGGACCTGCAAGAGTTGCTGCCGGTATTTAAAGAAACAGTAACTGAATATTTTACAGGGGGACACTTTAGCAAATGACAAGAAAATTAAAAATCCTGGTCAGCATTAGCCAGATTGTCTATTCTGAATATTCGTTAGAGCCCCAAATGGGAAGAGCCTGCAAGAAAAAAAACCTCCTGGTAAAAAGGTTCAATTTGGCTGACCGCTGTGCGCTGGAAGAAGCCTTAAAAATTAAGAAAGAAATAAACAACGTGGAAATTTCTGCGGCACTGCTAGGACCTCCTGAAATGGAGTGGATATTACGTGCCTGTCTGGGATTTGGTGTTGATAAAGCCATTCATTTTATAATTAATCCGGCAGAATATTATGATGCCCATAATATTGCCTTGGCACTAAGCCAGTATATTTCAGATCAGGGGTTTGACCTGATTTTCTGCAGTTATCAAGATGTAAATAGTAATTTCCAGGTTGGACCGGCAGGTTCGATTCTGGCAGAGCTGCTGCAGTACCCCTACTTATCAGAGGTAGCTTCTTTAAAAATTGATCCAGACAACGAATCTTTAACCGTTAAACGAAAACTGACCAAAGGCAACCGCTTAAAAGTAAACACACCTTTGCCTGCTGTCCTCTCTGCAAGTACCGTACTCAATGAGCCCCGTTATATTTCCCTGCACAGGCAAAAAAAGCCCGCGGAAACAACAATTACGAGGATAGCTGTCAACAAAGAAGAGCTGCAAGGAAGATATTACCCCGCCCAATTAACTGAGCTTGTTGCCGTAAGCCCTTTCAGGCCCAGGCCTAAACAAATCCCTTTAGCGGGCGGCAGCCTCACGGTTCAAGAAAGATTAGACTTCATAATTTTCGGGGGAAGTACAGTTAAAGAGAAGAGCAGGTTGCTTGAAGGTAACGTAAAAGAATTGTCCAACGAGCTGTTAAATTACATGATACAGGAAAATTTTTTATAAGCAGGAACACTCACATCAAAAAAGTCTTCTCCAGGTATAGGTATTTAAGGCATCTTTTTATGGTTTTCTGCCTATGCCTTTGTATTTGAATCCAATTTCCGTGTCAATACATTCTGCCATCATTCTCTAAACCGGGGATCATCCTTTACCAGACGATACAGGTATTCGATAAAACCTTCGGCCAGATCTTCGCTTTTAAGTGCATATTCGACTGTAGCTTTCAAAAAGCCCAGCTTGTCTCACCAGCTTTAAATGCTCTATATCACCTTTTTCTTTGAGAATATCTTCCACTTCCACACAGCGGTCAAAATGATCTTCGATGGCCCGCTTGTTACGCCCTGTTATAATTAAAATATCCTTGATACCGGAAGCTACTGCCTCCTCCACCACGTACTGAATGGTGGGCTTGTCCACGATTGGAAACATTTCCTTAGGGTGTGCCTTGGTAGCCCCCCAGGCCGGCTGCCGGTATGACTGCCTTTCTTACCTTTACTTTTCTCACTTGTAATTACTTCCTAAAACACACATAAATTTTTTTCAACAAAAAAGCGGAAGTAAGTAAACTACTGGAAAAAGCCACTTGCCGGTATACAGTAGTGCCGGCAGGATTTTTATCTTCTACCGGCACTTTTATCTCACCCTCCGCCGAAAAAGGGGAATAACTCAATAGTGTCCCCGTTCTTTAAAAACGTGCCAAGGTCCTTGACGATGCGCTCGTTGACGCGCACCATTGACACCCGC
>JAGVAS010000003.1 GCA_020060185.1 Desulfovibrio sp. | reverse complement strand
TTCTCTTCAATTCGGCCTGAGCACAATGCAGGCGGCTACGATCATCAGCGTTTATACCATGTCCTCGGCCCTGGTACAGCTGCCCCTGGCCTTTTTAGCCGATTATTCCGGCAGGTCCAAACAAATACTGGCCCTGGGTATGTTTGTTTCCTCCGCGGCCTTGTTTGGCTACGGGGGAAGTACAAGTTATGCCTGGTTGCTGTTCTTTGCTTTTTGGGGCGGCTTGGGATTTAGCGGTTATCACCCCATCAGTATGAACCTCATGACGCAGCTCTTTAACGGGCAGAAGGGTTTTTCCATGGGTATTCATACCGTTACCGGTTCTCTGGGTGCTACCATGATTCCCATCATCCTGGGTGTTTTTAGTGCAAGCTGGCAGGTAGGGGTCTGGCTGCTGGCCGTACCGGGGATAATTAGCGGGTTGTGGATTTTCCTGGTATTTAACGGGGTTCAGGGTGCATGGAAAAAGGACAAATCAATCTTGGTACTTTCCAGGAAGGCGGTGGCCAATCCCAGAGTACTGCTTACAACATTATTCGGCGGCCTTAACCAGATGGTGTACTGGGGCTCGGTAACTTTTATCCCTCTTTTCTTTGCCCACCGTTTCCACTGGAGTATTGCTGCTACCAACACCCTTCTGGGGATCTTTCATTTCAGCGCGCTCGTATCGCAACCCCTGTTCGGCTACCTTTCCGATATCCTGGAAAGAAATCGGTTATTATTTATCCTGGGCACGGTAGTGGCTTTTTTTACCATTTTATTTTCTTTAATTAACAGTCCCATCTGGTGCGCGGTTTTCAGCGTGGTCATCGGCGCTGCGGTCCTGGCCCTGAGGCCTCTTACAAATGCCAAAGTTGCCGATATTACCAGTTCCCAGATACGAAGCACGGCTATAGGTATAAATTTTACGTTTAGCAGCGGCCTGGGAGCAGTGGCTCCCCTTCTTGGCGGATATATGGAAAAGGTTTATTCTTTCCAGGCGGCATTTTTTGTTTTCGGTCTTATAGCTCTCCTGGGCCTGGGCATTCTCCTTATACTTAACGGACTCGAAAAACGCTCCGCAGGTGAGACAAAAGTAGCGGCTTTGGAATAACCAGGAAAAGCATCATCAGAAAAGGAATATTGGAGATGAAGTAGTCATTTTCGGCAGGCAAGGGGAAGAAGAAATAACCATAGAGGAATTTGCAGGAAACATCTCTATCTCCTGTATAAATTCCAAGGCTGAAGGATTTGTTTCAACGAAAAAGAAAGTATATACTGATACCGGATCTGAAGTATGGAACCGCTCGGCTCCGGCACTTTTTTACCGGTAAATGTTTACTTTAAAGAGAAGGTGGTAAATTAATGTTGGGAGTGGAGTGCAAACTTCAAAACGGCCTGATCGGCATTATTTCGGATACTCATGTCCCCACGCGGGCCTATTCATTGCCGTCACAGGTTTTCAGCCTTTTTGAAGGAGCGGATCTTATTCTCCACGCCGGGGACCTGGAAGATGAAAGCGTCCTGGAAGAGCTGGGGGCGCTTGCTCCGGTGGAAGCGGTGGCAGGAAACATGGACCCGGTTAAAATCAGGGCCAAGCTTGGTACCGGGAAAATTATAAACCTGGGCGAAATTTCCCTGGGCCTAATCCATGGGGCCGGAATGCCCCGGGGGGTGCCGGATTTGGTTCTTTCCCGGTTCCAGGGGTTTAACATCCAGGGGCTTATTTTCGGGCACAGCCATGTGCCCTTTCTGGAGCAGCGCGGGGATGTTCTCCTGATCAACCCCGGTTCGACTGCAGACCCGCGCCGGGGAAGCAGGCCTTCCTGCGCCCGCCTCTGGATTGAGGGCCGGAAGATGCGGGGGGAGATAATGTACCTTACGGAAGGAGAATAATACTGAATAAAAATGCTGCAAGACAGGTAATCTGGGTTTTTGTCATTACCTACATTTTAAACCTTGTTGTTTACCTGGGCGGGGCGGGGGGTATGGTACTGGGTTAAGCACGGTGCTTGTACCTCTTCAGATGTTTATACCTACTGCAGCCGTAAACCTATTTAGTCTCATCCTATCGGAGCAGGGGGTCAGTTCGGTCCAGAATACTTATGGCTGCAGCCTTTTTGGGTAACAGCAGGTAGCAGCATTCTTTTTAAGCTCTTAAAGCCACAATCTTAACGGTTGTGGTTTTATTTTTTTCTTTTTTCCATAGATATTACTTAAGAGTTTTTTTAAAAGGCGGTGATCGCCATAATTGTCATTACTGCTGTTAAGCTGCCTGTAAAATATCTCTGGTTATTGCTGGTAGTTTTCCTCTTTATTGTATTCTACCAGGGTTATTATAACAGCAGGGCTTTGCCTGCCCAGGTCCTTTTACCCCTTTCTGGCAGGGTTATCGGCATTGATCCCGGGCACGGGGGTTATGATCCGGGAGTCAAAAGGGGAGGTATTCAGGAAAAGGATATCGTCCTGCAGATAAGCCTGTTCCTGCGGGAGTACCTGCAGCAGGGCGGTGCCTGGGTGGTTATGACCAGGGATAGGGATACGGACCTGCTGGAAATTATGGCCGGGCCCAAAAAAAGGTTAGACATGCAAAACCGCTTGAAAATTATCGAGGAGGCAGGTGTTGAACTCGTCATCAGCATCCATACCAATGGCATGAATTCTTCGCGCTGGCGCGGCGCCCAGGTTTTTTACCAGGAAGGGCATGAAGAAGGTAAACTCCTGGCCAGTGCCGTCCAGGATGAACTCCGCCGTGTGGCTAAAAACACGGACCGGCAGGTTAAAGGCGGCGATTTCTTTATACTTAGGGAATCCTCCATGACTGGTGCTTTAGTCGAAGCGGGCTTTCTCTCCAACCCGGACGAGGCCAGGCTTTTAACGGCGCCGGAATACCAGAAAAAAATTGCCTGGGCCATCTACCTGGGGATTATTAAATACCT
>JAGVAS010000024.1 GCA_020060185.1 Desulfovibrio sp. | reverse complement strand
TAGGTGGTGCAGTATCCTAGTTGGCACAAGCGTTTTCGAAAACGGGGCTAAAAATCCGTTTAAGGGCATATCGATGAAGTTCCTGGTGCTGGCTGCCGAAGCCCAGTCGGGGGTTGGTGCTGGGAGTTAAGGAGGATGGGGCGATCTACAAAGGCATGTAGGCGATGACCCTGCCTTCGCGGAGACCTAAGTTGGTGGCGCATTGCCGAAAGGTAAAAGGTTACGGCTTAGGATAGGAACCTGTGTGTGGCCAAAACTGTGCACAGTGTAGCCTGCCTTGAGCGGTTCTGGGGGAGAAAGGTCTTCACCTTAGGAAACCAGAACTGCAAAAGAGGATAGGAAACGAATTTGTGTCATGGAGGAAAACTCCTAGGCTGTTCCTACCGGAGGGAGACTCTGTGGGGATTAAAGTGTGGTCTAAGTGGTAATTCAGCCCTGCTGGTGGCAACACGGCAGAAATGTTCTTAAAAGGAAACTGCCTGCCTGGTGACAGGCAGGCGGACATTTGGGAAATCCTGCTGGACCTTAAGCCGCAAAGTTTACCCATGGAGTTGCCACCTATGTCCTTTTTGTTATCCAAGAGGTGTCAAAAATTTGAAGAATAGTAAACGGGTAAAAAGAAGGAGAAAAACGTCATGGGTAATTCTCGTTAGTCTTTGGACTTTTTTTTTAGCTGTTACATTTACCTGGATAACACGTTTACTGTTACATAATTTGCGGTCGGTGATTATTTCTTTTATTCTTTTAATATTTATAATATTTATTGGTATTATTTTTGATATGATCGGAACAGCAGTAACAGCTGCAGAAGAAAAACCCTTTCACGCCAAGGCTTCTAAAAAGATTTACGGGGCAAAAAAAAGTATTTATCTGGTTCGTCACGCTGATCAGGTTGCCAATTTTTGTAATGATGTAATCGGTGATATTAGCGGTATAGTCAGCGGAGTAATAGGGGCGGTGATCATCATTAACCTGGCTCTTGGGAACCCTGAAGTAAATGAAATATATTTAAGTATTTTAATGGCAGGAATTATCTCTGCTGTAACAGTAGGAGGCAAGGCCATGGGAAAATTCCTGGCCATAAATAAACCTACGGAAATGGTTTTTTTCGTGGCGCGCTTTTTAACTACGTTTGACAGGATTTATTTTTGGAGGAAAAATAAGCGTTAGTAAAATATAATCTGTAGAAAAGTGAAATTTTGTTTCAAGTTTGAGCCAGTAAGTTTAAAAAGCTCATCTAAGGTCCCAGCAAGCCGGAACAAGTTGGAGAGTGATATTTTTTGGGTAATATATTGGAGTCAATTAACAGTCCGGCTGATTTAAAACAGTTGAAAATTAAAGAGCTGGAACTGCTCGCCGGTGAGATAAGGGATTTAATGATCAGGGTAATTTCCAAAAGGGGGGGACATCTTGCTTCCAGCCTGGGAGTAGTGGAGCTTACCCTAGCCCTTCATTTCGTTTTTGACGCTCCTCATGACAGGATCATCTGGGATGTCGGCCACCAGTGTTATGCTCATAAAATCCTGACTGGACGCAAGGAACAATTTGAGAAAATTCGCTGCTACAAGGGAATCAGCGGTTTTCCCAAAAGGGCGGAGAGCGTTTATGATGTTTTCAGCGTGGGGCATAGCAGTACTTCCCTTTCAGCAGCCCTGGGTATTGCCCTGGCCAGGGATTTGCGCCGCGAAAAATTTTCCGTGATCAATGTTATCGGAGATGGTGCCCTAACAGGGGGTATGGCCTTTGAAGCACTTAACTATGCCGGGGAAATTAATACGGATCTAATCGTCGTCTTGAATGACAACGAAATGTCCATTGATCAGAATGTGGGAGGACTGACTTCTTACCTGGCCAAGTTGCGGACCGATCCTAAATATTTCCGTTTAAAAGAGGACTTGGAGCAGGTCCTGGAGCGAATACCTGCTATCGGCCGGACCGTGCTTCGTTCTGCTGAGCGCTTGAAGGATAGCTTGAAATACCTGCTTGTTCCCGGCATGCTTTTTGAAGAGCTGGGTTTTACATACCTGGGGCCTATTGATGGCCACTCTATTCCAAAAATGATGGAACTGTTTCGCGAGGCCAGAGGAGTTAGAGGTCCCGTTTTAATTCATGTAGTTACAAAAAAAGGCAAGGGCTATAAATACGCGGAAAAAGAGCCTCACCGTTTTCATGGTGTGGGGCCCTTTGACAGGGATACAGGGAAGCAGCTTTCCCAAAACGATGAGAATCCCACTTACAGCGAAGTATTTGGGACTACGATTGAAAAGCTGGCCCTGGAGGATAAATCAATTGTTGCGATTACAGCAGCAATGGCATCGGGCACAGGGCTGGAGAGTTTTTCCAGAAAATGGCCGGAACGCTTTTTCGATGTGGGAATAGCTGAACAGCATGCCGTGACCATGGCTGCCGGCCTGGCTGTAGAAGGGTTTAAGCCCGTTGTAGCTATTTACAGCACATTTTTGCAGAGGGCCTATGACCAGATCCTGCATGATGTCTGCCTGCAAAACCTGCCCGTGGTGTTTTCCATAGATAGAGCCGGAGTAGTAGGGGAAGACGGTGAGACGCATAATGGCTTGTTTGATTTTGCCTACTTACGTCATTTGCCGGGAATGGTGCTGATGGCACCGTACAACGGGCAGGAGCTTGCTTCTGCGTTAAAAACAGCCTTTTCCCTGCGGTGTCCTGTTGCCATCAGGTATCCCCGGGGGAAAACTGAAGATACTTTACCCGAAGAATTTTATGAATTGACCATAGGCAAAGGGGAGCTTTTGAGAGAAGGGGAGGATGTTTTAATCCTGGCAGCAGGCCCCATGGTTCTACCAGCTCTTCAAGCGCATGAATTACTGTTAAACAGCGGTATTAAAAGTTGTGTTATTAATACACGCTTTATCAAACCGCTGGACAGGGAATTGATATGTTTCTGGGTTAAAAAATGCCGGAGAGTTTTAACCGTGGAAGACCACGTGTTATGTGGGGGGTTTGGCAGTGCCGTTCTGGAAATGCTTGAAGAAGAAGAAGAATTAAAAAATGTACGCCTCAAGCGACTGGGATTTCCAAATCCTTTTACAGGCCAGGGAAACAGGAGTCATATATTGAATCTTCACGGCCTTTCCGGCGAAGGAATCGCCCGTGAAGCTTTAAAATTTTGCCAGGTAAGAGAAAGGGTGCGGTAATAAATGACCGGTGGAAAGGATAAACAGCGTCTTGACGTTCTGCTTGTTGAAAATAAGCTGGTAGCCACGCGAAGCAGGGCCAGGGCTGAAATTATGGCCGGGAATGTTTTTGTTAACGGGATAAAAAAGGATAAACCCGGCGAAGTTTTTTCCTCCGGGGTTAAAATTGAACTTCTCGCCGCCAAAAACCATTATGTCAGCAGGGGTGGGCTAAAATTAAAGAAGGCCCTCCAGGAATTTGCTGTTAACCTGTCGGGAAAGATTGTTCTTGATATCGGCGCCTCCACGGGAGGTTTTACGCACTGTGCCCTGGAACATGGTGCCGTAAAGGTATATGCCCTGGACGTAGGTTATGGTCAGCTGGCCTGGGAACTGCGGAATGATCCCCGGGTTGTACCTATGGAACGCGTTAACATTCGTTATTTTAAAAAAGAAGATCTTCCTGAACTGCCTCATTTAGCCACGATAGATGTTTCTTTTATTTCTTTGACCAAGGTTCTTCCCGTTGTCACATCGTTGTTAGGTATTCATGAAGTTATTTGCCTGGTTAAACCTCAGTTTGAGGCCGCTCCCGATCAGGTTGGGAAAAAAGGTGTGGTTAGAGACATTAAAGTGCACGAAGAGGTGCTAAAAAATGTGGTGAAGGCCGCCCTTGACCTGTTGTATTCGGTAAAAGGGCTGACTTATTCTCCTTTAAAAGGACCGCAGGGAAACATTGAATATTTTTTATATCTGGTTAAAGAAAAACAAGCAGAAAAAGAAAAGAAAAAAGATTTCAGGGCTTTAATAGAAGATGTGGTTTGCCGGGCCCATTCATTGTTATGACCCTGTAAAAAGATAATGAAAAACAGCGGTAAGGGGGAGCGTTTTTTGTTTAAAGGAATCGGAGTAATTCCCAACTGGCAAAAAGAAAATATTCATGAAGTGATTAAGGAAATTAAATCATTTTTTAGCTCGTACGATGTACCTATATATGTTGTCCCGGAAAAAGAGCCTCTTTTGCACCTTTCTTCACCGGTGCAGGAAATCCAGGAATGGCCTCAGAAGGTAGATCTGGTAATCGTCCTGGGCGGTGACGGAACTTTTTTAAGGGCGTCCCGGGAGCTTGCTTATACCGGCCTTCCCATTCTGGGGATAAACCTGGGGCACAAGGGCTTTTTAGCCGAGATCGAGGTTGAAAAGCTGGCTGTTTCTCTGCAAAAATTAATTAATAACGATTACAAACTGGGAGAACGCATGATGTTGCACACCGAAGTTTTAAGAGATGGGAAACATTTTGCCTCTTCAATCTCTTTAAATGACGTAATTATTTCCAGAGGCCCTTTTTCCAGGATTATCAAACTGGATACCTATATTAACGATGATTTTTTGGAAAGTTATCCCGGAGATGGCATCATTATTGCGAGTCCTACCGGTTCCACAGGCTATTCCCTGTCAGCCGGGGGTCCTGTTGTCAACCCGGCCCTTAACATCCTGCTGATAACGCCAATCTGTCCCCATCTTCTTTACCAGCGTTCCGTCGTTGTTAATAAGGACGACGTAGCAACAGTAGTAGTTGCTACAAAAAATGCCGATATATTTCTGACCCTGGACGGTCAGGAAGGTTTTGCCTTAAATTATAACGATTGCATCAAAGTAAAAAGGGCTGAGTGTGTTACTAAAGTTATAATCTTCCCGGAAAGTAATTTCTATAAACTTTTACATGACAAGTTAATGTGAGAATGGGGTGGCGAAGGTTGGTGCTCGCTTCGAGTTCCACTTGAGATCGTTCTACGGTTCAGCTCAGGCCTCCGACGACCTCCCCGGCAGAACTCCCATCCATGGTCGTCTGCCAGCAGCTGACATCCTATCAGCTGTGTCGTCTCCAACCCTCGCTTCACCGTGAACTTTTTACTTCGCGGCACAAGTCGCGAGCTACAACCTTGCGCCACCTTTGAGGGACACAATACGGTTTCTAAAAAAGGTCATTTTCATCCGTTGTTGTGACCCGAAGGGTCGTGGCGGTTAGTATTGTTTTGCGGGGGGTGTTTTTTGATGCTGTCCTATTTGCATATGCAAAATTTTGCCCTTATCGATGATTTATCCCTGGAGTTGTTTCCCGGGATGAACGTGTTAACGGGCGAAACAGGGGCAGGAAAATCTATTCTTATCGGGGCTATTAATCTCATTTTAGGTGAAAGGGCATCGAGTGAACAGGTGAGAACCGGGTCTGAGCAGGCACTTATTGAAGCAGTATTTATTGTTTCCAAAAGTTACGGGCAATTGCAAACAATCATGGAATTAAACGGCCTTACTCTACAGGACGACTTAATAATCTCCAGGGAAATTGCCCGTAGTGGCCGCAACACCTGCCGTGTAAACGGGAGAATAGTTCCCCTGGGAACCTTAAAAGAGCTGGGAAGTGCGCTTGTTGATCTTCATGGGCAGCACAGCCACCAGTCCCTTTTAAAACCGGAACAGCATATCTTACTGTTGGATGAATTTGGCGACGAGGAGCTCCTAAAAGAAAAGAAGCGTCTTGAGGATTTATTTAATGTCTGGCAAAAGGTAAGGCAAAAATTAAAGTCACGGGGTACATCTCCCGAGGAAAGAGCCAGGCAACTGGAATTGCTTCGTTATCAAAGAGACGAGATTCTAAACGCTGCTCTGAACCCGGGTGAAGAGGAGAGTCTAAGTCAAAGGCTGCTGCTTCTGAACAGCATGGAAAAACTTCTTTCCATGGCTAACAGGGCTTATACCGAAATATATGGCGGTGAAGAAGCAACCTCAAGCCCTGTTTTCGACAGGATAAACAGCATTAAGGAAGAAATGTCCTCACTACTTAAAATTGACAGCAGGGTTTCTCCTTTTATCAGTACCCTGGAAGAGATCAGCTCCAATTTAGCGGAACTTGGCCATGAGCTTTACAACTATTTGGACAACCTTACCTATTTTCCTGAAGAAATTGAGGAAATAGAAAATCGCCTGGAGCTTTACCGCCGCTTAAAGAAAAAATACGGTGTAACGGTGGAGGAAATTCTTTGCTTTGCTGAAAAATGCCAGGAAGAAATAACCGTCCTGGAAAACAGTGAAGAAGAAGTCCTGATGCTGGAGAAGGAATCAAAAAATCTCTGGCAGGATATTGAACAATGTGCAATACTTTTAACAAAAAAAAGGAAAAAAACAGCTCAAATTCTAACAAAACTGGTAAAAGAAGTCCTGGGAGAACTTGGCATGGATAACGCCCAGTTTAGTGTTAACTTTATAGAAAGGGAAGTCCCGGCCCGCCATGGTAAAGAGGAAATCGAATTTTTATTTTCTGCAAACCCGGGAGAGCCGCTGAAACCGCTGGCACGTATTATCTCCGCGGGAGAAATGGCCAGGGTAATGCTGGCTTTAAAAAGTATTTTAGCGGAACAGGACCATGTTCCCACTTTAATTTTTGATGAAATCGACAGCGGAATCGGAGGTAAAACAATTCAAAAAGTTGCGGAAAAAATGGCCAGGTTAAGTAAAAAACACCAGGTAATCTGCGTTACACACAGTCCTCAGATTGCCAGCGCAGCTGATCACCAATATTATATTTTTAAAGAAGTAGCAGAAGGACGAACTACGACCTGTGTTAATTACCTGGAAGGTGAAAAAAGGGTCATGGAAATTGCCAGGCTGTTAAATGGTGGGATCATAAGTGAAATTACCAGGAGGCATGCCGAGGAGCTTTTAAAAAAAGCGAGTGAATTATAAAAGTTTGGCCATTTTCACTGATAATTATGATTTTTTTTAAAAAAAGCATACGCGGGAAAATTCCCGGCGTTTTTTTATTGTTATTTATACCAAATATAACATGTGCCTTATGTAAACTAAAAAGGCATAAAAAAAATCTCCCGGAGGTAATTTAAAGTTGCTCTTAAAATTTTTGTATTACTTCGGGAGGTTATGCAAATATGTGCAACTATAGAAAAAGAAACATACTTTATATTGCAGCGGTATTTTTACTATTATTTGCCTTTTTGTTACCCCTGGAGATAAATATTAATCTGGACAAAAATCTTCGTCTTTTTGAAGGGCAGGAACAAAGTTTTCAGGTGAAGTTTCCCCTGGATCTTTATATCAGGGCTGATAAAGACGGCATTTTGGATATTAATGGTAATCCAATCAACCGCAATGAATATAATCGCCTGGCTTTCCACAACGATATTTCTCTGCGAGGTTTAACCAAAGGAAGTGTAAATCTGGAATTAAGCCTTTTTAAAGGCCTTATTCCCATTAGACAGCTCACGGTAAATGTTTTACCGGAAATACGGTTAGTTCCAGGCGGTCATTCTATCGGCATAAAACTTTATGATGAAGGCGTTATAGTTGTGGGCTATTTTTACCTGGAAAAAGGGAACAGCTTTTTTTCACCTGCTGAAGAAAGCGGTGTATTAATAGGAGATGTTATTGTGGCCGTTAATGAGAAAAATATAAAAGATATTGACATGGCTGCAGAAATTATTAAAGCAGAATCCGAAAAAGGTCCTTTAAGTTTTATTATAAAAAGGCGCGGTGAGGAACTTAAAATAGATGTAACTCCCTACTTGTGCCCAAGCAGCCGTGAAAACCGGATCGGGCTTTATATCAGGGATACAGCTGCAGGAGTGGGGACATTGACTTTTTACGATCAGGAAAACGAATGCTACGGAGCGCTGGGTCATATTATTACAGATATTGATACGAATATAGCCATGGAGATTAGTGAGGGTCTTATTGTCAGAGCTGATATCGTCAATATAAAAATGGCTCAGCGTGGTCAGCCTGGCGAAAAAGCGGGGATTTTCAGGGAAGGAAAAGATATACTGGGAACAATTAATAAAAATACAAGTTATGGCATTTACGGCAAAATAAAGAATATCGAAGAATGTGTAACACCCTACCCTGAGGCCATTCCCCTGGGTCTTGCCTTCCAGGTTGAACCTGGTCCTGCAGAAATGCTTACCGTTATAGAAGGAAACAAAATACAAAGTTTTAAAATTGAAATCGAAAGAGTTACTAATCAGAACAAACCTGTTGATAAAGGTATTATTATAAAAGTTGTGGATGAAAATTTATTAGGGATTACTGGCGGTATTGTACAGGGTATGAGCGGTAGCCCTATTATTCAAAATGGGCGCCTTGTAGGGGCGGTAACACATGTATTCGTAAACGATCCTACCAGAGGATATGGGATCTATGCTGAATGGATGGTAAAAGAAATGGAATTTTTGCCGGTTTCTTGAGGCGATTTCCGTATTTTTTTAAAAAAATTTCAATAATCTAAAATATAATTTTGTAGAAAAGAAGGAATTCCTTACCAAATGTCGAATAATTATATTGGAAAAAAAAACTAAATATATCTGAAGGGGGCCTTTATATGCTTAAAATCTTGATAGCCGATGATAATCGGGAATTTAATGAACTTTTATCGGAGTATCTCAACAAAGAAGAAGATATGGAGGTGACTGGCAATGCCTACAATGGCAAGGAGGTCCTTGAATTA
>JAGVAS010000187.1 GCA_020060185.1 Desulfovibrio sp. | reverse complement strand
TATTTTACGGGAATGGTAATGCTACTTTATGCGCCCTGGCCTGCCATGAATCTGACTTTGGCCTTTCAGTCCCCTATTTTACGGGAATGGTAATGCTACTTGTAATACCAGACGGCCAAATACTCGTTCATCCTGATCTTTCAGTCCCCTATTTTACGGGAATGGTAATGCTACGGCCTATGGGCTGATAGTGACCGTCCGTTTCATTTTAGCTTTCAGTCCCCTATTTTACGGGAATGGTAATGCTACCGACCTTGTAAGTACAAACAGTTTTTGATAAACTGGAATTTCCTTTGACATACTCTTTTATGGAAATTACTAAAAATATCGAAGATGTTTTTTTTGCACCAAAAGCAGGGGGATCTGCGAAACGATATGTCGCGCATTGCATTAACTCCAACAACATGAATAATACGGGCACGTTTCATAACAGTCATCTCCCTTTCCAGGATCTGTTTCATTGTATACCATTCTCATTTTTTCGTCCCTTTCCTCTATAAACCACTGACGTAATTCGTCGTTAATAATATGAAAATCCTTCTGGACAAACAGCCTTCCATTTTTAAACTCTCCATAAACGATACATCCGATGTTAATAGGGTACTCATAAAGGGCCTCCATAACCAGGGCATAGCCAGTCGTAGTCAAACGATGAAATTTCTCCCGTGGGCCAAATTTCAGGTCCACGATCATCGGTTCAGAAAAAATAAATGCATCCGATGTTAAATTGGGACTTAAGCCCAGGAAAGAACCGTCCAGTTTTTGTTCAAGCACAAAGGGAACAGCCTGGGCAGCCAGTGAGTCTTCCTTTACGTAAGGTTGCCTGGAAAGAATGTCTTGAATACGCGACGTTATGCGGTAATATTCGTAATTAAAAAGCTGCTCCACCTGCTCGCAAACTTCCGGTATTTTTTCGCAGAGGGGTGCTGCTCGTTCTATAAATTCAGGAAGCGCCTCCTTGAGTTCCCGGAAAATTATTTCAACATTCGTCCCGTACTGGTAGATAAGTTTCTTAGTAAGCACAAGGATGGAAACGATCAGTTCATGAAACAGCGAACCGAGCTGCATGGCGATGTTGGCCTCGCCCTTTTTTTTCTCTACTCTGTTTAAGTAAACGTCCCTTCCGCTTGGGCAGTATTTCCCCGCTACCAGGTACAGGGGGAGCCTGATTTCATAAACAGGCTCTAGTGGCGGCTGGTGCCAGTTCCAGCCGCGAAGCTCATCAGCCACGGCCTGCTCACGAGACTTGGGCAGGTATCCCTTCAAAAGCTTTTTCCTTTCATCATCGTTCAGGTAATACATAACGTCACCTAAAATCCGCACAGTAGTTTTTAAACTCGCAGTCCCTGCAGCGCTGGTTGGAGCGAATGTAACCCGGAATCCTCTCCCCGGAGATAACGTTTCTGATGGCGTTGAGGATTTTTTTAATATGTTCACGCATGCTATAAGTTATCTCCATTGGAACAATGGCCTTTGCAGGAATCAGGTAAAGAAAGCCATAACGCACGGGCTTCCGGAACATATCTTCCAGCAGCATGGCATACGCAGCAACCTGGTATTTTTGGTGCAGGCCCTTTTTACTGAGGCTGTGCTTAAACTCTACGGGATAAACATTGCCGCTCGAAGTGGTAATCATCATATCAAGCACCCCATGCAAACCCAGGCGGGTTGACTGCAGCTCAACCCTAAAGGCCCGCTCGCCTTCCAAAATACCGTAAGGCTTAAGGCCGCGCCTTTTTTCCAGACGCTGGATTTCGACGTGCTCCAGCCTGCCATATTCCATCTTGCGGGTCACCCTTCGGGGCACCGGCAGTACGTAATAGTAATAGAGAATACGGGGACAGTAAATATATTGTTTCAGGTCCGAGACGCGTAAAGGAATCATTGTTTTTCCTCTCCGGCATTAACAATCTCCTTCTTAAGCTTGAGGTCTTTGTCGCACAAGGGATAGAGCTGAATGTTCCCCTCATTTTTTCCCAGGGTGCGCCTCAAGCGCTGGCACAGTTCATCACGCCGGTTGTGGTTGATATCGCCGAGAAAAGAGCTGTACTGAATGCGCTCCAGGCCGTAATCTTTACACGCTTCGCTGATCTTGTTTCTAATCTTATCATCTGGAATATCATAGATGACCAGCGTCTGCATTACCATCCCCCTACAAAAGGACGATATTTGCCCTCCCGGCGGACAAAAGAAGCAACGCTTCTGGCCTGCCGCTGGATAATTGTGGAAAGCTTGCATTTTTGTCCTTCATAGTTATCGGTCATTTCCAGGCGCTCCAGTATTTTCTGAGCAAACTCCTTGCGCGTTTCTTCCGAAAGTTTGCCCTCTTCCAGGGATACTTTATATCCCTTGCTGAACATGGCAATAACCACCCTGTCCACCACCGGCTGGCGAAACTCCTCGATGAGGTCTAGAACTAAAGATGGTTTTCCCGGCCTGTCCACGTGCATAAAGCCGGCAAAAGGCTCCAGCCCGGCCAGGATGATTGCGCTCCAAATTTGAGAGTAAAGAATGCCGTAGCCGTAATTAAGC
>JAGVAS010000116.1 GCA_020060185.1 Desulfovibrio sp. | reverse complement strand
GCGTTTTGCTGTTGGCGGAGTGACTTGTGCAGCGAGGAAACAAGTTCACTACGAAGCGAGAGGTGGAGACGACCCAGCTGACAGGATGTCAGCTGCCGGTGATGACGAATAAGGTGTGGGGACACACCTCTTTCAGAGGAATGTCTCCATGGTATACATATTTACGTCCACGACACTTCAGGTCACAATAATGGATGAAAATGCCGGGTTTGTTTCCATGGGTCGTCGGAAGCTCGAGCTGAGTAGTAGAACTTGCTGAGCGAACCCGGAACTACGCCACCAGTAAACGCTGCGCTATTCTCATACTAATAAAGTTAAAACCTGCATTAACGTGATTTGATAATCTCTCTCTGTAGACACCAATGAAGCTTAGCGCTTCACCATCAGTTGATGAAAATGGTAAAAAGCTATTTTCGGGATAGAGAGGATTATTTTTTTAAATCCCCTGCGAAGCGGTAGGACGAAGGCAGCCCGACTGGCAGGAATTGTGGACATGACCATGAGCGGGGGGCTTCCCCGGTGAGGTAAACCGAAAAACATCCTTATTTTGGATTCCTTCGAAAAATAATCCTGTTGGTGATTTCGATAAAAAGTAACCTTTTTTATTTTAAAACGTTAATCCAGGTACAAAAAACCTGTATGGCGGGAGGAAAAAACAATTATGCGGAAGGTAATTGCTGTAGCGGTTATATTGTTAATTGTTTTTTCTGTACCTGTACCTCTGGCCGCAAACGAAGGGGACATCAAAGTCTTTATTGACCGGGAAGAGGTCAGGTTTGGGGTTCCTCCCGTGTTTTTTAACAACCGCCTGCTCGTACCCATGCGCACCATGCTGGAGGCCCTGGGAGCGGAAATCAGCTGGGATGGGGAAACCGGTACCGTTACCGCCAGGCGGGAAGACCGTATTGTTATGCTCAAAATAAAGGAACCTTATGCCCTGGTCAATGACAAACTGGTAGAGCTGGATGTACCGGCTACCATTATCCAGGGTAGCACAATGGTTCCCTTACGCTTTTTCTCTGAATTTTTAGGGTTACAGGTCCGCTGGAATGCAGAGCAGAGAACGGTGGATGTGGAAAGCAGCGTCTTTATCCCCTTTGAGCGTCCTGATCAGGATACGGAAAAATTGCCTCCCCGGATCCGGGAATGGGTGGAAAGTTCCTGGGACGAGCTAAACATACAGGTTAAAATGGTGGAAGGAAAAATGTACATTCTTACCACTTTTGGCTTGAAACCTACCGGTGGCTATGGGGTAGAGATTAAAAAGATTGAACGTACCCGGGAAACTGTCAAAATAGTAATTGACTTTATTGAGCCTTTACGGGAATTTTACACCACCCCGGTTTTTAACCGTCCGTACGATCTGGTTTGTGTAGACCCTGCGGAGGTGGGAGCTTCTACGTATTTCATCTGTTTTACCAGGGGATTAAAAGAAGGAGAACTTCCGGTAAGGCTGGAACTTAATCCCTGACGATATGAGATATAAAAGTGGTAAGATTGCTGGCCAGGTTTACTGGGGGCATAAAGAAGGTATTCTTGTTCTGTGGAAAATAACTTTATGGCTTCAAGAGCCTTTTCGGTAATTACATAACCGGCCGCAGAAGAACTACGCCTGTCGAGGCATGGCGAATATCCTGAGCCAGAACCATACCGGGTTTTAACTGGAAAATATAGATGGCCTCGATTTTCATGAATATGGATTATCTCTCCTCTTCTAAACCGCGGTCTTCCATGGAGGCAAGTATTTTGTAAAGTTGCTCTTCCTCCAGTTCTCCGGACAGGGTTACAATAGATCGTTCCTGAAGCCAGGTTAAGGTATGGAACCCGGGTTGCTGGCGCCGGAGATAACCGTTATAAGGGCCTACCTGGATAGGCTCGGTCAGGCTGTCTGCTGTGGTAATGACCCTGCCGGAAGTTATTTCCTCCTGCAAAAATTGCTGCACAAGCGAAAAGTCATGCCCTTCCTGGTTTTCATATTCCTGGTGAACACTGAGAAGAAAGCGGTCTGTTTTAATAATCGTTCCTTCCCGGAAATGGACCCCTCCGGGAATGTACTTTACCCGCCATATCCCTTCGGGGGCAAGATGATTTACTTCTTCCAGGGCCAGGATAAAAGCTGTTTCTTCCTTAAATAATAATTCCTGCGCCTCCTGCTCGTCTGCGGCCTGGCTTTGCTGTGCATCGTAAAAGCCCTTCTGCGACCCGTCTTCTTCGAGACTGAAAGCTGCCTTGAACTCGCTTTCCTGTTCCTGTTCTGATAGGCCCTTCGAAGCGTCACGTTGGGGTAAGGTTTCTTTAGTAGAGTGCAGGGGAAAATTTTTTAAAGGCAACTCAGTCCCTTTTTCCCCGGGAGACGGGGCCTCACTGCTTTCGCCACGGTCTTCACTCTGTATGCTTATGTCCATCTTGCCTTTTATACCCCGGGTAAGAGCCAGCAGTTCGTTCACAAAGCCTCCTACCCCTCCTGAAAACGGAGCAAACTGTGCAAAAATTACTACAAGCACAAAACAGGCAGCTACCAGGCCTGTCACGTACCTGTGTTTTCTCCAGAAAGTATCGTAGCCTTTTCTCTCGAGTTTCTGCTCATTTTGCATTCCAGCAAGTTTTTCTTCTATTTCCTGTAATTTGACAAATTCCGGATGCAGCTGCAGTTCTGCCCAGAGTTTTTGACTCGAGGGAGGAACTATTTTTTCCCCTTGTTCCTGGAAGGCCTTGCTGAGCAAATTATCCAGTTTTTTTACTCTTAATTCCATCATTTTATCTCCCTCTGGAGTACAAATTAAATTGCTTTAAAATTTTGTTGAAACCTTACTTAATTGACGTTTATTTTCATTCCCGGGTTGCAACAAAATTTTTACTTTTTTTCTGGCACGGTATAAACGGGATTTAATCGTCCCCGGGGGGGCATCAATTATCGTTGAAATTTCCTTGATGCTTAACTCGTTAAAATATTTTAAGACAAGTATTTCTCTTTCCTCCGGCTCAAGCAGGGAGAGAGCCGCCCAGACTTCCTGGGAGGATTCGGTTTTTTCCCAGGACTCCTGGGGAGAAATACCGGGATTGCCATCAGCATGTTGGGAAATATTATCACTAAAGATCATTCTTTTCTTTTTTCTCAGGAGATCAATGGCATAGTTGGAAGCAATTACACTGACCCAGGAACCGAATTTCTCTATGTCCCTGAGCGTGTCCAGGTTGGCAAAAGCCTTTAAAAAGGCTTCCTGGGTCGCATCTTCAGCCATCTGATGATCGCCCGTAACCAGGTATGCAGTCCGGTAAGTCTTGTTGAAATATTGGTGGTACAGGTTTTCCAGGATGTCATGGTCCATTAAAATAAATTCCCACCTTTAACCCGTCTGCATAATATTGTATCATAATTTTTTTGTTACCGCTAAAAAATGTTTTATTACCTATCTTTTTTGCTTTATGATATAATCGTACTGGCCTGGCAAAACAAGCTCTTTATTTTCAGAACAATTTTAAATATATTGGCTTGCAGAAGAAAAATTTTTGTCGTAAGGGGAAAAATGAGAAACATGGCTGCTGAAGAAAGAGAAGGTAAATATGTTCAATCGGTGGAAAGGGTTCTCAATATTATGGAAGTTATGGCTCAGGAAGGTGCACCTGTTACTGTAACAGAACTGGCGGAAAAAGTAGGGCTTAAAATCAGCACCGTTCACAGGCTGTTGTCTACCCTAAGTCATCGAGGTTATGTAGAGCAGGACCCGGAGGATAATAAATACAGGCTGGGCTTAAAATTGCTGGAAGTGGGAAATGCAGCTCTTTATTCTTCTGACATTAGGACAGTAGCCAGGCCCTATCTGGAGGAACTGGTGGAGAGATGCAATGAAACCTCTAATCTGGCTATACTGGATAAAACTGATGTCGTTTATATAGACCAGGTTGAATCTAAAAACTTAATTATCGTTAAAATGTTTGCGCAGGTAGGCAACCGCGGACCAGTGCACTGTACTGCTTCGGGGAAAGTATTGCTGGCTTTTCTTCCGGACGAAAAACTGGAGGAAATTTTGAACCAGATGGAGCTTGCGAGGTTTACTAATGAAACCATTACGGATCCCCAGCACTTAAAAAAAGAACTAAAAAGAATCAGGGAAGAAGGGTATGCCCTGGACTGGGGTGAAAGAGAAGAACATGTCAGGTGCATTGCCGCTCCCATCTTTAATCATGAAGGCAGGGTCGCTGCCAGTATAAGTGTTTCAGGACCAAGTACACGTATTACAACCTATTATATGAAAAACGAACTGGTCGACATCATCAAAGAAGTTGCTGCCAAAATATCTCACAAGATGGGTTACAACGGCAATGGTACCAATGGTATTAACTGTAACGACCCTGCGGGTCACAACAACGGATGAAAATGATCTTTTTAGAAACCGTATTATGATCAGGGACATTCCCCGACACTTCACCTCTGAGGTAAGGGGACACACCTCTTGCAGAAGAATGTCCGATTCCTTAGAAATTCTGACCAGTCCCAGTGCGACAGATTGAGAACCGTCCCCTGTTGTACTCGCAGACGCAGCGTTTTGTTGGTGGCGGAGTGACTTGTTCAGCGAGGAAACAAGTTCACTGCGAAACGAGAGCTGGAGACGACCCAGTTGACAGGATGTCAACTGCCGGTGATGACGAATAAGGTATGGGGACACACCTCTTGAAGAGGAATGTCCCCATGGTATGTATATTTATGTCCACGGCACTTCAGGTCACAATAATGGATCAAAATGCCGGGTTTGTTCCCAGAGGTCGTAGGAAACTCGAGGTGAGTAGTAGAACTTGCCGAGCTGAACCCGGAACTACGCCACCAGCAAAACGCTGCGCTATTTTCGTATTATTTTTTCAAATTCTTTTTCAGCCGGTTATAAACGCCGGCTTTTTTTATGGGCAAAAAAGATGCAAAGCAGTAAATATTTATAAATAGATTTCCACAATGCGGAATATTTTTTCTTGACAGCTGCCAGGGGGGGTATTATAATCAAAAAAAGTCACTTTAATTTAGAATGTATTTTCATAATACGGAAACTTCTCAACGGAGAGGAGAGAAAGGGATGAGTTTTAGTAAGGGTTTAAACGCTTCCAGCAGTACTTTAACCAAGAACCGCACTCCCGGCAGTGTGTCTCCTTTTAGCGGGCTGTGCAGCACCTGTATTGAGGGTTGCATGGGGCTCTGCGAAGTAGGCAAGTCTGCGTTCCGGGGAAGGGAGGTTATTTACCCGCAGCCGTTCGGCATAACTACATTTGCGGCGGAAAAAAATTACCCGGTAGATTTTTCTCATTTTAACATCATGGGTAGTGCCGTTGGTGCCCGGGGAATTGAGGCAGATAGCAGTAAAGCTGTTTTTCATGCGGTAGATACCGGAGTATCCCTGGGACAGGAAGAAAAGTTCAAGCTTAAACTTCCAGTGGTGATAGCTGCCATGGGTTCAACTAAGGTGGCAGCCGATAACTGGGAAGGCCTGGCGGCGGGAGCGGCCCTTTCCGGGGTTGCCATTGTTGTTGGGGAAAACGTGTGTGGTATGGATATGCAAGCAGAATTTAAAAACGGTAAAGTGGTGAATTCTCCGCAGCTTAAGAGAAGAGTGGAAAGCTTCTCGCGCTGGTATGACGGTTATGGCATTATCGCTGTTCAGGCTAACGTGGAAGACAGCGGGTTTGGTGTATACGAGTATGCTATTAAAAAACTGGGAGTCCAGGCGGTTGAACTTAAATGGGGGCAGGGTGCCAAATCAATAGGCGGGGAAGTAAAAATAACCGAGCTTGAGAAGGCTATGGAACTGGCCAAACGTGGTTACCTGGTTTATCCCGATCCGATGGACCCCACCGTCCAGGAACTGTTTAAAAAAGGAAGCATTAAAGAATTTGAGCGTCATTCCCGGATTGGTATGTTAGAGGAAGAGAGTTTTCTGAAACGAGTTAAAGAACTACGTGAGATGGGGGCCAGGTATGTTTTCCTAAAAACAGGGGCTTACAGGCCTTCAGATCTGGCTCGTGCCGTAAAACTGGCTTCGGAAGCCAGAATAGATCTTCTTACCATTGACGGTGCCGGCGGGGGAACAGGTATGAGCCCGTGGAGAATGATGAACGAGTGGGGTATTCCCACCATTTACCTGGCAGGCTTATGCTATCAGTACCTCGAGGTTTTAGAGGAGGACGGAGCTTATATTCCTCCTGTAGCCCTGGCGGGCGGTGTTTCCCTTGAAGATCATGTTTTTAAGGCACTGGCCCTGGGAGCGCCTTACTTTAAAATGGTAGGGATGGCACGGTCTCCGGTAACGGCAGTTTTAGTTGGCAATACCATTGGCAAGTTTGTAAAGGAGGGCAAGGTGCCCGCCAGTGTTTCTGAAAAATATGGTGCTTCTTTGGAAGATATTTTCGTTTCTGCTTATAAGTTGAAAGAAAAGCTTAACAGTGATTTTGAGAATTTCCCAGCAGCGGGCCTCGGCCTTTATACCTATTTTGAAAGGATTACCACAGGCCTGCAGCAGCTTATGTGCGGGGCCAGAAAATTTTCTCTGGAATATATTACCAGGGATGATATTGCTGCGCTTACGGAG
The DNA here is from genome assembly GCA_020060185.1 of Desulfovibrio sp. Lineage (GTDB taxonomy): Bacteria > Bacillota > Dethiobacteria > DTU022 > UBA8154 > UBA9862. The sequence goes on along the minus strand of JAGVAS010000116.1, from coordinate 21,723 downwards.
GAGTCAGCCAGGGTTTCAGGAATAAAACATGTACTGGATATGGACGTTGAGGAGTCAAAGGAAATCTTGAAGCGAAACTTCGCCTCCATAAAAATATAACCAGCTATTTTTGCCCTTAAAGTTGCCTTTCTCCAGGAGCCGTAGCATTTTGCTCTCACAAAAGGAGTGATTTGCCATGGGAATGGTAAGCGGTCCTGTAAAGGAGAAACCGGTTCAATCTGTAGAAAGAACGTTGCGGATCCTTGAGCTTATGGCTGATAAAGGCAATCCTATGGCTTTGAGTGAGATTAGCAACCAGCTGGGCTTAAAAATCAGTACGACTCACCGCCTGCTTAAAACGTTGATTATCAAGGGCTTTGCCGAACAGGATCCCTATACTGGAAAATACCAGCTGGGGATAAAAACTTTCAGGATTGGTAACACAGCGCTGTATACCCTGGATATTCGCTCTGTGGCTAGGCCGTATCTTAAGCGTCTTACGGAAAAGTACAAGGAGACGGCTAACCTGGCTATTCTGGACCACGGTGACGTTGTTTATATCGATCAGGTTGAATCGGAAAAAATGGTTAAAATGATTGCCAGGCTTGGCAGCAGGGGGCCTGCTCATTCCAATGCTGTTGGGAAAGTGCTCCTGGCATATCTGAGTAGTTCTGAACTGGAACGTTTTTTTAAGGGGAAAAAACTGGAAAAGTATACTTCCCAGACGATTACCTCCCCGGAAATACTTAAGAAAGAACTGGAAAAGGTAAAAAGTCAGGGCTATGCCGTGGATCTTGAAGAAACAGAAGAAGGAATATGCTGTGTGGCAGCTGCTGTCTGGAACCACCTGGGAAAAGTAAATGCCGCCATCGGTATCTCCGGGCCCAGTAACCGCATCAGTTTAAGTTATATAGAAAAAGAACTGGCAGAAGCTGTAAAAAATACGGCGGCAGAAGTATCTTTTAAGCTTGGATATCAGGAAATCTAGTTCTTTTTCAAAAAGCGAGCATAAATTTCCTTACTAAAGAGGATCATTGTGATCCTCTTTTTTTATGGGATTTATTTTCATTTCCTAAAAAAACATTATTGACAGTAGAAATATCCTTATTTTATAATTAAGGAAGCATTTCCACAATGTGAAAATAATTTCAAAAAAGTAGTGTAAATAAGAAGGCTTTGGTGCAGAGTAAATAGAGTCCTTTGTTAATAGATACGGAGAAAAATTTTAGTATAACGGAAAAATGTTTTAAATTTGCAGGAGGTGAGGTAAATGGAAGAGAGAACAAGAACAGACCTGGAAAATCTTAAAAAACCAAATGGCAGTTCTGTTGTTTCATTGCTGCAGGAAGTCCAGGAAAAGTACAACTATCTCCCCGAGGAAATACTACGGGAGATAGCAAAAGAGAGAGATATTCCCCTTATCGACATTTACAGTGTGGCAACTTTCTATAAAGCGTTTAGCCTGGCTCCCAAGGGCAAGCATAAGATCGTTACCTGTTCGGGGACTGCCTGTCATGTGCGCGGAAGTGAAAAGGTTGCCAGGGAAATCTCCCGCGTGCTGGGGATCGAACCGGGTTATACGACAAAGGATGGACTATATTCCCTGGAGAACGTTAATTGCCTGGGTGCATGCGCTCTGGCTCCCCTGGTAGTGGTAGACGGAAAATACCATGGGAATGTCACACCTGCAAAGGCTTTGGAGCTTTTTAAAATGTATACTGTACATGAGAAAGAAGAAAAAGAAGAAGCAGGATGCCGTTGTGCGACAGCGAAAGAGCTTGCGAAGTAACCTGCCCTGGAAGGAGATTTAGTTATGAACGTTTTACATATGAGGTTGAAAACACCGGATGACCTGGACAAGCTTCGGGATGATATCAGGCAAAAACAGGAAAAAGACAAAAGCTTCCTGGCGGTTTGTGGCGGTACAGGGTGCAGCAGTTCGGGTTCCGAAAAAGTGAGGGAAGTCTTTCAGCAGTACCTGAACAGGCATAATTTAAAGAAGAAAACTACTTTAAAATTTACGGGATGCCTTGGGCTCTGTGAACGAGGTCCGGTAGTAATTATTTTCCCCCAGGGAATTTTTTACCAAAAAGTCCAGGAAAGTGATGTCGAAGAAATTATCGAAAAGACTTTTCTAAAGGGTGAAATTATTGAACGTTTATTATACCAGGATCCGGTAAACGGAGAAAAATTTATCTATGCTGATGATATACCCTTTTTAAAAAAACAAAAAAGGATCCTTTTAGGTAATAACTGGCTCATGGAACCGACAAGCATAGAGGACTATATCTCTCTAGGCGGCTACCAGTCTGTGGTTAAAGCTCTAACAAAGATGACTCCTCCGGAAGTTATTGCCGAGATTAAAAAAGCGCGTTTAAGGGGCAGGGGCGGAGCAGGCTTTCCCAGTGGAATTAAATGGCAGGAATGTTATGATGCTGTTTCCAAACAGAAGTATTTTATTTGTAACGCTGATGAGGGTGATCCGGGAGCTTTTATGGACAGAAGCCTCCTGGAGGGTAATCCTCATTCTGTTTTGGAGGGACTGATAATTGGTGGTTATGCCACCGGTGCCAGCGAAGGGATAATCTATGTCCGGTCCGAATATCCCACAGCGGTAAAAAATGTAAAAACAGCAATCGCCCAGGCAGAAAACCTGGGGTTACTGGGTGAAAACATTCTGGGAACGGGATTCCATTTTAAAATCTCTGTCAGCACTGGTGCAGGGGCCTTCGTTTCCGGGGAAACTACAGCCCTCGTAGCAGCCGTGGAGGGGCGTTTGGGTGAACCCCGGCAGAAGCCGCCTCACCTGGTAGAGCGTGGTCTCTGGGGTAAGCCTACTGTTATCAACAATGTAGAAACCCTGGCCAATGTTCCCTATATAATCAGTTATGGAGCCGAAAACTTTCTCCGCCTTGGCACGGAAAAATCCGGAGGCACGAAAATATTTTCCCTTGTAGGAAAGGTAAATAATACCGGGCTGGTTGAGGTTCCTCTGGGCATGACTTTAAGGGAGATCATTTTTGATATAGGGGGCGGTATCAAGAACGGCAAAAAATTTAAAGCGGTACAAACCGGAGGACCTTCAGGCGGCTGCCTGCCTGTTTCATTGCTGGACAGCCCTACTGATTTTGAAAAGCTCAATTCTGCCGGTTCCATGATGGGCTCCGGTGGTATGATTGTCATGGACGAGGAGACCTGCATGGTAGATATTGCGCGCTATTTTTTGCGTTTTCTGGAAGATGAATCCTGCGGCCGCTGTTTTTCCTGCCGGGAAGGCATCAGCAGGATGCTGGAAATAGTAGAGGATATTACAAGAGGTAAAGGATCGGTTGAGCAACTGGAGCTTCTCAAGGAACTGGCAAATGTCGTGAAGGATTCTTCCCTGTGCGGTTTGGGTCAAACTGCCGCCAATCCCGTACTGGCTACCATACGTTATTTTGAAGATGAATATTTTGCCCATATCCTGGAAAAAAGATGCCCGGCCGGTGTCTGCCGGGACCTGATCCGATTCAGCATTAATGAAGAACTTTGCCAGGGTTGCGACCTCTGCCTGAAAAAATGCCCGGGCGAGGCGATCAGGGGAGAAAAGAGACAGCCCCATACCATCCTGGGAGATAAATGCACTAAATGCGGTATTTGCCTGGAGACGTGCAAATATAACGCTGTAGTAAAAATTTAAGGGGGTGGTGTCAACGGTGATAAATTTAACCCTGAACGGTATGGAGATTAAAGTGGAGAAGAGGACGACTTTACTGGAAGCGGCGAAATTTTACGGTATTGAGATCCCCGCTCTCTGTTATGATGAAGCTTTAAGTCCCTATGGCGCCTGCAGGCTCTGCCTGGTAGAAATCGGCACAGGGAACCATTCCAGGTTGGTTTCCTCCTGTACTTATCCTGCCAGGGATGGTTTAATTGTAAGAACACATACTGAGAGGGTTATAAAGGCCAGGAAACTGCTTCTGGAGCTGTACCTGGCCACCTGTCCTTCTTCCAGGACAATACAGGATATGGCCTCAAAACACGGGGTAACAACTGTCCGCTTCAAGCAAAAAAATGAAGAATGCATCCTCTGTGGCCTTTGTGTCAGGATGTGCGCTGAACAAATGCAGGGCAAGGCCATCGGTTTTGTAAACAGGGGAATAAAACGCCGCATTACCGCTCCCTTTGCTAAAAAATCGGAAGAGTGCCGCCTTTGCGGCGGTTGTATGTATATCTGCCCTGCCTGCCAGGCCAGGTGCCAGGGCCCGCAGGAGGAAAACCCTGTTTGTAACGCCTGTTTGAACCTTTCCCCTCCCTGCCTTGACTATTTCCAGGAAGCCATGTGTTACATGGATCCCTGTGTGGCCTGTGAACTGGGGACGGGGAGAAAGGCAAAATTTACATATTAACTACCACTTAACTACCACGACACTGACGATCACAACAATGGATGAAAATGACAGGGTTTAGATCCCGCCATTGTTCCATAGACTTAAGCGTTTTGCTGTTGGCGGAGTGATTTGTGCAGCGAGGAAACAAGTTCACTGCAAAACGAGAGCTGGAGACGACCCAGCTGACAGGATGTTAGCTGCCGGTGATGACGAATGAGGTATGGGGACACACCTCATCTTTAAGGTATGGGGACACACCTCTTTCAGAGGAATGTCCCCAATGGAATGTCCCCAATGGAATGTCCCCAATGGAATGTCCCCATGGTATGCATATTTACATCCACGGCACTTCAGGTCACAATAATGGATCAAAATGCCGGGTTTGTTCCCAGAGGTCGTCGGAAGCTCGAGGAGAGCAGTAGAACTTGCCGAGCTGAACCCGGAACTCCGCTAACAGCAAACGCTGCTCATAAAACCTGTCTCAAGCGAACCCGGTAGCGAACCAACTTGCGCCACCTCATTTTCATACTAGAAAGGAGAATGATCATGACTCTTTCCAGATTAAATGCTTCTGCCGCTACTCTGACGAAAAACCGCACCGAAGGGTCTATCAGCCCTTTTAGCGGTATGTGCGTAACATGCGTAGACGGATGTGTGGGGATGTGTGAGATAGGAAAATCAGCTTACCGGGGACATGAAACTATTTATCCCCAGCCTTTTGGCATTATTACTACCGCTTCCGAAAAAAAATACCCTCTGGATTATTCTCATTTTTCCATAATGGGGACTGCCGTAGGAGCTGTTGGTATAGAAGCTGACAGTGACAAGGCTATCTTTCCGGCGGTAAATTTGCAGACGAAAGTGGGCCGGGGAGAGGGTATAAAGTTAAAGCTGCCCTTTGTTATTCCCGGTATCGGCTCAACCGATGTTGCCAAGAATAACTGGGAAGGGCTGGCCATAGGCTCTGCCCTGGCGGGAACTATTCTGACAATCGGTGAAAATGTTTGCGGGATGGACGAGCAGTCTATCATAAAAGATGGTCGTGTTGTCAGCACGGTTGACCTGGACAGGAGGGTTAAACTCTTTAAGGACTGGCAGAGGGACGGGTACGGTGCCATCGTAGTTCAGGCCAATGTGGAAGACACCAGGCTTGGTGTCCACGAGTATGTTGTGGGGCAGCTCGGTGTGGAGGTTGTGGAACTTAAATGGGGCCAGGGAGCCAAGGACATCGGCGGGGAAGTTAAGATTAAAAGCCTGGAAAAGGCGCAGATGCTGAAAAAAAGAGGGTATGTGGTACTCCCCGATCCGGAAAACCCTGCTGTTATTGGTGCTTTTCACAAGGGGGCTTTCAAGGAATTCGAACGGCATTCGCGTATCGGCATGGTAGAACTGGAATCTTTCCTGCAGAGGGTTGAGGAATTAAGGAAAGCAGGCGCAAGGTACGTATTTCTGAAAACAGGGGCCTACAGGCCTGTGGATTTGGCTCGTGCCGTAAAATTTGCCTCCCTTGCCAAAATCGATCTGCTGACCGTAGACGGCGCCGGGGGCGGCACCGGGATGAGCCCGTGGAGAATGATGAACGAGTGGGGTATTCCTTCCGTGGAGCTGCATTCTCTCCTCTACCAGTACTGCCGGAAGCTGGCCCTTAAAGGAGAGTATGTGCCGGATATAGCCCTGGCCGGCGGTTTTACCCTTGAAGATCAGGTTTTTAAAGGGCTGGCCCTGGGGGCTCCTTACGTTAAACTTATCGGTATGGCGCGAGCTCCGATTGCTGCAGCCATGGTCGGTAAGACTATCGGCAGGCGCATACACGAGAACAAGCTGCCTGTTTATGTGGAACGTTTCGGGCAAAACGTGGAAGAAATCTTCGTTACTGCTTCGACCCTTAAGGAAGAATTAGGAGAGGAAACTTTTAAGAAAGTTCCTCCCGGGGCCCTGGGCCTTTATACCTATTATGAGCGGCTGGCCCAGGGGTTAAAGCAGCTTATGTGCGGGAGCCGCAAATTCTCTCTCCAGTACATTTCCCGGGATGATATCGGAGCTTTAACAAGGGAAGCCGCCGAGGTTAGCGGGATAACTTATGTAATGGATCTAGACAGGGAAGAAGCGGAAAAAATCCTGGATATGTAATGTAATGTAATAAATGCAAAATATATAAGAAACCACAAATAATCTCCTCTTATCTTAAAGAGGGGATTTTTTTTAAAGAGTCATGGCCGTTTAAATGTGGTAATATTGTACAGGAGAATATTTAAAATGTTGAGGTGAGGAAACTTAAATGCGCTGTGAAATAATTTCCGTAGGCACTGAACTGCTCATGGGGCAAATTACCAATACCAATGCCAGGGACATTGCCAGGGAACTTTTTTCCCTGGGAATTGGTGTCTATTACCAGACGGTCGTTGGTGACAACGAGAAAAGGCTCGCGGAAGTATTCAACCAGGCTTTAAAAAGGGCAGAGCTAATCATCTTAACAGGGGGCCTGGGTCCTACAGATGACGATCTTACCCGTGAGACAGTGGCAAAGGTTTTGGCACTTCCCCTGGAAAAAAACAGAGTGTGGGAACAAAGATTACAAGAATTCTTCAGCCGTTTCAAACGGCCTATGGCGGAAATAAATCTGAGGCAGGCCATGGTCCCCCGTGGGGGGAAAATTTTACTGAATGACAGGGGTACGGCACCGGGTATTTTCCTGGAAGAAAAAGGCAAAATTATTGTTTTATTGCCCGGGCCTCCCCGTGAACTGTTACCGATGTTCAAAGAGCAGGTAATCCCCTTGCTCCGGGAAAAATTGCAGGAAAAAGGGAACCTGGCTTTACTGCAGTCCAAGGTGCTGCGTATTATTGGCCTGGGTGAATCTGCCATGGCGGAAATGATCAGGCCCCTGCTGGAAAAGCAGGACAATCCGACTATTGCTCCCCTGGCTAAAGGGGCGGAGGTGCATCTGCGCCTTACAGCCCGCGGCAGCTCTGACAGGGAAGTAGAAGCACTTCTTGCCTCCAAGGCTGAAGAGATAAAAAAGGTGCTGGGGGACTATATTTACGGGGAAGATGAAGAAGAACTTGAGTTCGCCGTAGCCCGTTTACTCTGGCAAAAAGGTAAAACTATAGCCCTGGCGGAGTCCTGCAGCGGGGGGCTTTTATGTCATCGCCTGACCAATATCCCCGACAGCTCCCTCTATTTACTGGCCGGGCTGGTTACTTACAGTAATGAGGCTAAAATCAATATTCTTGGTGTTGACCCCGCGATCATAGCAAAGGTGGGAGCCGTTAGTACCGAAGTGGCGGAAGCGATGGCCACAGGGGTACGCCGGCTTTGCCGCGCTGACATTGGTGTGGGCATCACGGGGGTAGCCGGACCGGGGGGAGGTACTCCGCAAAAGCCTGTGGGCTTAACTTATATCGCCCTGGAAGCGGAAGACTTTAAGTTATGCCATCGCTATGAATTCTGGGGAAGCCGTCTGGATATCAAAGAGAGGGCCTCCCAGTCGGCCCTGCATTTATTACGCCTCTACCTTATGGAAAAATTAAAAAAAATGGAATAAAAAAAAGGAAAAAAAAGTTTCTTGTGGAAAAATATCGATAAGCCCTTCGAAAAGGGGAAAGGAAAAATTGTCACATAGAAAAGTGGATACAAACGAACTACAGCCGGGGATGGTAACTTCCAGTGATATCTACTGTTCCCGGAGCGGGGTACTTTTATTAAAAAAAGGAACGGTATTCCACCAGGCAGTTATTAACTATCTCCAGAACATGGATCCGGAAGCAGTTATATATATCGAAGAAGGCTTAGATGATACCACAAATATGACAGGATCCCCCCGGGAAAAATTTGATCCGTTCTATTGTGACGAGAAAAAAGAGCTGGAGGGAAGTATTGGGCAGATTCATACTATCCCCTCGGAGGTGGCTGACGAAGAAACTAAAAAAATATACATTCAGGCCTATAAAACTATAAATGAAATCTACAAAAACAGAAAAATCAAGCCCTATATCAAAGAGATCTTTGAAGTCCTGGATTACCTGGTGAAAAAATTGTCAGTTAATCCGGAAATGATGTTGCAGGTCGCTCTTTTGAAAAAAATTGAAAATTACTGCCTTTCCCATTCCATAAACGTCTGCGTTTTTGCCGCATACCTGGGGAAATTGCTGGGAATGGATATCGTTACGCTTAAAGAGCTGTCGCTGGCGGGAATTATGCATGATATCGGCAAGTTGGATATTTCCCCGGAAATATTAAGAAAAAAAGGGTTATTAACCGATAAAGAATTTGAAAGTATAAAATTACACTCTCTGCACAGCTTTATTCGCCTGGCTTCTGTGGAAAACGTAGGGAAGGATGTTTTAAACGGGGTTTTACAGCACCATGAGCGTTCTGATGGTAGCGGTTATCTCCATGGACTTAAGGGGAACGATATTCATTTATGGGGAAGGATTCTTGGAATTGTAGATGTCTTCGATGCTGTTACCAGTGAAAGAAGCTACCGGAATTCTGTTTCACAGCACGAGGGACTGGAGATGCTTTTAAGCAACTCCTTCCAGTTTGATCAAAATCTCCTCAGCCTTTTCATTAAAAATATTTCTTTTTATCCCATTGGTTCCAGGGTTCTTCTCAATACAGGAGAGACTGGAATTGTAACAGGGATCCACCGCCATATTCCCTTCCGGCCCATAGTCAAAATTCAAAATAAAAATAAGAGTGGAGAGAGAGTGGTTGATCTCTCTGAACAGCTTACATTATTTATCGAGAAGATAATTTTGGATTAACCGCCACAACCCTGCGAGTCACAACAATGGATGAAAATGACAGGGTTTAGATTTCACCATTGTTCCACAGTCACGGCGTTTTGCTGTTGGCGGGGTGACTTGTGCAGCGAGGTAACAAGTTCACTGCGAAACGAGAGCTTCCGACGACCCAGCTGACCGGATGTCAGCTGCCGGTGATGACCATGGATGGGAATTCCGCCGGGGAGGTCGTCGGAAGCTCGAGGTGAGTAGTAGAACTTGCCGAGCTGAACCCGGAACACTGCCAACAGCAAAACGCCGCCCAAAAACTTGCTCCTGTAGGATGGAGGGGGTATGGGGTTTTGGAAATAGAGTATCCCACCTTGACGATCCGCATGTTGCCCGGGAAAGGGCTCCAGTTTTTGAAACCCCTGGCCATGGCTATTACTGGTTATTCCCAGGAAGAGTTCAAACCAGACCCTTCTTTCTGGCTAACCCTGGTCCATAAAGAGGATCAGAAAAAACTAAAAGGTTTGCTGGGGAAAGTGCAAAAAGGAGAAATTCCCACAGGGCCCTGTCATGTCCGCTGGGTTCATAAAAATAGGTATTTTGTGTGTACGGAATTATGGCTTTTCCCTGTTTATAAGGAGAAAGGTGCTTTAATTGGTATAGAGGCAGTAGCCCGGGATACTACCGTCAGAGATAAGCTGGAAGAAGAACTTAAGTATCGCAACCAGGAACTGGAAATTCTTAACCAGGTAGCCTTTTCCGACGAAGCAACCCTGAGCATAAATGATTTTCTTTCTTTTTCCCTGGAAATGCTGCTTGCCTTCAGCAGGGCCAGCGAAGGCGGCATTTATTTGCTGGAAGAGCAAAAGCTTATTTTGGTAAGCCGGAGTGATGGTTTTAATGAGGTACTGGCTGGGGAAATTATAGCTGCACATGAGAATGAGATAAAGGTTAACTGTTCTTTTAAGGTGGGAAAGTCCGGGGATCATGGGGAAGAGTGGATACTATTGCCTATTATGGAGTTAAAAAATGTCAGCGGCTTCTGCCTGTTGTTTAACAGCTCTGACAATTCCTTCTTCAATCAGCCCAATCAGCGTCTTCTAAAAGCTGCTTTAAACGGGATTGGCGTGGCCTTAACGCGTAAAAAAATGGAAGAATCCTTGCGTCTTTCCGAAGAGAAATATAAAGAGATAATTCAAAACATCACGGAAGGTTTTTTTGAAATGGATCTAAATGGAAAGGTGACTTTTTTTAATGACTCCCTGTGTAGTATACTCGGATATTCCCGGAAAGAATTAAGGGAAACCAACTGTGAAGAGCTATTCCTGAACTCAGAAGAACTACAGAAAGCCCGGGATAAGGTTTTAAAGACAGGAAATCCGGAAAGAGGAGTGGTCTGTCCTGTTCAACATAAAAAAAACCGGGAGATTTTTTTAGAAATTTCTTTGTCCCCCATCAAAAAAAGCAGCGGTCTTATCCGGGGCTGCAGGGGTGTAGTCCGGGATATTACCGAACGTAAAAAAGCAGAAGACAATTTGATATACTTGAGTACACATGATTACCTGACCGGGTTAAACAACCGTGCTTTCTTTGAAGAGGAAATGCAGCGCCTGGATACTTTAAATCTCTTCCCCATCACCGTTATAACCTGTGATGTTGATGGTTTAAAAATTATTAATGACACTCTTGGACATGAAAAAGGGGACGAGCTCTTATGCTCTGCAGCCAGGGTCTTAAAAGAAACCTTTTCCTGTACTGATGCCACAGTCGCCAGAACCGGGGGGGATGAATTTGCTGTCCTTCTTCCCGGAGTATCTTTTCAGGAAGCAGAAAAAGCGCTTCAACACGTTCAGGGCGTTGTGGAAAATTATAACCGTGATTCTTCCGTGATTCCTTTGAGTATTTCTATGGGTGCTGCTTCTACCAGCAAGGCCGGCGACCCTCTTACTGAAGTTTTCCAAAAAGCAGACAATAACATGTACAGGGACAAGTTGATTCGGAGTGCAAGGGTACGCAGCAATATTGTCCGGGCGCTGATGGCTACGCTGGCAGAAAGGGATTTTATAGCCCAGGGCCATGCCCACAGGTTGCAGGAACTGGTCTCCATGCTCGGGACGGCAGTCAATCTTAACCCACATGAAATGAACGACCTGAATTTGCTGGCACAGGTTCATGATATCGGGAAAGTCGGGGTGCCAGACAATATTCTTTTAAAACCGGGGAGATTAAATTCCGAGGAATGGGAAGCAGTAAAAAGGCATTGTGAGATAGGATACCGTATTGCCCGTTCTTCACCGGAGCTCTCACCCATAGCGGAACTCATTCTGCACCACCACGAATGGTGGAATGGTGAGGGTTATCCCCAGGGGTTGAAAGGTGAAGAAATTCATATCTGCAACCGCATCCTGGCCATAGCAGATGCTTATGATGCCATAGTCAGTGAAAGGCCTTATCAGAGCCCCCGTCCCCCCCGTGAAGCACTGAGGGAGTTGCAGAAGTACAAAAGCGTGCAATTCGATCCTTTCCTGGTAGATATTTTTGTAGAGTTAATGTCAGAGAAAATATAGCCAACATGAGGAACAACAACACGGAAAACCCCTAATAAATAACAAACCCGGCTCTTGTTTTAGTGCCGGGTTGATGAACGCGCAGGGGAATTCCCTGCATTTATTTTCATTTTAACTACTCTTCCTTATCTTTTGCGCCGATGCCCTGTTTTAAATATTCATCACGCAGTTGGTGGTAGATTTCCGAACTCTGCCTGATATACCACAGTGATGTTCCGGAGATCTCTTTCTTCACCTGCGCGGGGGTCCCTGCAGCTAAGTGCCGGGGGGGTATCACCGCTTTGTCTCCCACGACACTTCCGGCGGCGATGATTGCCTCTTCCCCCACGTTGGCAAAATCCAGCACCACGGCGTTTATTCCTATAATGGCACCCCTGCCGATGGTGCAGTCGTGCAAAATGGCCCCATGACCAATAGTAGCATTTTCTCCGATAACGGCCTGGCTGCCGAAAAGTTTGAGGTGAACGACGGTGTTGTCCTGCACGTTGGCACCTGCTTTTACGACTATGGAACCCATGTCTCCCCGTAAAACAGCCCCAAACCAAATGCTTGCCCCTTCTTCCACGGTTACATCTCCGATAAGTACTGCTGTGGGGGCTACAAAAGCTCCCTCGGCCACTTGCGGTTTTTTACCGTTATAGGGTATTAGAATCATTTTTTCTTGCCATTCTCCCCTGAGGCGAATGGCCTAACCTCCCTTCTGAAAATGTTGTTTCTTTTTTTACCTGTTATTAAGATATTAAGAAAAAGCTGTTGCATATATTTCGCCTTGTCAGCCCTTAACTCCTTTTACAGCAAGTCCAAAATCTTTACTTCGGAGGCAGAAAGGAAAGAAGATGTAAGTGAAAAAAAGCTTATGCACAGCAGGAAAAATTTTTCCCAAGAAGAATTAATATATAAAGAAAGATCGGAGGCCAGGTTATTTTTTGCATTTTTTACCTTAACGAAAAGCTCCAGGCGGGAAGCTTAAACACTTTAAGAAGGAGTGAACAAGATGGCAGACAGCAGCAGTGCATTAAAAGAAGGTTCTTCCGGTATACCTCCCTGTCAGGCAGCCTGTCCTATTCATCAGGAAGTACGGGAATATTTACGCTTGATTGCTATTGGAGATTTTAACCGCTCCCTGGAGGTTATTAAAAGGGCAAATCCTGTCTCTGCAGTGTGCGGGACCATTTGTGCGCATCACTGCGAAGACGAATGCAGGCGCCAGAATGTGGACGAGCCTCTTTCCATTCGGGGTTTAAAAAGAGCAGCGGTGGAATTTGGCCAGGCGGATTTTGCCGCTCCGGCCAGTGTAGATACCACGAAAAAAGTTGCCATTATCGGTTCCGGGCCAGCAGGGTTAATTGCAGCTTTTGACCTGGCTTTACAGGGCTGCCCGGTAACTATTTTTGAACGGGAAAAATACCTGGGCGGTGCCCCGCGCAACTTTATTCCCCTCTACCGCCTTTCCGATGAGACTGTTGACCGGGATATTGATAATCTTAAAAAACTGGGCGTAGAGTTTAGAACCGGAGTAGAATTCGGCACTGACTTTGGGTTGGAAGCATTGAAAAAGGAAGGCTTTAAAGCCGTACTTATAGCAGTAGGCCTTACGGCAAGCCGTGGCCTGCCTATTCCCGGAGCTGATCACAGTGATGTACTTCTGGCCCTGGAATTTTTAAAGGCTGCCAAGAGGGAAAACTTCAGGCTGGATGGGCGCGAGGTCATTGTTATCGGCGGCGGTAACGTGGCCATGGATGTCGCCCGCTCGGCAGTACGCTGCGGTGCAGCCAAGGTAAGACTGGCCTGCCTGGAGTCTGAAAAGGAGATGCCGGCTTTTTCCTGGGAAATTGAGGAGGCCAAGGAAGAGGGGGTTGAATTCAATTGCTCCTGGGGACCAAAAGCTATCAAAGTGGAAAACGGTGTAATTACGGGCCTGGAGCTCAAAGAATGTACTACTGTTTTTGATGCCCAAAAGAGATTTAACCCCACCTATAATGAGGATAATGTAATCACTATCCCCGGAAATACCGTTATTTTTGCCATTGGTCAGGGTTCCGACCTGGAAGCGGTGAAGAAAGCTGGTGTTCCTATAGATGAAAGAGGCCGCCTGGCATTCGACCCGGCAACAATGAAAACTCCTCTGGATGGAGTCTTTGCCTGCGGGGAGATAGTAGCGGGTCCCAGCACGGCGGTTAAGGCCATGGCTAACGGCAGGGTGGCTGGCATGGCCATTTATAACTATCTCGCAGGAAAACCTTTTGTCGCCTCCATGGTCGCAGAGGAAATACCCCTGCCCGAGCTGGCCTCTGATGTCGCCCAAAATGTCAAAAAAATAGCGCGTCATGAAATCCCCATGTTAAATGCTGAAGAGCGCTCCAGCAATTTCTTGCCGGTGGAAAAAGGTTATACCATGGCTATGGCCGTATGGGAGAGCCGCCGCTGCCTGGGTTGCGCCGCCGGTGCCCGGAGGATCGTGGAAAAATGTGCCGATTGCCTTACCTGCCTGCGTACCTGTCCTTATAACGTTCCGGTAGTAAGCGATCAGGGCGATCTGATGATCCGCGATCACCAGTGCCAGGCTTGCGGTCTCTGCCTTACCGTTTGCCCCAACCTTGCCATTGAATTCAGGGCCCCTTATATCGCCGAAGCGGAGGAGCAGCTTGAGCCTGTGGTCAAAAAATTAATGGCTTCGAGGAACGGTTCACCGGCAGTGTTGGTCTTATCCTGCGGCCTGGGTGCCTATGCTCTACCGGGATTTAATGAAGGCTTCCTGAAGAACAAAGGCGGGAATGTTGAGGTTGTTAAGTTCCCCTGTATTTCCAAAATTGATACCACCCACATTCTTAAAGCTTTCCAGCTCGGGGCGGATGCGGTTATTGTAGCGGGTTGCGCTGAAGAAGACACAAATAACTGTCCTTTCCAAAAAACCTTGTACTGGGCGGGACAGCGTGTCGGCCGTGTTAAGTCTATCCTGAAAGATGTGGGGATAGAGGAAGAGCGCCTTACTCTTTGCAGTTTTACCCCGGAAGCTGTGGATAATTTCGGAGAAGCTGTCAGCGAAGTTCTAACTAAAATTCATGAACTTGGCAAGCGGTAAGACTTGATGATATCGAAGAGATTTTTAAATAGAAAACAACTTCCTATCTTTGCAAAGAAAATATACCGGAAGGAAAATAAACCTTCCGGTTATTTTTTTATAGTATTTCCTACAGGATTACTAATAAATAATATTATATAATAACATATTGTTCATATGCTCAAAAGCATATTAATATTATTTAGTTCATGATTTCACAAACATCATAATAAAAACTTATACCTAATATACCTAATAAAAATACTTGATTTCCATAATTATTAATGATATAATTTTAATAATAGTGAAAAAATTATCATATAAAGGAGGAAGAGTTTTGGCAATTAAAAGGTTTCTTTTCGTATTATTTGTACTGGCCCTGACATTTTTACTTATTACCGGTTGTGGCCCCAAGGTTGAAAATTCTGGCTCTAAAGCGCTCCCTGACGGTATCTTTGAAGGAGCTTCCGATGCCACTGATAAGGGCTATGTTGCCGCGACAGTAAAAATAGAGGGGGGTAAAATAGTAGATGTGGAAATGAAGGAGTTCCGGGGCGATGGAAGTTTGAAAACACCAGAAACTTACACCTACGAACCCTGGCATGAAGCTGTGGAAAAACTTCCCCAGGCGGTTATTGCAGTGCAATCTGCAGAAATCGATGCCGTTACTGGTGCAACCAGTACTACCGAGAAATTTAAGCAAGCTGTGCGCAGGGCGCTGGGAGAAGAAAAGCAGCCTGAAAAACGTTATGCTGATGGCAGGTTTGAAGGCATCTCTGATCCCTCCCGTACAGGCTACGTGGCTGTGGAAATGGTTGTGCAGCAGGGAACGATTACCCAGGTAATAATGCAGGAGTTTAGAGGAGATCTTTCCCTAAAAACCAAGGAAACCTATGACTATGAACCCTGGCATAAGGCATTTGATGAACTTCCTGCGGCGGTAATCAAAAGTCAATCTGCTGATATTGATGTTGTGACTGGTGCTACCAGTACCAGCAACAAGTTCAAGCAGGCTGTAAGAAGAGCACTGGGAGAAGAGCAGCCCTATAAAAACGGAGATTATAAAGACGGCGTGTACCAAGGAGAGTCTGATAAAAACGATAAGGGCCATGTAGAAGTTAAAGTCCAGGTTCTCCTGGGTAGAATTGTTGATGTTGCTATAGTAGAATATAGGGGTGATGGCACGGAAAAAACCAAGGAAACTTATGATTATGAACCCTGGCACAAAGCCGTGGACGAATTGCCAAAAGCCGTTGTTACAAAACAATCTGCTGCCGTAGATGTTGTAACAGGGGCTTCAGGAACAACTGAAAAGTTTGTCCAGGCCGTGGAGAGAGCCCTGGAGCAAGCCAAATAAACAATATTCAATTGTTTCCCTCCGAATTTAATAAGAGGCGGGTGAGTAAAGCCTCCCTGCCTCTTTCCTTTTATTATGATAATCAGTTCGCGGAAGGTTGGTTCGCTTACGGGTTTGTTGAGACAGGTTTTATAAGCAGCTTTGCTATAGTATTATATATAAGCAGGCGGCGTCAAGGTATGATTTAAGAGGATATTTTAGGAGGGGGGATAAAATGGCTGTTACCGATCTCAATACAATCATTGCTTTTTCAGCGGGGCTCATCTCTTTTTTTTCCCCCTGTGTTTTGCCACTTATTCCGGCATACCTGGCTTCCATGGGAGCGCAGTTATATGATAAAGAACCGGGTTTGAAAAGCCGTATGCTTGTCATGTCCCTGTCCTTTGTCCTGGGATTTACCATTGTTTTTATAACAATGGGTGTTTCTGCTGGGCTACTAGGGAGCCTGCTGCTGGAGTACAGGGAAACCCTGTATCGGCTGGGAGGAGTTATTGTAATTTTCTTGGGCCTGAGGCAGCTCGGTATTTTCAATCTCCCTTTTTTGGAGCATAGCTGGAGCGTTGTTTCTAGGGCGCCGGTAACCAGGGGAGTATTTAGTTCTTTTCTTATGGGGGCAATTTTTTCCCTTGCCTGGAGCCCCTGTGCCGGGCCGGTACTGGCCGGGATCCTGCTTTTGGCTATGGGGGCAGGGAGTTCCTATACAGCAGCATTTTATCTCTTTGCCTATTCTATGGGGTTAGCAGTACCATTTATAGCAATGGCTGCTTTCTGGAATATATTTTCCGGCAGGTTAACGAAGCTAAACCGTTTTTTATTTCTGTTTACTCGCCTAAGCGCTATTTTTCTGCTTTTTCTTGGCTTTATGCTTTTCAGCAGCCTATTTTTAAAAATAACTTCGATATTAATATAAAGATGATCAGGCCGTCGATATGTTTAGAAGATTTTGTTATACCGCTCCCGGGCCTTAGAGCGTGCCTCTATAGCCAAGCCGTGAAGATAGTGCACTTGGCTCATCTCGCTCAAGTGCTCCTGGCCCATCCTGGTTCAGCATATAAGGTTAATTTGTTATAGTGATATAATTTAGTTGAAAGGAAGATTTGCATGCCTGGAAAAAAGAAGAGGATATTAAATATTACTCTGCTGGTTTTTATTCTTTTTATTTTTTGTCTGCTCCTTAATTTCTTTACAGCGGGCTGTAATCTAAGAACGGTAGAATTTAAAAAGCGGGGGTCAAACGGATCGGAAACCGGTGAAAAAACCGTAGAATTCGCTCCGCAGAATGGATCACTTGCACCGTTGTTTTCACTGAAGGATCTTGAAGGAGAAACCCTTGAACTGGAAGCTTTTCGGGGAAGTCCTGTCATCCTCAATTTTTGGACTACCTGGTGTTCGTACTGTGTGGATGAAATGCCCCATTTGCAGGAACTGCACACCTCGGGTAAAGATGTTGTGGTGCTTGCCATTAACGTCCAGGAGGATAAAAAGTTAGTACAAAAGTTTATTGATGATAAAGGCTTTACTTTCCCCGTTTTACTGGATAGTGATGGAGAAGTATTTAAAAACTACCGTTTACGGGCATTTCCTACAACTTTTGCTTTGAACGCCGAGGGAGTAGTTACTTCTATCAAGATCGGCGCTTTTAATGTCGCGGGCCTGGAGAAGCTTGTACGAAGCGCCCGGGAGAAGTAGCCTGGTTCTTAACTTCGGTAAATGTTAAGAAAAATTAATGGAACCTTTTTGGATTGTAGAACGTTATCTTAATAGATCCTACAATGATAAAAGGGGGGTAGCTTTCGTTCCGGATAGCGGGGCGGAGTAATAAAAAATGTTAAAAATCAGAAATGAGAGGAAAAAGAAAGTTTTATCGTTTCTTTCTTTAATTCTAGCATTCATTATTCTTGGAGTTGCAGGATGCGGCGCTTCCCTGCCAAAAGCGGAGCTTCAACCGGCTGACAGGGACGTTAAAATGGAGAGAGTGGGAGCTCCACAGGCTGTAAGGGATGAAGCCAAAGTGGTCATGAGCATGTCCACGTCCTATGACAGGGCTTCGGAAAGCGGGTCTGTACCGGATTTGCTGGAATCTTCACAGCAGTATATAATATGCAATGCCCAACTTACGCTTATTATTTCAGATATTGAGGAGGCGGCCAAAGAGATCCAGCAAAAAGCAGGCCAGCTCCAAGGTTATGTGGCTTCCCTGGAACTTTATGATCTCACCCAGGAGCGCAGGGCCGGGCGTATTTCTTTGCGCATTCCCGAGGATAAATTCGAATTAGCCCTTGCCATGCTGGAGGAAGTGGGAAAAGTAAAAAATAAAAATATCAGCGAAGAAGACGTTACTTTGCAGTACATTGACCTGGAAGCCCGTATTGTAAACATGGAAGCCCAGGAGAAAAGGTTGCGTGACTTGCTGGACAGGGCGGAAAAAGTCGAGGAAGTCCTGGAGGTTGAAAAAGAGCTGTGGAGGGTGCGGGGCAACCTGGAGTCCATGATTGCCGAATTCAAGCATTTAAAACAACGTGTAAGCTACTCTTCTATCAATATCTACCTGGAGGAAAAAGATCCCCTCGCTACTTCCCTGGTGGAAGACCTCGGCACCTTGGAAAAAGTTGGGAATCTTTTGGCTTTAAATACAAACCGCCTGTTAAAAGGGATCTCCAATTTAATTATCGTCTCCATAGGTTCGCTCCCCATACTGGTTCCACTAGTTTTACTGTTCCTTCTTATTAGAAAAATTGCTGTAGTCGTTAAAGAAAGAAAAAAGGCTAAGGGACAGGATCAAAAAGATAAAGTAGTTGAAGGATAATTTTTCTAAATATAATGGAATGCCAGAGAAAAGCTGAACTGAGCCTTAGAACCTTCTACGAAAACGCTAGAGCTTTTTTAAGCCAGGAACTCGAAGTTTTGCCTCGGTAAACGCTGAACTATTTCGATATATTTCCAGCTTGTTGCGAAGGCCCAGAAAAGGGTTAATCAGCTAAACTATCTTCTTTTCCTGCAAAAAATCATAAAAGAACTTGCGATAGCGGGGTCTTAGGTCTTCACTGATATAGCCTGTCTGGTTATAGATAATATTCGCTATGGGGAACTCCTGTAAAACCCAGTCTTTATGGAAAGGCTTTTTTAACCTGTACGTAAAGGCAGTGATCGTCTCTTTTTCAAATTAATGAAATCCGGTGTAAAAAAGTAACAGATAGCGCCACGGTTACAGGCCGTTTCCGAAATTTCCTGATACAGGGAAAGCAATTCCGCTTGTTGTCCTATTACCGGTATGCCGCATGCTATACCCAAAACTGGTACGACTTTTAGTTCTTCTTTCTCTTTATTAAAGTAGAAAGACAATGGTTGATTGGTACGGGCTAAAAGTATTCCTCCACAGTATCCGGGTTAAATAAAAACCTATCAGGCAAGCTTCCATATATTTGCATTGTCCTTTTTATGGCAATAATCAGGGCTGGTATCTTATTCCTTTTAATCGGAACTTCGGGAGGTACAGCCACTTCAAATGGATAACCCTTTGATTGTGACGTGATAGCCTGTCAAATATGCGGATGGCTCGGAAAAACTGTTTGAGAAATTATTTCCCGGGAAATACAAAATTCGCCAAATTACTTATGTTATGAAATTAGAATTCAAGGGGAAAATATAAAAAATATGGTTAAATGGGGGCTTTTAAAATGGATAAAGAAGAAGGCAGGCTGATAAACTGGCAGGAGTGGGGCGATGAGGCTTTCGAAAAAGCCCAAAAAGAAGATAAACCGGTTCTGCTGAGTATAAGCGGAACGTGGTGCCACTGGTGCCATGTAATGGATGATACCACTTATACTGATAGAGAGATCGCCGAAAATATCAGCAAAAATTATATTCCTATCAGGGTTGATACCGACCGCAGGCCGGATATAAATGCCCGCTATAACCTGGGAGGATGGCCTACTACCGCTTTTCTTACTCCTGAAGGCGAGATCATCACCGGGGGGACGTATATACCGCCGGATAAAATGCTCGAAGCCTTAGAGAGTGTCTTTCATTTTTATCGTAAAGATCCTGCAGGGATCAAAAGAGAGGCCCGGGAAAGGAGCAGAGTAAAACCTGAAAGGACTAAGCCGCCTCATAAAATGGAAACGGAAGTAAGAGCAGAGGGCCTGGAAACGGAAACATTCGCCGATTTGCTGGGCTATGCTTCCAGCCAAGTGAAGAAAAGCTACGATCCCCAGTATGGCGGCTTCGGCAACTTTCCAAAGTTTCCCATGGTTGATGCCCTGGAGCTGGCTCAGATAGCGTATCTTTACCAGGGGGATAAGGAATGGAAAGATATTTTTACCCATACGCTCCGTTCCATGTTTGAGGGAGGACTCTATGACCGTGTAGAGGGAGGTTTTTTCCGCTACAGTACCACCCGGGACTGGAGCATACCCCATTATGAAAAGATGCTGGAAGATAACGCCCAGCTTTTATACACACTGCTTATTGCTCACAAGTTAACTTCCGATGGGCTCTTTGCCCGCGCCGCCCGTGATGTGCTCCGTTACCTTGAGAACAACCTTTATATCCCTGAAATGGGCGGTTGGGCCGGCTCACAGGATGCTGACGAAAAGTATTATTCCCAGTCCCTGAGCGAAAGGCAGCAGGGAGTGAAGCCGAGAATAGATCGTACAATCTATGTAAACTGGAATGCCCTGCTGGTGCGCTCTCTGTTTCTGGCAGCTGTTATACTGGCGGAACCCAAGTGGCACGACCTGGCGCTGGGTACATTAAAAATGCTGAAGAGGCGCTGTTACCTAAAGGGGAAGGGGATGGCCCATTACCTGGCCGAGGAAGAAAAAGAGGCAAAGCTATGGGGATTGCTTGAAGATCAGGCCTCCATGGGAGTGGCACTGACAACGGCTTATCAGCATACCGGGGAGATAAGCTGGCTGGATTTATCCCGTGAACTGGCTGACTACTGCCTGGATGATCTTTCCCATGACGGGGGCGCTTTAAGTGACAGGCCTTTAATAGAACAGGGACCGGGTAAACTGGACCAACCCCTTTTTGATCTGAGGAATAACTCTCTCTGTGCACAGTGGTTTGCGGAACTGGCCTCTTTAACGGGGGAAGAAGCTTTCCTGGAAAAAGCTGCGGACATCGTTCACGCCTTTATGGATGAGTATCGAGAGCACACCCTGTTCAGCACCTCCCTGGCACTGGCAGCCCTGGGGGTCAGGGAACGCGTTGCTGTTATAGATGTCGTGGGAAATGATGGCGACCCGGGACTGCTGCCTTTGCACAGTACGGCCCTTGCTGCCATTGTTCCTCCTAAGGTTGTAAGATTGTTTAAACCCGAAGTGGCAAAGGAGATGGGGCGTGAGGAATATGCCAAGGTACAGGAGGCCAGCGCCTTTGCCTGCCTGGGGAGGCACTGTTTTGAACCGGCTGCCAGCCCCGAACAACTGCAGCAGGTAGTTGAGAAGATGATCAAGGAGCGCCGCGCTCATGTCCTCTTCACTGTTAAAGAATCCACCCATTTGTAATTTCCCCTTTGTTGTGTAATCCACTGCATGTTGGTGCCTTGCATGTTGGTGCCTGGCACTTAACTTATTTACTTATTGGGTAATTTGGTGCCTGGCACCAAACTTATTTATTTCTTGACAAAATAATTTTAAAAAGTATAATGTAG
>JAGVAS010000077.1 GCA_020060185.1 Desulfovibrio sp. | reverse complement strand
CTGAATATTCGAATTTGCAGTACTTCATGAACTTCATCCTAAAATCCCTTACTATGCTCATTTACTTGGTTTTAAAATTATTGGTTTGCGGAATGCCTGCGGGCCTGGGGTCTTGCAGGGATTTAACCTTTTCAGCAAAAAAATCGGTGAGTGATTCAGCTATTTCTTCTGTAAAACCTTCGCCATAGATACGGTAGGAAGGCTTTTCAGGATCGGGGAGAACCAGCGCCCAACCATCCGGATAATAGAACTTTAACCCATCAACCATTTCTATCTTTTCTGCCTTACCCGGTCCTTCCTGAATAAGACGGCGCATAACAAGGCCTTTTTGTCCCCAGGGACATGCTATTTCTTTTTGACGTAAATTAATCCCCGGAATTTCTTTTAAAAAAGTGGAAAGACTTTTTCCTCCCCGGGCCAGTGCATTCAAAATTTTAAGCAGAGAAGTTACGGCATCTATCTGCAAAAATTCGGGGGGAAAATAAGCCCTGCTGCTAAAAGAATTATTGTTGCTGTTTATCTCCTTGATTTTTTCCTGGAAATGACGGGGAAACGTTTTACTGCGCAAAACTGTCCCCCGGTTCTTGCGGGCCAGTTCTTCATGAATCCAGGAAGCGGAAATGGGCTGCACCAGCATTGAAGTTTTTCCTGATTGTAAAATTAAGAGCGAGAGTAAAGCCTGGTACAACTCTCCGGAAATTTCACTGCCCTCTTCATCAAACAGCACCATTCTTTCAGCACTGGGATCCATCCAAAAACCGAGGTCTACTTCCCCCCTTACAATGCCGCGGGCAATGTCTTTTTTATGAACATAAAAATCATCCTCTTTCCAGCAGGCCAGTTTTGTCCTCCCGGGAGGATAATAGACGACAAGATTGCAATTGAGATCCTGCAACAGGGGCACCAAAAATTCCTGTAAATGGGGAGGCGGGAAAGCAACCAGAAGAGAGAAATTAGCTTCTTTTATGACCTGCAATGAAAGATCTCTTAAAAGAGTTTCAGCATATATTTTATTGTAATCATTAATTATTTTTAAAAAACCCAGTTTATCTTTTCTAGCCCGGGGAAAATCATCCCTTAAATATATTTGTTCCAAATTGCGCTCCCTGGAATGAGGTAAATTAAGGCCTTCTTTATCAAAGAAACGTATGGCGCTGTACCCGTAATTTGAAGAGCAGGAGTGGACATAAATACCTCCTTCGGCCTGCAAAGCTGTTATAGCTGTGCGCATTACGGGAGCAATTGTTTCACCAATATCCATTACTTCCGCTCCTCCGGCCAGCAATCCCACAGTGATCGCTTTTTTTAGAAGCTGGGAAGGTTCCCATGTATCTCCACCGATCACTACCGGTACAGCCCCTCCAAGCATAAAGGCAAAAGCTGAACCCATTTTGAGCGCATTCTCCAGGGTGAGATCTCCGTTTAGCTCGCCACGGACTCCATCAGCCCCAAACAAAGACCTCCTGAACTGGTTTCCCCAAATAAGATTGCTATTAACCAGGGCCCCGCTTTCAATCCTTTTATAGGGCCATATTCTTATCCCTGGTTTTACAGTAGCTTTCCTTTCTACTATACTTCCATCACCGACCACTGCTCCTTCATAGGCGGCACTTCCCGTTTCCAGGCGGACACCGCCGGCTAAAATGCTTCCCCTGATAATGGCATTTTTCTCCAGGGTCACACGGGACCAGGTAATACTCCTTTTTACAGAAACCTTTTCAGAAATATGATTATAAGAACCCAGGATAGTGTATTCGCCGACAATTGCCTTTGTATCTATATATGTACCCTTACCGATAAAGAAGGGCGGCATAAGACGGGCTCCCGGGGTTATGTAAACATCATCAGCTATCCAAATCCCCTGTTCTTCCTCCCTGGCTGGCAGGCTTACTTTTACTTTTTTATCAAGGATATCATAATGAGCATAACGGTACTGTTCCAGGCTACCTATATCGCACCAGTATCCGGATAGAACACATCCAAAAAGAAGCTGGCCTTTTTCCATGAGCAGGGGAAAAAGATCCTTGCTAAAATCAAATTTTTTACCGTGCGGAATGTACTTCAAAACTTCGGGTTCAAGTATGTAAATCCCCGTGTTAACAGTATCACTGAAAACCTCGCCCCACCGGGGTTTTTCCAGGAAGCGAATGATCCTCCCATCTTCATTAACCATGACGATACCGTATTCAAGAGGATTCTCCTGGGGCGTTAGAATGATGGTGACCAGGGCTTTTTTTCTTTGGTGAAACTCTATGGCTTCACTTAAATTAATATCCGTCAGACAATCTCCACTAATAACCAGAAATGTTTCATCTAAAAAAGAAGCTGCATTTTTTACACTCCCCGCCGTTCCCAAAGGTTCCTCTTCTAAAAAATAGGTAAAATCAGCCCCCAAAGGAGATTTTTCACCAAAATACTCCTTTATATTTTCCGGAAGGTACTGCAGCGTTACAGCCAGATCACGCAGGTTATGGGCTACCAGGAGCTCCACTATATATTCCATCATGGGCTTTTCCATCAAAGGCACCATAGGTTTAGGGCGATCACAGGTCAAAGGACGCAGTCTTGCCCCTTCTCCACCGGCCATGATTACCGCTTTCAATTTTTTTCATCTCCTTCTCACAATATTTTTATGCCCAGCATTTTTTTCCGTAAGTAATGTTGTTATTTTATTATTACCTTTATTAACAAGATTAAGCCTCCCTAAAAAGTGGCAAAAAAATAAAGCCTTAATGGCTTTTTTTTAAATGCGAGCCTGGAACGTTTAGTTATACCAGCCCCCTTTAAGGTTAACAGTAGTAAGCAATAAGATGCCCGTATCCTTAAATAATTGGACGCGCGGGCATCTTTATAGTTCCCTCCAACAGGATAATCTGTGCTACATGTAAGACTCCGCCAGCCCTGCTATTCAGGTAAAACTGTTACGTGTTTTGGAATCAGGAGAATTTCTAAGAGTGGGCGGAGAGGAACTCTGTAAAGTGGATGTTAGAATCATAGCTGCTACCAATGCCAATTTGCAGCTGAAGGTAGAGAATAACCAGTTCCGGGAAGATCTTTTCTACCGCCTGGATGTAGCCTCATTATATATACCTCCTTTACGGGAGCGGATAGAGGATATACCCCTATTTATCAACTATTTCCTGGAAACGGAAAGCAAAGATAAAGGGACCGGAGCCAAAAAAATTAGCGAGGAAGCCCTGAAAATAATGATAAAGTACAACTGGCCCGGAAATATTAGAGAGCTTGTCAATACGGTAGCCCCAGGCTGTCCTGCTTAGCAATGGTCCTGTGATCACTGCTGATGATCTTCCCTTGAGAATCATACAAAAGTACCAAGAAACATCAGGCCTTGCCGGTGGAACTTCTTCTGAAGCCCAAAACAAGGAAACAATACCGGCACAGGAAAACAACCCGCCCTCTAAACAGAGCTTTGAGCTGAAGAACCTTTTCTCTTCCTATCCCCAGGGGGAGAATCTTGTAAAATTACTGGATCAATTTGAAGAACTATTATTGAAAAATTTGAATTTAAAACAGGGATTTGCTTTTAACAGTTTCCAAAATGATCTTAAGAACTGGCATGACCACATCATTAAAAAAATAATCACGGAAGCCCTGGAAACAACCTATGGAAACCAGCTCAAAGCCGCTAGCCTGTTAAATATCAGTCCCAGGGCCCTGCGCTATATTTAAAAGAAAAACAAAAGCCCTCCTGAGGTTTTCAGCAGGGCTTTACAATTCATTCTTGGAGCGGGTGATGGGAATCGAACCCACGTAGCTGGCTTGGGAAGCCAGTGCTCTGCCATTGAGCTACACCCGCCTGATTTCCAGGTAGCGTTCCAGTTTACGCTTAACTCTTTGCAGGGCATTGTCTATAGACTTTACATGTCTCTTTAATTCCACAGCTATCTCCTGGTACGACTTTCCTTCCAGGTAAAGCATTAAAACACGCCATTCCAGGTCGCTTAGAATTTCCCCAATTTTAAACTCGATATCATTATATTCTTCCCGGTTAATCATTAATTCTTCAGGATCTGTCACTTTTGTACCGGAAAGAATATCAAGAAGGGTGCGATCAGAATCTTCATCGTAAATAGGCTTATTCAAAGAAACATAAGAATTCAACGGTATATGCTTTTGACGGGTTGCCGTTTTAATGGCAGTGATAATCTGCCGGGTAATACAGAGTTCCGCAAAAGCCCGGAAGGAAGAAAGCTTGTCGCCTTTAAAGTCCCTGATAGCTTTATATAAACCTATCATTCCTTCCTGGATAATATCTTCACGATCGGCACCGATAAGAAAATATGAACGGGCCTTAGCTTTTACGAAATTCCTGTACTTGTTAATTAGGTATTCTAAGGCGATGCTGTCTCCATCTTTTGCTTCTGTTACAACTTCTTCATCAGTCTTATCTTCATATTCCTCAACTTTTAAAAAATCCAGTTCCATACATACGCCATCGTCCTCCGTCAAACCCTGTGCCGGCAAAACCACTAGCATCGCCTCCGTTGTCATTTTGAGGACATTCCCTCAGTTATTATATCCTATGCCTGTATAGGCGTCAAGGTCTAATCTATAAAAGCCATTTGCGATGCACTCATTTTTTTGATTAGCTAAAAAAATAATCACTCCCAAATTACGATTTTCAAGCGACTTTTTCTACAAATAATGGACCTAATCTCCCTCCTGGCTTAAATTTACCATTTTCTGGCTAATCCGTGCCGTTTTTGGACAGATCTACCCCCCGGAGGGAGTTTATTCTTTTTTCAGGAGGGAATTTTATGCTGATTTTACCAAGCTGCGCATTTTATCCCACTGATTTTCTTTGATCCTCCCCAAGGCCATAGCCAGCATAATGCAAAGAGCCAAGCCCATTCTAAGGCGCATCTTTTTCAATTCCCTGATGTAATGGTTCTCAAACCCGAAAGATACATCAAGCCTGCTGTTAACTCTCTCCACAGCGGTACGTTTCTTGTAGAGCTTCTCCCATTTGTAGCTGGAGCGGGCAACCGGCGTAAAGACGCGGCGGTCTTCTTTCATGGGAATCCTTACCGCTTTGGCTACCGGACAGGTGTCCCTACCTTCGCATTCGATCCCATAGTGCTCCGCAGGACAGCGATACTTTAACGTTCCTCTATCCTGCTCAAACCCTCCATAAGACATTTGCTTTTTTTTGCCGGTCTTAGGATAGCAGTAAACGTTGCCGCAGTAATCATACACTATATTCGTCATGCCATTTACCAGACGCGTTTCTTCCCCGTCTTTCCACATATTGCGAATATCGATAACCGGCTTTATGGTATAGTCATCCCAGACTTTTTTGATTAGCTTACCGTCGTCATAACCGCGGT